>NZ_JBNWCP010000006.1:0-349254 GCF_053522345.1 Agrobacterium sp. 22-226-1
AAAGTAGGAACTTGACCACCACCACCGACCCGAAACATACCTAAGAGGCGGGTCAGTTCTCGGCGCAAATGCCGGGTCACTTCTCAGTGCAAATCAACATTCTCGGTGAACGGAAATTCGCATTTTCCGTCGAAATCCAGTCCTGCGCGAACGATAACCCCAGCTTTCAGCAGCCCGTAAGAGAGACCACCTGCGCCGCAGAACAAGTCAACTGCTTCAACCACCGCTGTCATCTGAAAAACATCACCAAATTTGTTAGACAAGCCTGATACCAATGGGAACTTATGAGCAATTCGCTCCGATTTGAAAAGTCCCAACGCACATTGTCACAACAGCCCTCGCGGGTCGACCACAATTTTCATACTCACGAACATAAAGACCCAATGCGGTTCACCGTAAAGTGAAACCCGCTGCATCACGCACCGAACCGGGTTGGACACTTTGTCAGAAAAGAAAATGAACCATCAATGATCTCGTATGTCCAAGAATTGTAGAAGCCGCTGATTTCGTTCAAAATCAGCGGCCCGGCTTGGGGTACCATTTCCTGAAAATCACACTGATTTTCTTAGGTTTTCCGGTCTGAAATGTCCAAGTAGTTCACACCACATAGAAAAGTTGGACACTTTGTTCTGCTTTTGGTCAATCGTCGCTGTCGTCTACGGCCTGATCCATAAGCTTGACGGCGCTCTTTGCGAGCATTTTTTGGTGCTCCACCTTGATGTAGCGGATAACCTCTTTCGAGGTGATCGCTATAATTTGGTGTTCGGTCACACCAGTATCGGCAAGCCGTGCAGCGTCAGTGTTATCAGGCCGTGAGCGCTGCAGTGCGTAAAGTCAGCTTCATCGCATTGTTTCCGAGACCAGTTGCCAAAATATGTAGCCGATTTAACTTACCTGAGGAAAAAACGTGCGTGATTTTTGGCTGAGGCACAGAAATACGAAGTGAATTGTTATAATCATTTTTGTGAGTTAGGATTTGCGTGCGTCGAAAAAGCGCGCAACCATTCTTCAATGTTCAGCGTTGCATAACCAAGAATGAAGCGGTAAGAAAATCGCATGTCGCAGGAATCCGTTAAGAGACGAGTAAGGGATGTTACTGCGTAATAGCAGGAGCAAAACAAGGGATACGTTCATGTCGGTAAAAAGCAGCGTATTTGACACATTGATGGAGATATTGGCCGCAAAACAGCCGATCTCTGCAGGTTCACTTATAAGTGCGATGGGGGTTGCTGGCTTCAACCCCACGGAATCGAGGAGAGCGATCCAACTTGCATTTGAGCGCGGTAGAATACGCCTTGATGAGCGCATGCGTGTCGTAATTGTAGAGACCCGCCTTGCCGCAGCCTGAATGGCGACTAGCAGAGCGTGCGGAACGTCAACACGACTTCTCTAAGCAAGACCAGCGCAATCAATTCGCCATAGATCGAGACAGAATACAATATTCGTCGTCGTTCCATAGACTCGCCGGAGTGACGCAGATAGTTCGCGCCGGCGAGGCAGACGTGTTTCACACGCGCCAACAGCATACCTACAAGGTAGCACAAATTGGACGGCGTTTGGCTGAAATCTGCCTCGACAAATACAAGGTAGAGAGTAGGTACCACGGACTTGATGTGGAGGCAGTGGAAGCGGCTTGCCTTGCGCACGATCTGGGCCATCCACCCTTTGGTCACGCAGGTGAATACGAATTAAATCGCCTCGTAGAAAACGCTGGCGATACGGACGGTTTTGAGGGGAATGCTCAGACCTTTCGAATTGTGACAGCTCTTGGCGTTCGGTTTACCGAAGTCCAAGGCTTGAATTTGACCCGCGCGACGTTGGCTGCTGTGTTGAAGTATCCGTGGCACAGAGATCGCGAGCACCCAAATAAAAGTAAAAAGTGGAGCGCGTACAGAGTCGATGCAGATGCGTTCGACTTTGCGCGAAAATATCATCCGGGGGACGAACAAACGTTGGAAGCGGCTCTAATGGATTGGGCCGACGATATCGCTTATTCTGTCCATGACTTGGAGGATTTCCATAGATGCAACGCAATTCCTTGGCGGCTCATCCTCGATGAAAAAGGGGAAGCCGTAAAAAAGTCTGCAAAACAGCGCTGGCATAATCCCCCGCATGACATTGATACTCTCCTAGACGATGCATACTCTAGGATAGCGGACATTATCGACTTGTTTCCTCCTGATCTCTTAGCTCCCTACGAAGGTTCGCGCGGGCAGCGCGTCAGTCTGCGAACCTTTACATCGGAGTTAATCGGTCGATTCATCAAAGAAACGACACTAGACTTCAAGAGCAGCGGCCTGAAGATTTCTCTCGGTGTGCAAGCCGAAGTTAGGCTTCTAAAGGAAATTACGAAGCACTACATTATTAGCAACCCAGCTCTGCTCGCTCAACAGCGAGGACAAAAGAAAATAATCGCAGACGTCTTCGGCGCACTGTGCAGTGAGTCTGAGAAAGGCCCCCCAGGATATTTGCCAACGAGGTTGAAATACATCTGGGACGTCAATGCAGGTAGGCTACCACGATATGCGGCCGACTGTATTTCTGGTTTAACGGAGCGAGAACTCATCAGTCTTCACGAGCGAATGTTCGGTGCGAATGCAGGGTCTGTACTCGATCCGATTGTCCGTTGATTTGACGATCTTCGCACTTTGCCTAAGACTAACTAATTCGTCTTCAAGTCATCTGCTGCGGATTGAGTGCACTCCCGCTACAACAACAACTATCAGAGCGGGCAGGCGTTGGACACTTTTGAAAAAGCGTAATGACCGCGTGGAAAACTATTATGAGGTCCAAAAACAAAACAAGTCGCTAATTTCGTTAAAAATCAGCGACCTGGCTTGGGGTATCATTTCCAAAAGCGCTTGATTTCTCTAGGCTTTATCCCGCACGCGCCAGTAAATTCTTCAATGGCCACACGCCGCTGACAAGCTCACGAAACTTTGCTTGCGCACCCCCTGAATATTACCAGGCTTTCATTTGCCAGATGCGGCGGACTCGATTAGACGAAGCCCGTTACACCCCGTGAGGACCGGCGACTTAATTTCGCCATCACGCCCGCCTTTTTGAAAGCCCGTCCGGGATATCTGCTTCTTCGCGAAGTTTGAGGAAAACAACATGGCCAATGCGACCACCGCCGACAATAGCCGCACGCTCGCCGCTCTCGGCGTCACGGCGGGAATGATCTTCACCGTCGGCTCCGCCCTCGGTTTCCAGCATATAGGCGGTTATACGCCCTGCGCGCTGTGCCTGTTGCAGCGCGATCCCTATTATTACGCCATTCCGCTGGGCATATTGGCCATTGCGACCAGCATCTTCAAATTGCCGGTCCAGATCACCCGGCTGCTGCTTGCCCTTATCGGCGTGGCGATGCTGATCGGTGCCGGGCTCGGCGTTTATCATGCCGGTGTAGAATGGGGCTTCTGGGAAGGGCCGATCACCTGCGCCACCGGGGCGCCTTCCATCACCACCAATGCCGGCGATCTGCTGGGCAATCTGAACGCCATCAAGGCGCCTTCCTGCAACGACGCCGCTTTGCGGGTGCTCGGCCTTTCCTTCGCGGGCTGGAATGTCATCGCAAGCGTTGCACTTGCGGCAGTCGCCTTTTTTGGCGCGAGCCGTAAAAGCCGGTAAGCGGAAAACCGCGTTGCAGTCCTCGAAAGATCAGGGCTGCAGTTCGGTATCCCAGTAAAGATAGTCCATCCAGCTTTCGTGCAGATAATTGGGCGGGAACAGCCGCCCGTTATTGTGCAGATCCTGAACCGTGGGCTGGAAGGGCTTCTGCGCCGGGAACATGCCCGCCTGCTTGGGAAGCTTGCTGCCTTTTTTAAGGTTGCAGGGAGAGCACGCCGCAACGACATTGTGCCAGGTGGTTTCACCGCCATGCGCGCGGGGAATCACATGGTCGAAGGTCAATTCGTCCCGCGTGCCGCAATACTGGCATTCGAACTTGTCCCGAAGGAAAACGTTGAAGCGGGTAAAGGCGGGATTGCGGGTGGGCTGCACATAGGTCTTGAGGCTGACGACGCTCGGCAGCCGCATGGAAAAGCTGGGGGACGACACCGCGTGATCATATTCTGCAATGATGTTCACACGGTCTAGAAAGACGGCCTTGATCGCGTCCTGCCAGGACCATAACGACAAGGGATAATAACTCAGTGGCCTGTAGTCTGCGTTCAGAACGAGCGCCGGCAGGGCCTGTGGTGAAACTGCAATCGTCAAGGGCTTCTCCTGAGCGATTCGGCATCTGCACTTGTATATTAGGTCCGTTGTTACAGGATTGTGAAGCCTATAAATGCAGCGGCGAAGAGCTTAATTTTTGAGCCGTAGAATGGCCTTTTTCGCATTCCTGACGATCGAACGGCACGGTGACACCTCCTGGCGTTGTGACACCGCTGGCTGATGCGGCAGGAAGGCGATTCGGGCCTTTGCCAAGCACAAATCCTTCTAACACCGGATGCACTATCGGTGATATGATTACCCCCGACGGACGACTGGAAAATCAATGCGCGCCGGGCATGGCAAATGTGCGGCGGCTACATTCATCATTTCCGTCAATGGAGGAACCTTCATGAGGTTGGGCAGGCAGCAAGCGGCAGCATTGCGGGGCGGCCTGGCGGCCGGCGTCCTGACCGCCCTCATCTGCCTCTCCGCAAGCGCCCATGCCCAGCAATATCAGAATTTCGAAGTAACGCCGGATGGCCGCGGCGGGGCGCAGGGAACGATTGGCGGGCGCAATTTCGAAGTTTACCGAAATTACGACCGGCCGCCGGCAAGCCGCGCCTCCCCCGAGACCCGGCGTGAACTCAGGCGGGCTGTCCCGCAGCAAACCTGTATTGTCGACACCGAGGGGCGAACCCGCTGCAGGTGAGCGCGAGCCCGGTTTTCCGGCTGTTTTCAGCGCGCTGTAACAAAATTAGATTTCGTTAAAATGCAATCTATCGACTTAAACGGCCCGCAAGAATGGGTCGCTATGGTGCCAGGCACAAGACAAGACAATTGTGCAGGGGCAAGGACATGGCGAAGAGAACAATCCGTCTGGCAAAGATTTTTGTCGTCGCTGCCGGCGTGGCGGCAAGTGTTGCGACAACGGCATCCGCCGTCCAGCTCGGTGGCCTTGCCCAGAAGCCCGGTGCCTCGCGGCCCGGCCAGTTCATGACCACGAGCCGTCCCACCATCGCACCCATTGCCTTTGCGAAATTCTGTGAAAGCGCCGCTGACCAGTGCCTCCGGATTGGCGACCGCGATACGGTGGAACTGAGCAAGCAGAAGCGCACGGAACTCCAGCGCATCAACGCCGAGATCAACACCTCGATAAGCTATATCGGGGAGCAAGACGGCGAAGACGACTGGAAACTGAACCCGGCAAGCGGCGACTGTGAAGATTTTGCGGTCACCAAGCGGCAACGTCTCCTGCGCGCCGGCTGGCCTTCAGGCGCCCTACGCATCGCCACAGCCCGCACGACGGATGGCATAGGACATGCCGTTCTGGTCGTCAGCACCAGCCAGGGCGATCTGGTGCTGGATAACCGCACCAATGTCGTCAAGCCATGGAAAGCGGTGGATCTGAAATGGATCAAGATTCAGTCGCACGAGGACCCGCGTGTCTGGCTGAAACTCTAGAACACGGTTTCAGGCTGAAGCCGCCCTTTCGGACGGCAAGCATTTCGGTTGCCGGTTTAAGGCAACGTATCTTTCGACCCTCAAAGCGGGTATTCTTTCCCCACAGAATCGACGCGTCAACGCAGCTTTGGCGGGTGATGCGACCGCCGCCTTCAACGCTCTTGACCTTGTGCGGGAGAGACAGTATCGGCAGCTATGCCCAAGGTGCTCAACTGGATTCGCGGTCGTAAACAACCAGCCTCCCGCGACGACCGGAGGCGGCGCAGAATTGACCTTGGCGACAAGCCGGCGTCCTTCCCGATCTATGCCATTGGCGACGTGCATGGCAGCCTCGACCTGCTGTTGCAGGCGGAGCGGAAAATCCTTGCCGATCTGGGGCCCGACCCTTCTCCCGCGCTGGTCGTTCTCCTCGGCGACTATGTCGATCGCGGGCGCGATTCCCGTGGCGTTCTCGAACATTTGCTCCAGCCGCCGCCCGCGCCGCTGCGCCGTATTGCGCTTTGCGGCAACCACGAGCAGCTCTTCCATGATTTTCTCGAAAATCCGCAGCAGAATATGCACTGGCTGGACTTCGGTGGCCGCCAGACGCTTTTATCCTACGGCGTCGATATCGACTATTTCCTGCAAAAGGGCCGCCTGAGACTGCAGCCATTCAGGGACGCCCTGCTCGGCGCAATTCCGCAGACCCACCGCCAGCTTTTATCCAGCCTGCCGATCTACGCCCGGATAGGACCGTATATTTTCGTGCATGCCGGCTTGAGACCGGGATTGCCGCTGGAGGCGCAAACGGATGAGGACATGCTCTGGATCAGGGAACCGTTCCTGTCACAAGGGGCCGGGCTGGACCTCGTCGTCATCCACGGCCACACGCCGGTAACCGAGCCGGAAACCGGCCCGCAACGGATCGGCATCGACACGGGTGCATTCACCACAGGCAGGCTCACCGTTCTCAGGCTTTCTGATGCGGGCTTGCACCTGATAGGCTAACCCAGGATTTTTTGTACTTACAAAAATCTTGCATATGTCGCCAATTTATTGTACGTACATAATATGAAAATCACTTATGACGAAACGAAACGGCTGACGAATATCGAGAAGCATGGCCTCGATTTTGCCGATCTGACGATTGAGTTCTTTGCAAGCTCTATCGTTCTTCCCGCCAAGGAAGACCGCTTTATGGCTATAGGTGAGTTTCAGGGTCGCATCATCATTGCGGTGGTGTTCAGCCCGCTAGGTTCGCAGGCCCTGTCCGTCATTTCCATGCGGCCAGCCAGCACCAAGGAAAGGAGGCTCTCATGCCCTTAAAATTTTCTTCGAAACGCCCGCTTACCAATAAGGAAGAAGCGGAGATTCAGAAAATGATAGCGTCCGATCCGGACGCCCCCGAAGCCACCGATAAAGAGATGGCGCAAGCCAAACCGTTCGGGGCGGTTTTCCCTGACCTTGCCAAGAGCATTGATCGGGAAATTGCGCGCCGTGGCAGGCCAAGGGCGGATGCACCGAAAACGCCGGTTACGATCCGTCTCGATCCTGATTTAGTGGAGCACTACAAAGCCATGGGCAAAGGCTGGCAGTCACGCATCAATAGCGACCTGAGAAAGCTATCAGGTCTTCCCTGACCACTCGAACGCCCAAAGCCACCCTGCCCGCGTTAGACCGCACGTCCAAGAGAAGGCTCGAAAGCGGCATCAAGGTCTGGTTTCAACCAGCCTGCCTGCCGCTCAGAATATCATCGAGGACCGCCATTTGCTGGCGATTCCATTCAACGGCGTCCTCAAACGCCCTGTTTCCCAGTTCCTGCCGCTGATCGCGGCTGGAGGCGAGCTGCAGGATCGCGTCGGCGAAAGCCCGATGGTCATTATCCTCCACAATGACCACGCCGCGCCGGTATCGTTCCGAAAGTCCCCGAACACCTGTCCGGGTGCTGATTGTCGGAACACCGGCAGCCAGGGCATCGAGCAATTTTATATTGATGCCTGTTCCGAGCGTGATGGGATTGATGGAGAGTGGCGCGCGCGCGAAGGCGTCCTTCAGATTATCCACGCGACCGAGCTTGAGAATGCCTTCCCCGTCTTCGATCTTGCCGCATATGCCGCCCGCCAGAACCAGACGAATATCCGGCCGGGCCGCCCTGACCAGCGGCATGACGTTCTGCACGAACCCCTTCAGGGAAATAATGTTGGCGTCGTTGCCGGAACCGAGGAACAAGAAGTCACTCGGCGTGAAGTCTTCCACTCTTCCACCGAGATCGAGAATATGACTGACGGTCGCAACAACCGGCGGCTCTGCCCCCAGCCGCTGCCTGAACGTCCGCTCCTCTTCCTCCTGAATGGCGACAACCACATCCGCACGGCGGAAAGCCTTGCTCTCCACGGCCGGCGGAACGGAGAACCAGTATCCATATTTGTTCGCGGTGTTGACGAAAGCCTTGTGTCGGTCGGCGAAGGAATCATGGGTATCGAGAATGCGCAGCACACCCTTCGGCAATCCCAGGAACGCCCGCGAATGAAAGGCATATTCGACGATGACAGCATCGAGACCAAGCCGGCGCTGAAGGTCCCGAACCTGCCGGCCGATTTCGGGATAATAGAACTCGTCGAGGTGATTATAAAAACCGCTGTCGTGACCGAGAAGGCGGTGGACCTTTCGAATCGCTCGAAACGCTATGACTTCAGCTTCGAAACCCAAATCCCCGATAAGCCGTGTTTTAAAACGATTCCGCTGCTGTGATACGAAATGCAGACGTCCGGAACCGAATTCCACTTCATGCACGACCGGATCGAAATCGGCGGCAATCGGCGTATCAACATAGACGAAATGCACCTCATGTCCCAGGCTGCGAACGGCACGTGTCAGCTGGAGAATCCGGCTGCGGTTACCCTCTGACGCAGGAACGGCGGGAATGGCTGAGACGAAAGCAACTTTCATGAGAACGATTGATTCTGTTTTGGAAAGGACTCGAAAATCTGAAAATTGTTTTTTGACAGGCTGAGAACATCAGGCAATTTCCGCTTGACCTGCTCGCGAAGGTCATCAGCATTCTCGACAAACTCCATCAAGGCATTCCTTATTCCGTCATCGCTATAGAAGGCGGAGGGAGCGAGCAGTTCCGACGAAGATAGGGCGAAATGCTGGTATAGTCCTTCGAATTTCCCCTGATAGGCGATACATATGACCGGAACGCCTTTACCCAGCCCTGCTATTGCGAGATGCATGCGCCCACTGACAATTCCATCCAGTTGCGCTGCAATGCCCTTGAGAACGGATGCGGACCACTTGCCGTTCAGATATCTAACCCTATCTGCCAGCGAATCAGGAACCTGCCCGGCAATCGCCTGAAGGCAAAATTGGTCACCGAAACCCTCCCGGTAATCATGCGGCATAAGAAGCCAGCAGACGGGTCGTGCATCCGCCACGAAGTGCAATGCCTCAGCTCCACGCTTGATGATGGTATCGACCTGGCTGCGGTCAGCATTTTTGAACAGCATGGGATGCAGGTTGAAGCCCATCACCCTGTATCCCTCGTCACGTTTCCGTTTGATCCAGGAGACGGTGTCTTGATCCGGTTCTGAGGCAACAAGGCTGAACGCCGAATCGGCAACCAGTACCGCGTTTGTCCTGGCGAAGGATTGCAGGCGGCTGAGGGAAACCGGATCGCGCACATTAATCGAAACGTCGGGATGCAGGGCGCTATAAAACATAGCCAGAGCGGGATGAGGCGCTTGATTGAAACTGAAACCGAGGATGACATTTTTTATCCCGGCAGCCGCAGCCAAATCAGCACTTGCCAGGAGTTTTGCGCTGACCAACGGATGGTAATATCCATCCATCACATCCGCTCCAACCACCACGACGCAATCGTATCGCCGCGCTTCAAAGTGATTTAGAAGTGCTTCGGAAAAATCAATTTCGCCAAAGAGATCAACGGGATTAAATCCCCTCTGGCGAACCAGGTCCGCGGCACCTGTTCCCTCGACCAGTATATCGACTTCGACATCAGGATTTCTTGCGCGAGCATGCTGAACTGTCGCGGTGATCATGGCATCATCACCGATAGAGCCAAAAACGGAATAGGGATCGCAGGCGACAATCAAAACCCGATTTATATGATCCCCACCGGGGAGTTTTTTTATACGTCGCTTTTGTTCCTGCAGCGCGTGAAAGAAGTGACGAATGGTAACATCCTGATTGCGGCGTTCATTGTACTTCACCCATTCACGATGCAGCGGTGCGGGAATGATTTTTTTTATGAGCTTACGCATTCACTTCCTTCCGTGGGAGTACCTTGCTCGTGACGAAAAGAAGGGCCGACCGCGCCTGCGTTCGGGCAACCAGCGCTATGAGCAAAAAATAAGTTAAGACGAAAACGGATCCGAGCAGTATTGCAGACATGAAATCGCCTAAACCCAGGGCAGCAATTTCAGGGCGCATCCATTGAACGATCACAAAGCAGAGACCGCTGGTGGCAAAACTCGGCAGAAGCAGAGACATTATTATTCGGAGCGACACGCCCAATTCGCGCGAAACATAAAAGAACGTAAAGGGCGTGGAAGCAAGCTGGCCAAATACGTAAACAATGACGAGTTCATCGATACCGCTTGTCGGTATGAAGACAATCATCAGAATTGTGGCAATCGATTTGACGGCGCCGGCAATCAATACCTTGTTCGGGCTGCCGCGTGCGGAGAGAAACGGGCCGTTTTGAAATTGTACACATTGTAAAGCACCGAGAAGCAGCAGGGGTCTCGCGATCTCATCTGCCCCTTGCCACTGCGCCCCAAACAAAACGCGGCAAATCTCCGGCGTCAGTGCCGCAAAAAGCACGAAGGCTGGTGTCGAGACAATTGCGGATATTGCGATCAACTGCTTGTAAAGTTCCGCCATGCGTTCACGCTCGTGCGAGACGCGCGAAAGCACCGTCAGCGACACGTCATAAAGTGCCGACTGAAGCAATTGCATGAGAAGTTGATAAAGGCGGCTGCCGACGGTGTAGAGACCGAAGAGCGCGACCCCGTAACGCCCCAGGATCATGAAATCGATCAGGCGCGTGGCCGCGAAATCGACAATGCGAAGGCCGAGCGCCGACGAACCGAAGCGAAGCAGTTCGACGAAGGTGCCGGGATTGAGAGTGGTGCCCGGCAGCCAGTGCGGCTTTCGCCAGAGCCAGATCAGCGTGACGAGGGTGGCGACATAGGTCTGCACGACGAGGCTCCAGACGCCCATGCCTATGATCGCGAAAACAATCGCCACGCCACCGCCGACGATGTTCGATATGAAGGTTCTGATTGCCAGCGGCTTGAAAGCCAGTGCGCGGCGATAATTCACCTCCTGAAACATCGATGCCGTGTTCAGCGGCAGCAATATGCAGATAGCCACGATGACCGGCGCCAGTCCTTCGACCTCGAACCAGCGTTCCAGTTCCGGAGAAAACACGCAGACGGCAATGGCCAGCAGCGTCGCGACGGCAACCGAGGCATAAAAGGGCAGATTGACATCGCCGGGTTCCAGGTTGCGTTTCTGCACGATCGCATCTGCGAATCCGAACTCCGACACCATCTGGATCAGCATCAGCACCAGCCCGGCGGTGGCGACCATGCCGTAGTCGGTAGGACTGAGGAAACGGGCCAGAACGATGAAGAGAATGGAGGTGAAAAGCTTGCCTCCCCAGTTCTGGACGATGGACCAGAACACGCCTTTCAGGGCAGCATTACCTATCGACGTAGCTTCGGGCATCAATTCACCACCCGTAAAGCCGGCCGCGTTGACGCAACATGCGCAGCGACCGCAAAACAGTCGACGCCCAGGCCGTGAAAGCGGAGGCTGCCCTTATTGCTTCCCACCATATGCTCTCTCCTTCGAAGAAAACCGCTGCAACGGACCGGGTCCGCTGCCGGTTAAGATGCACGCAGGGTTCGGCTTTGCCTGTAGCGCGTCAGGACGTCCTCATAGAGTTTCACATAATTTTCGCCGACCCGACGCGAGGTGGATTCCTCGACGATGTTTCCGAAATCCGCCTCCGTCGGTAATTCTTCGCGCGAGAGCGTCAGCACGCGGCGGATACGGGCGGCAAGGTCCGTGGCGTTGCCCGGTTCGAACAGCCAGTCATGGTTGGTCTCGCCGATCAGCTCCGGAATGCCGCCGGAGGCCGCGCCGATGACCGGCACGCCCATGGCATAAGCCTCGTAGATCGTGCGTGGCGAAGGCTCCGCCCAGAAGGAAGGAACGATGAGCACGTCGATCTCTTCGAGAAACTCCTTCGGTTTCGCCCAGCCGACGAATTCGATCGGCAGATCGCCGGCCTGAGCCGTGAAACGTTCGATCGAATCGTCCATCGCATGGCCGGCGACCAGACAGCGCCAGTTGCCGTGGCCGATTTCCTTGAAGGCATCGACCATGTTGCCGACGCCTTTTTCCGTATTGATACGGCCGATATAACCGAAGGTCAGCGGCCGGCCAGTGCGGTCGATCTGCCGGCGGGCGACGGGATCGCCCTCCGGAACCGTGCAGGAATAAAAGATGACGCGGCGCAGGCTTTCCGGAATGTGGTGGAAAAGCCCGTGATTGACATGCGTCTTGAGGATTTCCGTGCCGACGCTTGCGACAGCACCGATATAACGCTGGGTGAATTTCTTGGTGAAATTCACCGCCTGACAACCGAGATGGATGTGCTCGCAGGGCTTGCCGCCCTTGAACATGGCGGCGTTGCCGCACAGGAGATCATATTCGCAGATCGTGTGAACGATCGGAATGCCGCGCTTATTCGCCGCCCGCCACACCAGCGTCGTCACATCCAGCAGTGAGTGGGTGTTGAGAACGTCAGGTTTGAAATCGTCGAGAACGGCCTCGAACTGCTTTTCGACGTCGAAATTCCACTGCTGCTTGAGCTTCTGCATGCGCCGCTGCTGCGGCGAATATTGCGGCCAGTCCTCGAGCCAGAAATCGTTATTATGGAACATGCGGTAGACGGTGACGCCGTTGCGCATGGTTTTAGGTTCGGCCTGCCGCTCGATACAGGCGGCGCCAACCGTATGTCCCATGGAGACGAGTTCCTCGGCGAGATGTTCGACCGAGCGTTCGCATCCACCAACGATATGCGGCGGATAAAGGCTGCTAAGATGGAGAATTCTCATGCGGATACGCTCTGTTTTCCTTCATCGAAAATCTATGGCGTCCATCCCGGGCTCGTTCGTCTCCCTTCATTCCAAGAGACCAGTGAGACATCTGCAAAAATAAAAGAGCCGGAGCAGAACTAATGTTTGAAAATATGAATTACCAAAATCTACTTTTCAAAAAGCACGGGAATCGACGCTATTTCAAGTGATTTTTTTCGCGGCGCGGCAAAAGCCATGCGGTGTTGCGAAAAGAACCGGTCTCGTGTTACGGTTTAGCCACTTTAAAGTGCAGGCAATCGGGAGAAATCGGTTGCGTTGCAGCTTGCGACTATATTCCAGTTGATAATATCTATTTTATTTCAAACACATGGATTTCAGCGCGATTGTAGATGCCGAAAACTTCCAGGACATTCTGATCTCGACGTGTTGAGAGGCATCGTCGCCATTTAAACACGGTGACGTCCATGTGATGACATCTGGCTCATATTTTCTCCGGACACACCAGGAGGCGCAGATGAATGGAAAAACGCCGATCGCCATGGGCAGCCTGACACGGCGCAACCTGCTTTCAGCCGCGCCCCTTGCGTTGGTCGCCGCCTCCGGTTTGCAAGCCATTCCCGCACGGGCGCAGACGGTTGCTTCAGCCAGTACCGAAGCCTTTCTGGACAGTGTGGGGGTGTGCGGTCACTTCACCCGTCCCACGGGCATCTATCCCGAACAGTTCGAGCGGATCGTGCCGGAACTCGAAGCACTGGGCGTCCGGCATCTGCGCGATGATGGGCTCATCACCGCGAGAGACAGTCGCGACAGCCCCGTCTTTCGGCGGCTGCGCCGGATCGTGGCGGCGGGCGTTCGCCTCACCGTCATCTGTTACGACAATCTCAACCCTTACGTTTCCACGCCGCTCGACAGGCTGGCGGATTTCTACGACTGGTGCGACGCGGGTATCGATGTTTTCGAGGGCAGCAATGAACCGAACCTGACGAAGGATCCGCAAAATGCTCCGCGCATTTCGGCGGAGCATCAGGCAGCGCTGCACGACACCATCCGCTCGGTTCCGCGCCTGAGTGCGGTGCCCGTCGCGGCGCCAAGTTATGTCCTGTCGAACAGAGCGCTGGCGCTGGACCTGAAAAATGCCTGCGACTACGGCAATATCCACGCTTACGCCGGGATGGAGCATCCCGAAACGACCGGTCCGGGGGCACTCTCGAAATCCGTCGCCGCTTCGGCGCATATAGCGGCCGGCAGGCCGGTGCTCGCCACGGAAATGGGCTACCATACCTCGCTGCAAACCAAGACATTTCATTTCCCCGTCACCGAAGGCATCAAGGCGCGCTATATGCCGCGCACGCTGCTCTGGTGCTTCATCAGCGGTATCCGCCGGTCCTACATCTATGAAATGGTTTCAAGCTTCGCCGCCGATGAGACAAACCCGGAATCCTCCTTCGGCCTCCTGCGCCACGATCTGAGCCGCACCCCGGCCTACGAGGCCGTTCGCGCCCTTCTTTCCCTCTGCAGGGCAGAACGGCGAACCGGACCGGAGCAACGACAGCTCGATTTCCTCACCACCGATTCCCAAAGATTATCCCTTCACCTTACAAGAACGGACGGTGCTTTGCTCGTGCCTGTCTGGCTGGGAATTTCCGGCTGGCAATGGCCGGCCCGCATCGAAAACCCGCCCGCCGAACGGATTGCGACATTTTCGGTGGCCGGCCAGCATAGTCACGTTATCGCACACCGTTTCCGCGATGACGGCTCCGTGAGCCAGCAGACAATCACGCAGGAAAGCGGGCAATACCGGCTTTCGGTCAGCGACCAGCTTACGGTTCTGGAAGTTTTCTGAATGGCGCGCAGGAAATGCCGCATCGCAAAATTGTGTGTATCGCGCCTGTCCATTGCATGATAGCCTGCTTGAATACTGGACTTCCGCCCCGCAAAAGCGGCCGCAATATAATACTAAATATATCTTTATTTTTATAGATTGACGATGATGAAAAACTTTAAAGAAGCGCCCGCTGCCGGGGCGCAGCGTCTTGATGTTCTTCAGGTGATGCGCGCCGTCGCGGCAACCATGATTGTTGCGCTGCACGCAGACGTGAACTGGCAATTCACGCTTTTTCCACTGCATCTGCTGCGGCTGGGTGGCGGTGTCGACCTGTTTTTCGTCATTTCCGGCTTTGTCATCGTTTATGCATCCCGGCCCTATTTCGCAGCGACAGGCGGTCGTTCGGCGTTTCTGCTGCGCCGGTTTCTCCGCATCGTTCCGCTTTACTGGTTTGTGCTGACCCTGCGGCTTGCCATGGCCGCCAGCGTGACCCTTATCAGTGCAAAGGCCTTCCCGCCGTTACAGTCGATCCTCACCTCCTACCTGTTTATTCCCTATGACAGCATGGGTTATGGCGACGCCTATCCGTTTCCGCTGATCGATCTCGGCTGGACGCTGAATTACGAGATGTTCTTTTATATCGTTTTCGCAGCGTTCATCTTCCTTCCGCTGGAGCGCGCGGTATTCACGACAGCCGGCGTGCTGTTTGCCGCCGTCATGATCGGCTCCGCCTTCGATCTCGGCCTGCCGTTCAGCTTCTGGTTTCAGCCGATCATTCTCGAATTCGTCGCAGGTATGTTCATTGCAGTCCTCTTCCTCCGAGGCGTTCGCCTGCCGCCCCTGCTCGGGCTTGCAACGGCCCTGTGCGGCCTGGCGCTCTGGATGCTGACCGATCTGAGCAGGCTAGGATTCAAGTGCGATCCGGGCTGTTATTCCTTTTCGCGGCTGCTCGTTTTCGGCGGCGGCGCGATTTTGCTGATGGCAGCGGCAACCTTGACCAGAAACATCTCCCTGCCCCGTTTCGCACGGCCGCTGGCAAAACTCGGCGATTCATCCTATGCGCTTTACCTGCTGCACCCGTTTATTTTCCGGGGCTTCAAGATTGCGCTCGGCGGCGTCACCTTCCCGCCCGAGTGGAGCAACCTCGTTTATCTCGTCATCGTCTTCAGCACCGTCGCCATAGCCCACACCTTCCACATCCTTGTCGAAACGCCAGCCAATATCTGGCTGCGTGACCGGCTGATAACAGCGCCACGGAAAGTCGCCGTGTCATGAACAAACCGGAGAAAGGCAAGGGCGGCCGTTAACAATAGCTGAGGGTTTCTGCCGCAGGTTTATTTTAGCGCTTGATCCTTTGCTTGGGCTGTGCGATTTAAAAAGAAATTTTAGATGTTGGGTAACTTTGCCTGGCATTAGATGTATTTAAAGTCGTATTTTAAAAGATTTGGAGAGTTGGATGCCCCGCATTCGTAACGGCTCGATGCTCGTTGGTGCGATGTTTATTGCCAGCATGGGTCTCTTTTCCGCTGTCGCCAACGCACAGAACGTGGAAACCGCACCGCCGGCCGCACCGCAGCAGGCGCCCTCGGTTGAGAGCGCTGCAACAGGCGCACCCGTCAAGGCCGCCGATGAAACCACCGCTGCATTTCTGAGCCGCGTCAACACCACCAATCCGGACACGGTTTCGATTGCCGCAGCGGAACTGTTCAAGCAGTCTCCGACGCAGGGGACGATCAGAGATCTGGTCACCATCGCGTCCAGCACAGATGCGGCAACGGCCGACGTAACCGGAAAAGTGACGAGCGGATTTCCGATCATCGCCGTTTCCACCAGCGCGGCACAGTTCTCCGAACAGCTTTCCGGCCTCATCCTGAGTGACTCCGGCCAGCTGCCAACCATCGTCGCACTGGCCCAGAAGGTCGGCAACAAGGACTTCTCCGAAGTCGTCGGCGAAGGTCTGGCGCTTGCCCACGCCACCGCGATGAGGAACGGCAATACGATACTCGCAGCCGCCATCCAGTTGCAGACAAAGGGCGCCAACGTACCCGCCGATCTGCTGATCGCCTTTAGCGAAAATATCGAAGGAACGGCTGCCGGTCCGGCCGCCCCTGCGGCGGCAGCAGCAGCGGCCTCGCCGATCGGCGGCGCCGGTTCCTCGCCGGCAAGCGCCAACAGCATCGGCGGTTCGGGAACGGCAGGTGCCGCAGGCGGCACCGCACAGGCGGGTGGCGGAAGCCCGCCGGCTGGCCGTGGCAGATCGCTTTCAACCGGCAGCACCAGCACGACGACGAGCACAAGTCCCGTTTGAGTTTGGCTTTATCGCCTTTCCCGTGAGGAAGGCTGCCGCCAGTTCTGTGATGCAACCGTGACTTGGCGGGCCCTGCGCCCGCCGAAAAGAGCGAGGCTGACAGTTGTTACAAAGGCACGATCCCCTGACGATGGCTGACTACGATAAAAGCGGGCTGACGGCCGAATTTATCGATATCGACGCCGTTCTTGCGATGATCCGCCGGCAGTGGCGCATCGTGCTCGCCGCCGTCGCAGTCGCCGGGGCAATCGGCCTCGCCTTTGCCGCAACGGCCGTTCCGATCTATTCGGCGACGGCGACGCTGCTGATCGACCGCAACAACAGCCAGATTGTCGAACAGCTTTCGACGATCGGTGGCGTCATAGAGGATGAAGCTTCCATTCTCAGCCAGGTCGAGGTTCTGCAATCGGAAACCATCGGGCTTGCCGTTGTCGATAGTCTCAACCTCACGGAAAATCAGGAATTCAGGGCAACGCGCGCATCGCTTCTGAGCTCGATATTCGGCACCATCCGCTCGCTCGTCAATGTTTCGCAATGGTTCTCGCCAGCGAAGAAAAAAGAGGCGGTGGTTGACGATGGAACCCTGAAGAGATCGCTGTCGGACCGGCTGCTCAACGGCCTCAGCGTCAAGCGCATCGGCCGGACATATGCGCTGGAACTCACCTATAATTCGACATCGCCGGTTCTCGCCGCGCAGATCGTCAATGCCGTGGCCTCGGCCTATCTGGTGGACAAGCTGAATTCCAAATACGAGGCGACGCGGCGGGCCAGCGACTGGTTGTCCGACCGTATTGCCGAGTTGCGCCAGCGGGCGCTCGAAACCGATCTGGCCGTGCAGAAGTTTCGCGCCGAACATAATCTGATCTCGACCGGCAATGACGGCCTGCTCTCCGATCAGCAGCTGGCGGAATCCAACAGCGCGCTGATTTTGGCGCAGTCGGAAACGGCCAGGGCGCGGGCGCGGGTGCAACGCATCGAACATATTCTCGCCACCGACGATGTCGATGCGGTGGTTACCGATATTCTCGACAGCTCGGTCGCCAACGATCTGCGCAAAAAATATCTCGAAGCCTCCAAGACTGAGGCGGAAATTACCAGCAGGCTCAGCAGCAACCACATTCAGGCGGTGCGTCTGCGCAATGAAATGCAGGAATACCGACGGTTGATGTTCCAGGAAATCAGCCGCATCGCGCAAAGTTACAAAAGCGATCTGGAAGTCTCCGAAGCAAGGGAAAAATCGCTCGCCGAAAGTGTCGCCAAGGCGACCGACATCAGCAACTCCGCCAGCGAGACACAGGTTCAGCTGCGCGAACTACAGCGCGAGGCCGAAACCTACAAGAACATGTACCAGACCTTCCTGCAGCGATATCAGGAAGCGATGCAGCAGCAATCCTTCCCCGTAACGGAAGCGCGCGTGATTTCCAAGGCGATGCCGCCTGGAATTCCGAGCAAGCCGAACAAGCCCATCATTTTGGCCCTGTTCATGATCATGGGTGCCGCGGCGGGTGGCGGTATCGCCATGTTCCGCGAATTCCGCGACCGGTTTTTCCGCACCGGGGAACAGGTTCGTGACGTTCTCGGGCTGGAGTTCCTCGGCAATACCCCGCTCATCCAGAACAAGGCCGTAATAGAAGATCAGGAAGGCGGCCATCCGGCCCTGACGCGCCCCACCAGCGTCGCGCGCTACGCGGTCGACCATCCGCTCTCCTCCTTCGCCGAAACCCTGCGCAGCACCAGGCTTGCCATCGATCTCGGTATTCCCGCCAAAAGCGGAGCGCGGATTGTCGGTGTCGTCTCGGCCTTGCCGAGTGAAGGGAAATCCACGATTTCCATCAACCTGGCGCAGTTGCTTGCCGGGCAGGGTGCGCGGGTCCTGTTGCTGGATGCCGATATTCGCAATCCCGGCGCCACGCGCGCCATGGCGCGTCACGCGAGCGAGGGCCTGCTCGAAGTATTGTTGGAAGGCCGCAGCGTGCAGGATGTGCTGCTTCGTGACGAAAAGACACGACTCGCTTTCCTGCCCACGGTGGTCAAACAGCGTGTCCCTCACTCCTCCGAACTGCTGACCTCGGCGCAGATGCACAAGCTGCTGGCCGAAGCGAGCAATGCTTTCGACTATATCATCGTCGACCTGCCCCCGCTCGGGCCGGTGGTCGATGCCCGCGCCATGGCGGGGCGGATCGACGGTTTTATCTTCGTCACCGAATGGGGCAAAACCGCCCGCAGGGCAGTGCGGAACACGGTGGAGAATGAGGTTCATATCCGCAAGAAGTGTCTCGGCGTCGTCCTCAACAAGGTGGACACCGAAAAGCTGAAGCTTTACCGCGCCTATGGTTCGAGCGAATATTATCATTCGCGCTATACACGATATTACCATGACCAGGCGTGACGGCGTGATGCGCCTGCGGAAAATCCTCGCGGTCGTACCGGTCCTCGTCATTTCCATCTTTGTCCTGTCCGTCGCGGCGCAGGCCTTTTCGCAAAGCCGGCGGTTTTCCGATATTGTCGCATTGGCGCGGATCGCCGACGACAATAATGGCCTCGCGCCTGATCTCCTTGCGGAAACGGTCCCTGAACTTCAGCCCATCGTTACCGAAAAAATTTGCCGTTCGGATATCGTCAAAGCCGGACTGAGGCTCGTTCTGGCCGATCTCGATGCGAATGGCGTCGATCCGGCATCCGATTCCGGCGCGGCGCGTCTCGGTTTTGCCGAGACCTTTATTCGTCATTCGCTCTTTTGTTTCCCCGCAAATGGCGATGTCTGGCTGCGTCTTGCCATGGTTCGCTCGCTGCGCAACGCCTCGCCCATGGAAGTCGCCGTGCTGATGAACTTCTCCCAGCTCTATGGGCCTGCCGATGCCAATCTGATCCGTGGGCGTTTCGTGATTTGGCAGCAATTTCCGAAAAACACCTTGCCCGAGGCGGAGGCTGCCCGCGAGGCGGATACGGCCGTCGTCTGCGGCAGGCAGGGAGAAATCCTGCGATGGACGCTGGCGGAAGTCTGCCCAAAGCCACCGCCGGCAGACACAAAACGCCCCGCGCCGCTGTCATGATCTGAAACGATGAAACGGCTGAGCCTCGTCGATATTCGCGGCATAGCCACCACAAACAATTCCGACAAAGCCCAAAGATATGTCGCTCACCGAAGCCCGATCAGAACCGCTCTCCTCCTCGCAGCCCCCACTGGCGGCGGTTCGGGACTATGTCCGGCCGGTCGCAATAGTCGCATTCTGGGCAATATTTCTGCTGGCACTTCTCAATAGGGGCGCAACGGAAATCGAAAGTCGCATCGTCGTCACGGCCGGGATCTATCTCCTGCTGGTGCCAGCAATCCTCCTGTTCGGACCTCCGAAGGCCGGTGCGGGCAAGGTATTCGCGGCAGCCTGCCTTTTATTGGGAGCGCTCATCGTTCAGGTGCTGTTGCAGGCATCCTCCATGCCCGGCATCGCGCGCGCCAATCCGGCATGGTCCACCGCCGCCATGTTCATGCAGACTGCGCCAGCCGCCACAATCTCACTGACACCTGCGGATGACCGGCTCGGCCTCATGAGCGCGGCCCTGCCCTTCGGCGCCTTCATGACCGGCCTCGTACTTTTCGATAGCGACGAGCGTGCGGCAAAGACGCTGCGATGGTTCGCAATTGCCGGTGGCTGGCTCGCGCTGTTTTCCATCGTGCAATTCGTGCTTTTCCCCGAAGCTCTCGGCTTCATCCAGAAGCGTTTCTATCTCGGCAGCCTCACGGGCCTTTTTGTCAACCGCAATACTGCCGCGACCTTCTTCGGTCTCATCCTTCTCACGCTCGCCGCATTATTGCACAAAAGCCTCCTCGCTCCGGATTGGGCGAGAGTAAAGGCGCTCGTGGCAAATCGCCTCACCGTGCCGGCGGAGCAGAAACAACTAATCCGCAGGGCCGCTTTTCTCGGCGTCCTCGCGGGCTTTTGTTTCATCGCGTTGATGTTGACGGGATCCCGTGCGGGGATCGGCTCAAGCCTCGCGGCGCTGATTCTCCTGATCCTGCTGATTGTGTTCAACTCTCCCGCCAGAACCGGCCGCAATGGGGCCTCCAGCCGGCGCAGGCAGCGCGGGACAAGACGTCGTGCCGCGCTCCTGATCGCAATCGCCATCGCCCTCTTCGCGCTTTTCGCCAACCGGGTGGCGCTTCGCATGGAAACGCGTTTGGAAGACGATATGCGCTTCTGCTACATGCCGGGCATCGCCCGCGCCATCGCCGACAATTGGCCGCAAGGGTCGGGCCTTGCAAGCTTTACGGAAATCTACGCTCCCTATCATGTGGCGCGATGCGGGGTGGACGCCGTCGTCACCCATGCCCACAATGTCTACGCCGAAGGGCTACTGACACTCGGTGCGGCCTTCCCGTTTTACCTCGCTTTTTTTGTGCTCATCCAACTGGTGATTTTCATTCGCGGGGCACTGAAACGCAGAAATTATCGTTATGCCTCTCATCTCGGCCTTGCCGCGCTGCTGCTCGTCCTGCTGCATTCGACACTTGATTTTTCGTTGCAGATTCCGGGCTTTGCCATGGCCTATGCCGTTTTCCTCGCCCCGGTCGTCACGCTTTGCCTGAACCCGCCCGGAATGGAGCGGGAAGGCCGCAAACGGCGGAGACAATTTCCGGAAGACGCTGCAATGCCGGCGCCGGGCCATTCAGGCCAGACAGTACAAACGCCGCTTCGTCTGCAATAACGGATTTTACGAATGCAAAACAGGTTTCGTGATCTTAAAGGCGCAGGAATTTGAGCATGCGGATATTGCAGATAACCTCGCTGTTTTCTCCGGATCGGGTGGGCGGTGCGGAAATATTCGTGGAAGACCTTGCGCGTGGACTTGCCGATAAGGGGCACACGGTCGCAGTGGCCGCCATCTCGCGTGAAGAGCAGACAGCGCAACAACGCGATGGTTTCACCATTCATCGCCTCGGGCATACCACGCCGTTCTTTATCGGCGACTGGGGGCAACAACCGGAATGGAAGCGAAAATATTACAAAATCGCCGTGCAACTGGATCCGCGCCTCGTTCGCCGGCTTGCGCGTGTCATCGATGATTTCCGGCCGGACGTGGTCAATACCCATTCGCTATCGGAACTGACGCCGCTGATCTGGCCGATGATCCGCAGGCGCGGCGTTCCGCTGGTTCATTCGCTGCATGATTTCACGAGCATGTGCACCAATGGCTCCCTGTTTCATGACGGGCATATCTGCGATGGCAGCAGCAAAAAATGCCGTGCCTTTTCTTATCTCCACCGGCGTTGCCAATGCGCGGTCGATGCTGTCGTCGGCGTCGGTCGCGATATCGTCGAACGCCATGTGCGGGCCGGCTTTTTCACCCATGTTCCCGAAAACCGCCGCACGGCGATCTGGAACGCCATCTCACCGCCAGATTCGCCAGAACCGCACATTCCCCGCACGCCCGGCGAGCCGCTGGTTTTCGGCTATCTGGGCCGCATCGAAGCGGCGAAAGGGGCTGACTTGCTGATAGAAGCGTTGCGGCTTTTGCCACCGCAGGGCTGGCGGGCTGTCATGGCAGGCCGCGCGCCGGATGGTATCGAGACCTATCAGCAAAAGGCAGCCGGCCTGCCGGTCGAATTTCCGGGCTATGTGGAGGCCGATCGTTTCTTCGCCGGCATAGATTGCCTCATCGTACCGCCCCTATGGCCGGAGGCCTTCGGCCGCACCGTCGCTGAAGCCATTCTGCGCGGCGTACCCGTCATCGGCGCAAATCTTGCGGGTGTTGCCGAACAGATCGGCGCGGACAGGCCGGAACGCCTGTTCGCCCCGGGCAATGCCGCCGAACTGGCCGCGCGCATGGCAGAGGCGATGCGCAATCCCGCCATGCTTGCGGAAACACCTGAAACCCGGGAGAGAATTCGCCAAGGCGTTGAGCCTGAAGGGGTCGTCGCGGCCTATGAAAAGCTCTATGCGGATGTGTGCAAGACCGCATGACCGTGACGACAGCGTCCCTCCTCAGGCTGCGGCTCCTTGCTTGAAAAGCCGCGCGTAGCTCTCCGCCGCCTTCCGCCACGAATATAATTTGCGGTTTTCATAACCCGCCTGGCGGAGATTTTCTGCCAGTTCCGGATTGTCCAAAAGTCGCTCAAGCGTGTCGAGAAGGCTTTGAGCATCCGCTGGATCGAAAGTCAGGGCGCCTTCGCCGGCAATCTCCGGTGTTGCCGAACGATTGGAGCAGACGACCGGGCATCCCAGCTGCTGCGCTTCCAGCACCGGCAGGCAGAAGCCTTCATAGGTGGAGGGGACGCAAAGGCAGGCTGCGTGACGGTAAAGTTCGGCCAGTTGCCGGTCATCTATGCCGGAAAGCCGGATCAGCCGGGCCTTCAATTCCGGATCATCCAGCGCGCCGGCGATTTCCTCCGCCTCGTCGCGGCCAACATGCACGATGCGCAAATCCAGCCATTTTTTACCGAGTATGGCAAAGGCTTTGCCCAGGAGAGCGAAATTCTTATTGGACGTCGCGTTTCCGACCGCGAGTATGTAGCGTCCGGGAACAGGCGGCACCGTGTCGAAAGCCCCGGGATCGACATTCAGCGTGCTGTCGGAATGAATGGTAAGGCTCTTATCGGCAGCGGCGGGATAGAAACGTCCAAGATCCTTCCGCGTCGCTTCGGATACGCAGATGACCCGATCCGAACCGGCCATCATCAGCTTGAAGATGAAATCGGTCGTCAGGGTCGCCCGCCAGCCGATCTGTTCGGGAATGGTTTTGAAATAAAGATCATGAACAAGGGTGAGACGCCGTTTGCCGCCGAGGGGACTTCCGAAAGGATCGGCATTAAACAGCACATCGATACCGTGCCGGCGGCAGAGCGCGGGCAGCATCGCAGCCTGACGCACCACATCGAAAACCATGACGCGCGGCCGCGGAGTCTCGATGAGCTGCAACCGGCTGTCGCGCAGGTTTTCAGGCAGTTGCGCCCGCGTCCAGGGAGAACGCAGTACATAATCGTCACCCGTCTGTTCCAGCAACCGCTCCAGCAGGCTGAAGGTCACGCGGGCCACACCGGAGGCCTTGCCGCCATATTGGCTCGGCATGTTTACGAGAATGCGCATCCTGGCCCTTCCGCCTGCCGGCATTGCCTGTTCCTGTTGATCGCCGGGCGAAACCTCACGCCGCCTCCGTCAGCAGCGCGGAAACGGAGCGGCAGGTTTCCTCCAGCGAGAAACGCTGGCTCACATCCTCCCGCCCCTTTTGCGCCAGCCTTTCCGCCAGAGCCGGTTGCGACAGGACACAGCCGATCGCCGCCGCCAGCGCCGATGCATCCCCCGGCGGCACAAGAAGGCCGGTTTCGCCGTCACGGATGATCTCGGTAACACCGCCGCCGCGCGTGGCGACAACCGGACGCCCGCACATCATGGCCTCCACCACCACCCGGCCGAAGGGCTCGGCAACAATCGAGGTATGAGCAACCACATCCATCGCCGACATCAGTTCCGGCACATCCGGGCGGAAACCGAGGAAACGGACGCGACCGTCGAGACCGAGACGGGACGCCTGTTCGCGGATGCGCGCCTCATAGGCCTCCTGCCCGAAGAGCGCACCGCCGACGATGACCGCCTGCACGCCCTCCATCGCCGCAATCGCGTCCAGAAACACATGCTGTCCCTTCCATTCGCTCAGCCGGCCAAAAAGGCCGACAAGCGGTTGCGGACCAAGGCCCAGTTCCGCACGCAGCCGCGCGGCGGCGCCAGGCTCGTAAACCCTTGCTTTCGCAGGGTCGAAGCCATTGTAAACGATGCGAACCTTATCAGCCTCGCCGCCGGCCTCGATGAAAGCCCGGCCCGTCTCTTCGGAATTGACAGCCACCAACCTGGCGAAAAGGCGCGCAAATGCCAGCGAGGCGCGGCGATTGGTGGCGCTGAAAGCCGGATCGGTGACGATATCGTGTAAAATCCAGACGAGCGGCCGACGGCTGAGCTTCGCGGCCAAGGCACAGACGAAAAGCGCCTTTTGCGAGTTGGCGCAGATCACATCATAGCGCCTCGCCTCCCGGCTCAATTGCCAGGCAACCGCCATCACATCGGCCGCTCCGCGCAACAGGGTCCCGAAGGACGCATTTCGGCGGATCGACAGCATTTTTTCTCCAGCGGACAGCATGATCGGAGCTCGCCCCGCATCAACGAGATCGTCTGCGGCCGCACCGCCACTGAGAAAACAGGCACGCCAGGAGTGTGGGCCCGCCTTGACGAGGTCCGTCAGAAAAAGTTCGGCGCCGCCCTTCTCTCCGGTATGGCTGACGAAAAGAGCGGATGTCATGACATCTCCCCTGCCGGATGAGAGGACCCACGACGCATCTGTCTATAATTGCGGGCATGACGAGCAGGCCGGCGGAAAGAACGGACCTGCCTGAAAGCTGCGTGGAAACGCATATCGCTAGATAAAAACACCAGCATCAAAACCTTTATTCGCAATAAAATTCAACAATAACAATAATAATTAGAATAGTATTCTATTTTTACGCTTCAAGCGAGATCAAAGAAAAATTCATGACGCTCGTTTTCATGCGCTGTTTTCTGTTTCGCTCCCGGCATTTTTTCCCCGGTCCTCGTGGCGGAATTATTCTGAAGCCAGACCAGGAGAACGAACGATGACACCGCCCGAACACAACATATGCATATATACGGCGCGAACGGAAGAGGTGGCCGCATGATCGGTTTGACGCTCGGCATACGTCCCCGAAACATGGGTGGCATCGGTTTTTCCCTGACCGCGTTCTCGCCCCTGCGGGCCCGTCTGGCGGCCGGCCAGAATGCCACGATCTTCGTGAACGGCGACAGCACCGCCCATGCCGAAGCCGGACCATTTCAGCAATTTGCGATGATGCTCGGCGATCTTCACGATACGACTGTTGTGTTATACCGTTGGGCGGAATGGGAGACGAGCGCCGCCACCGGGCCAAAAACCTATGCCGCCCCAGTCACGCTGCGTGCCGGCAAGGGGGCGACGCTGACGCTCTATCTTGCGACGTTGCCCGGCGGTATGGCGGGTTACATGCTTGCGGAACAGCGCGCAGCAGCGCTGAAGATTACCCGCCCCGATCTCTGCATCATGCATCATGGCCACAATATGCAGACCTTCGAAGCGCCCGGCGGCATTTTGAGCTCCGGACGATCCACCCTGCTCGGACCGCTGGGAATGACCGAATGGCAGTGGCCAAATGCTCCACAACTCATCACCACCCAGAACCCGTGGCGGGATGGGACGGGTTACGACAAGGTCTATCAGGCGATCCTCGACCTGGCCCGATCCCATCCGAACCTCACGCTGGTGGATACGCATGCTGCATTTCTGGCGAAGGGCAAGGACGCCGCGCTTTATCGGGACAATGTTCACCCGAACGATGCGGGCTCCCGGCTGATTGCCCGGACCCTGTTCGATTCCTATCTAGGATCGGCAGGCGATAACAACTTCCAGACACCTTGCTGGCCAAAGCTGCCTGCCGCCAATCTCATCGGCAATGGCGATTTCTCCGATTGGACTGGTTCCGTTCCGACGGGCTGGGGAATGACTTCACCAGGCTCCGCCACCAAAGCCACCGACATCATCTTCTCCCCGTCCTTCGCAAGCAGCCTCGCCCTCTCTCCAAATGGCAGCCAGATCGCCGGGCTTACGCGCAATTTCCGCAATGCGGAAGCCATAGCGATGATAGGCAGGACCGTTTCTTTCGCTGTGCTTTACAAGAACAACGAGAAGCAGCGTCTGCCCTACATAACGCTGGTTACGAAAAGCGGCGGCTCAGTCCGGACAATCGCTTGTTCCGCCCTGCAATTCGGAGGTGCCAACATCGCCGGCAATAGCGGTTGGATGTGGGCGATAGCCAACGGGGTCGCCATAGACCCCGATATCAACCCGGCGGGGTATAATTTCTATCTGCGAATCCTTCCGGCATTCGGGACCAGCGCGCCCACCTCGAATGAACCGGTTCACATTCAGCGCGTCATCGCCGTCGAAGGGGATTTACCGAGAGGCAATCTGATCTCGTGACGAAACGATAAAATATCTTGCGCGGCGACATCATCGAGCCCAATAGTGGTCGCCATATTATATTGATTGCCGCGCGGTAGCGCTGTCCTGTGGACAGTCGAAATCCGCCCACAAAAGATAGAAACCGCGGATGAAAAGACCAGCAAATCATGCGGCATTGCGCCAGCCCGCTATACCGGGTTTTGTTTTGGCAATGCCGCTTTACCCTTCAAAAATAATCAATATTCCCGGCATCTTTCTCGCGATATTCGTTTTCGCCATTGGTTTCTTCATTCAATGCAATGTGGCGACCAGCAATATTGGCCTGCGTTTCCTCAATATTACCGACATGCTGGTGCTGATGACGCTGCCCGTCATCGCGCTGCTTTACATTCGCTGCCTGACGCCGTCGATCATCCTGTTTTATCTTCTCCCGCTGACGGTGCTGTTTATCCTCACGACGCTCTTTGCCGACGCGCGCGGCGATGGCGAATTTTATACAACGGCGATGACCTATTTTTATGCGGTCTATTTTCTGTTCTTTGCCTATCTGCTGTTCAAGGAAAACCTGCTCGAACTGTTCTGCTGGGGCATATTTGCGGGCTTCATAGCGGTGACGATCCTGCTTTTCCTGGACATCGTCATCCATGACCAGCTCGCCTCCCTCGGATTGTCCTTCATGTTCGATGAGGCGGGCGTGCTGGAGCTTGCGGCGAAAGGTGAGATAACCCCGCTGCTTTTACGCGTCGAAAAGGCAGGCGGCATCTGGCCCGTCGGCAACACGGCTGGACCGGCCTTCGCGCTGGCCGGAGCGGCGGCAGCCCATGTCGCCGAACGCCACAGGCGCCCCGCGCTGTTTGCCGTGTTTCTGCTCGCATATCTTGCCAGCTTTACCCTTACGCTTAACCGGTCGGGGGTGTTTGCCGTCCTCGCCATCGGGCTCTATTTCTACGTCCGGAATTTTTCGATCAAAATGCTGCTCAGCACCTATTTCGGTTTTGCCTTGAGCGCCCTCGTCATCGCCGCCGTTTTGCCGCTCGGCGCTTTCGATTTTGCGGAACAGGCCTTTTCGAAACGTTTTCTCGAGGACAGCAATAGCAGCAACAACTTGCATGAGCGGTGGGAGACGATCACCGGCGGTTTTCAGGTCATGTTCCAGCATCCCTTGGGCATAGGATTTACCGCACGATACGAAGAGCTTGCGCAGATATCGAGGATCGGGACGCCACATAATGGTTTTATGGCCACCGCCTATGCGTCCGGGTTGGGATTTTGCATCATGAGCGCCTTCGCGCTTTTTTATGCAATTTTCCGGAAACGCAAAATCGGCTTTTTCGCCTATTCGGCAATCGGCGTCATTATCGGCTATCAATTTGAAGAGCTGAATTTCAACCCCGTCTTCATGGCCCATGTGGGACTTGCGCTTGCCTATGCCGCCATTGATCTGGACTTCAGGCTTTTCCTGAAAAACACGATGATGCGGATGCTGGGCACGGCAGACAATGCGCGCAACCAGGAAGAAGGAAGCCTCATCGGAAACAGGCCGGGTCTAAGTCCACCTGTGTTCTGACCGAACGCTTCAGGCGACGTCGACGATCTCGATCTCCCTCCCGCCCAAACTGACGAGATCGCCGGCCGCTTTTCCCATCAGCACCCTTGCAACCGGGGAAACATAGGACATCGTTCCCGCAGCGGGATCGGCTTCATCTTCGCCGACGATCCGGAACCGTTGCGTTCGCCCGTCATCGCGGCTGAACGTCACCAGGCTGCCGAAAGCGACGACGCCATCCGCTGGCGGATCAGGCATCAATTGCGCGGTGCGGACCCGCTCGGAGAAATATCGCAAATCGCGTAGCGGGCTGGCGGAAATGCGCCGTCTTTCATTGATGTCTTCAATGGCATTGGCCGCCTCACAGGCTTCGCGCGCCAGCCGCAACTGCTCTTCCAGCGCCTTCAGCCCGGACTGCGTTACCAGATTGGGATGAGGCGAGATTACCCGATCCGGCAGAACGGTTTCGGCTGCGGTTTCCGCACTGTCTTCCTTGGTAAAGGCTACGCTCAATCCTGACACTCCATTCCCGAGATGCCCCGCGACATATCTGCGATCCGCCCCAATTCTGCCATCGCGCGCAGGGGCACCGCAAGACCGCGCTGCGCCGGTTCAAAAACGAATATGTAACAGGCGGAAGCGGGTCATGACAACGCGCCCGTTCAACAGCTGAATGCAACCGCAACGGAACATACCCCTCATATTTCGGCCTAACAGGAGGCTTTTTGCCCTGTTAGAGTGTGCAGCAGGAGGAGTGAGACACCAACGCTAACGGACAGGAGACGGTTCATGGCCCGGACAGTAGTGAATGCGCTTGGAGACACACTCTATTACAGCGGCAGTTCCACGGGATTTTTCTCCGCCACGGGTTCCGGCCCGCTGCTCACCGGCACCGCAGGCAATGATTCCATGTGGGGCGACAGTTCCGTCAACGTGACCATGGCGGGCGGTACGGGCGACGATATTTATTATCTCTATTCGAGCATCAATCGCGCCGCCGAAAATGCCGGGGAAGGTATCGACACCATCGATACCTGGATGAGTTACACCCTGCCCGACAATTTCGAGAATTTACGGGTAACGGGTGACGGGCGTTATGCCTTCGGCAATTCGCTCGACAATATCATCACCGGCGGGTCGGGCAGCCAGACGATCGATGGCGGGGCTGGCAACGACGTGCTGATCGGCGGCGGCGGGGCCGACACCTTTGTTTTCACCAGCGGAAACGGCACCGATCTCATCACGGATTTCAGCGCCAATGACACGATCCGGCTCAATGGCTACGGCATCACATCTTTCGATCAGCTTGTCGGCAGCGCAACGCAGCAAGGCAGCGACCTGTGGCTCAATTTTTCGAATGGCGAGGCCATCGTTCTTGCTGGAACGACCATAGACGACCTTCAGGCCGACCAGTTCGAACTCAGCCTCGACCGATCGTCCCTCACCCAGACCTTTGCCGATGAATTCGATACGCTCTCGCTGCGCAGCGGCGATCAGGGCACCTGGGACGCCAAATATTGGTGGGCGCCGGAAAAGGGAAGCTCGCTGACGACGAATGGCGAGGCGCAATGGTACATCAACCCGGCCTATGCTGGCACATCGGAGGTCAACCCTTTCAGCGTCGAAAACGGCGTCCTGACCATTACCGCCGAGGAAACCCCGCAGTCGATTGCCGACGAGGTCGAGGGGTATGATTATACCTCGGGGATGCTGAACACCTATTCCTCCTTCAGCCAGACCTATGGCTATTTCGAAATCCGCGCCGATATGCCGACCGACCGGGGCGCCTGGCCTGCCTTCTGGCTCCTGCCCGAAGACGGCTCCTGGCCGCCGGAACTCGATGTCATCGAAATGCGCGGTCAGAACCCCAATACGCTCATCATGTCCGCCCATTCCAACGCCACCGGTGAACAGACCTCGGTCATCAACAATGTCAGCGTGCCGAGCACCGAAGGATTTCACACTTACGGCCTGTTGTGGGATGCCGAGCACATAACCTGGTATTTCGACGATGTCGCTGTGGCGCAGACGGATACGCCTGACGATATGCATGACCCCATGTATATGGTCGTCAACCTTGCCGTTGGCGGCACGGCAGGAACGCCATCGGACGCTGATTTCAGCGACGGCTCGCAGATGATGATCGATTATATCAGGGCCTATTCGCTCTCCGACTGGGCCGCATGAATTAAAACACCGGCAGTCGCATCGGGACTGCCGGTGTTTCAAACATCAGCCTCTCGGCTTACGCCTCGTTCAGGCGAATCACTCGGCCGCGAGCTGGGTGCGGGCGCTATTTAGCGAGATCAGGTGCCGCGCCGTTTCGAGGCTTGCCGGCTGCTCGGCGCGATAACGGCGGCCGATTTCCATCATCAGCACGGTATCGGGCAGGAAGGAAAGTTCCGAGAAGATGTCCTGCCAGTCGATATCGCCCCAGCCGAGCGGCATGTGCAGATCGCCGATGCCGAGTGCTGTGTTTTCCTGCGGGAAATAGGGCTGATAGAAGCCCTGCGGGCGGCCGAAGGAATCGTGCACATGCAGATGGCCGGCAACCGGCGCCATGGCGCGAAGCTCATCGCGGAAATCGAGACCACGATAGGTGGATTCGAGATAGGCATGGCTGAAGTCGATCAGCGCAACGAGATTGTCGTGACCGACAGCTTTCACGGTCGCTGCCACTCCGGCCGGCGTCTGGCGATATTGGCCGGGTTCGGTGGAGAAGATATTCTCAAGGGCGATGCGCACGCCATAGGGCCTGCAGAATTCCGCCAGTTCGAAAAGCGCTTCCCGCTCGCGGCTGTCGGCATCGGCCCGTTCGGCGATCTGGTCGGCACGCAGCGCGCCGCTATGCTGGACGAGAATGCCCGCGCCGATACGGTCGCATAGAACGGCAAGCGCCTTGGCAGCATCGATCTGGTAACGGCATGTCACCGGATCCATGAAATTCGAAGAGACGAGACCGTGCACGGTGTAGCGGAAGTCGAACTGCTTTGCGAGCGACACGAAACGGTCGGCGCGCTCTTCGATGATCCGGCCGCCGGCGATCATGTCGAGGCTTGTTGCGGCGATTTCCACGGTATCGCAGCCAATTTCGGCAAGCGCGCGCAGATCGCTTTCGAGGGTGGCCAGTTCGCCATCATCCGAGCCGGCGTTGAAGCCGGTACCTATAAGATTGCTCACTTCGTCATCTCCAGGGCTAGAAAGGTCATGGGAGTTCGGGCGCCGCACATGCGACGCCACTTCAAACAGGTCCGGGCGGTCGATATTGACGTCGCCTATCCCGGGCGATGCGATGTCGTAAGAAAGTCCGAGGCCGCCGCCGTGTCGGTAAAAAGCGACCGGGACATGGTGGTCCGTTTCCGTTGAAACCGATCACTCAATTAAGTTTCTTCATTTACAGCTTTATGACATTTCCGCAGGCAAACAGCAGGGAGAGCGGGCCTTCGTGGCTGGACAGGCGACGGCATGAAGAAGTGCGTGGGAGGCTGTCGGAATGTCAAGTTGCGGACACTCGGGTCCGCTCAAACGGCGAAATGGCCGCAAATTGCGGCGATGGGCTTGCGCGCCAGCGGGTTGAAACCGGATGTCTTCCGGCGGGAGGTGCTAACCGAGATTGTGAACCATGAAATAAATCAGCCAACAATGCGCGATGGCCAATATCGCCCAGGCCCATTTTGCGGCCCTGATATCGGCATCGACAACCCTGTTTCGGATTTCGGTCCTGCCCGGCGCCTCTTTTCCAGCTCGATCGTCGCCGATGGCGGATGCGGGCAATGTCTGGGAAACGGGCTCGCTGACAACGTAGAGCCTGTCGCTGCGCAGAAGCGGGCGCGGTTCGTCCTCGACGCTCTCCGCATCGGAAAGCGTATCGTCGCCGGAAGCGCAATTCACCGCCACAAGCTGCGATGACATCCCCCTGTTACGCACTTTACCTCTATTGGGCATCATAATGTTCCACACAATAAAAATAAAAATATTCCCGGGTGACTTCCGATAGAGCCGCGCTTTACCGGACATGCCGCAATACGCGCATCCATGCCTTCCGCCCGTTGTCCCAAAGGGCGCCCCCCCCCGCGATCAGGCCACCGGAACTCCCGGTAGACCACGCCTGCCCGCATAGGGTTTTGCCTCCCGCTGGATCAGGAAGACGGATTTTTCCACCGGCAGCGGCTCGATCGTCCGGTAACGCTGAAACCGCCTGGAATATTCGAACCGGATGAGCCTGTCGTCGAACTTCCCCGCCAGAACGCGATAGCCGTTGACGAATTCATTCAGGATTTCCAGTTCTTCTCCCCACACCCAGCCGCCGTAGGACGTCCCTTCATTCGAACGCAGCACGATCTCGAAAAAGTGCCCGCCCGCCACCAGCGGCATACGAAAGAGAATATCGAGATTATCCTCGTCCTCGTCGTCGCCCTTTTCCGCCGACAGCCTGGCATGCGCGACCTTCGCATGGACCAGCGCCGAGACCGGATAGAACGGACGGCCCTTGAACCACATGAATTCACTGACCGCATATCCGACATCGTCGGCACGCTGGTAAGGCTCGATACGCGGCTCGAAGGCCATGTAGCTTCCGTTAAACGCTATCACTGTCGAAAATTCCCGATGCCTGCCCGTCGCATGTCCGCTGTTTTCCACCCGTCATTCATGCTTCTGTCTGCGACAATAGGCAGGCCGCGTCACACCAGCGTCAAATGGAACGCTATGATGACTTTCAATTTCCCGGACACGTTGTTAGATGATGGTTCATGAGGGGACGAAAGTGGCTGGGAACGCTGAACTGATACCGATCCGGCTTTTTGGCACCCCGCGCTGTGACGCGGTGCGGGAGGCATTTTTTCCGTCCAAGGGCTTCGCCCTTACCGCCGCCCTCATCCTTGCGCCGAACCAGTCCCTTTCCCGCCAGCATGCCGCATCGCTTTTGTGGGAAAATGTCGAGCAGAAAAGGGCTCTCGGCAATTTGCGGCAGCTCATTCTCCGCCTGCAGAAACTGCCCAATGAGGACGATGCCATCCTTCTGACCGAAGGAAACGACCTGAAGGCCGGCAAGCTGGCGCAGCGCACCGACCTTGCCATCTTCCTTGCCGGCGCAAGAGCCGAAGACCCGATGCGGCGGCTCAATGCGCTGCTCGAATTCGGCGGCGAGTTGCTGGAGGGGCTGGAGGCCGGGCAGGACCATCTTTATCTCTGGCTGCTTTCGGAGCGCCGCCGTCTCAGGGACCTGTTCTTTTCGAGCTACACCCAGCTTCTGGAGGAATTGACGCGGTTCGGCCGCGCCAGCTCGAACGACATCGCCAGACTTGCCGAATGCGCCTGCAAGATCGAACCGGAGCGCGAAGAAACCTACCGCGCCGCCATGGCGGCCTATGCGCGGATCGGAAATATCAGCGCCTGCGAGGGCATGTACCAGCTTCTGATGGAGCAGCTTCGTCAGGAGGGTCGTTCGCCGGAAGCGGAAACCGTGGCGCTGAGGCGGAGAATACAAAGTCTGGCCGCCACGATAACGGCCCCCGCCGAGCCCGAAGAAGGCAGTCGCCGCAAATCAATGGCAAAACCGCGTGTCGCATTCGTCCGCCCGGCACGGGTCGACGGGCAGCCGGTCTCGCCGGTCATGCATGCCTTCGTTGAGGATGTCGCCAACAGCCTTGTTCGATACCGAACCTTCACCGTCCTTTCGCCGCACAGCACCTTTGCGCTGGCGCATGACCGGGCCGATGACGGCTACGCCATGCTGCGGGCGGATTACCGCATCATTTCGACCGTGTTCGACGAAACCCGCATGTCGGTTGCGCTGATCGAGGATGCGAGCGGTGAAATCGTCTGGTCACTGGAAGCGGTCCTGACCGAACGGCATATCCACGCCGCCTTCCGGCTGCTCTCCAAACAGGTGGCGGCGGCGCTTGCCCGCGAAATCGAACGGCTTCAGGTGGAGCCCGACCGCAACCACAGCGGCGAGGCCTACCGGCAATTGCTGGAAGGCCAGCAGCTTCTGCGCGGCAAATGCGATCTGCCGCTTCTCAGAAGAGCCCGTTCGATGTTCCGCAAGGCCGTCGATCTCGACCACAGCATGGCGGTTGCCCGCGCCCGCGTGGCACAGAGCCTGCAACTGGAATGGCTGATGCTGGGCGGCAACGACCCCCATCTCCTGCACCGCGCCAAGGCGGAGGCCGATTCTTCCGTCGAGATCGACCCCGCCCTTGGTGTGGGCCACTGGATGTGCGCGGTGGTGGCGCTCTACCAGCGGGACTTCGACATCTCCGCCGAAAAATTCTTCGAGGCGGAGGCGCTGGCGCCCAACTCGGCCGACCTCCTGCTCCAGCATGCCGATGCGCTCGCTCATTTCGGCGATGCGGAAATCGCCTGGGAGAAGTTTCAGCAAGCCATCGACCTCAATCCGCTGGCGCCCGACATCTACTGGTGGGCCGGCGCCAGCATCGCTTTCAAGCGCGAGGATTACGGCACGGCGGTGGAACTGTGCGGGCGGATGGAGAATGACGAGCCTGCGCTGCGCGTCCTCACCGCAAGCCACGCGCTGCATGGCGATCTGGCCTCCGCTCGGGAATCCGGCAACAGGCTTCAGGAAAACTATCCGGGTATGACGGCGAGGGAGATCAGCAGCCTGTCTCCAGACCGAGACCCGATAGCGAATGAAAAATTCTATCACGCACTTCGATTAGCTGGGATCAAATAGGAGATACTATGTCCTCGCATTTCTTCATTGTCGGAAAAAAGGGTTTCGGCGTTCTCTTCATTCGCACGGCGCCGCTCAGGGTTGCGTCCGTGTCGCATGAGACGATTGCCGCCTATGAAGCCAGCCATCCCGGCGTGGATGGTTATGCCCGCGTGGCAGCCGCCGCAAAGTCCATGCTCGTTCGCCAGAACGGCCAGCCGGAAGCGGAACTGGACCAGGTTCAGATCCAGGGCATCGAAGCCCTCGTCTCCGGCGGCGCGGTGGTTTCCGAAGCCGATTTCGCCTTCATCGGCGAAGTGAACGACGCCGGCTGGGATTTCAACCGCATGGTACAGGCGCCGATCGAAGCGGCCCTGAAGGCTGTCGGCCCGGCCGGCTCCGTCACCGGCGAGCTGTTCGACGCCATCCTTGCCGACGACAGCAACACGGCGCCCTGATCGCGGTCTCGCAGCCTTGACCGGCGCCGATGCTCCCATATCAGCGACAGCGGCTTCAAGGCATGTCGACGCTTCGTTCTTCGATCCCGGACTGCTTCGGCGGTTCGGGATTACCCGTGTCGGCGACGTGACCGGCCTCGACATTATCGGCATTCCCGTCTGGTTCGCGGCCCGGCCCAATTCGCGCGGGCTGTCGGTCTCGCAGGGCAAGGGGCTTGTCGCGGAACAGGCCCGGCTATCGGCGATCATGGAGGCGATCGAAGGCGCGGTTGCCGAAGAAACCCGCAAACATATCGCCGCCTTCAGCTCCGTTCAGGAGATGCGGGACAAAGGTGTTCCTCTCATTCCCTTCGAAACCGTCGGCAGGGTCGATCCGGACGCGCTCGATCCGCGAAAAGAACGTGCCTGGGTGAAGGGCACATCCATTCGCCGGCAGGGGGAGGTTTTTGCGCCTTACGAACTTGTCGGCATGGATTTCCGGGTGGATTTCCCATGGGACCGGCAGGCCTTCCGCATGAGTTCCCAAGGGCTCGCGGCGGGGTTCGACCATGACCATGCGGTCCTCCATGCCCTGCTCGAACTCATTGAAAACGATGCCTGCTTTCTCGTCGACACTTTCGAGACGCGCGCCATCGCACCGCGACCGATCCTCATTCCGGCGGGCGTCGATCCTTCCTTCGACGGTCTTGTTCGACACCTGTCGGATATCGGCCTGCCGCCGTCCTTCTTCGACATGACGAATGGGCTTGGCGTGCCTGTGGCGATGGCGAGCCTGCCCCGGTCGCTGCAGGCGCAGGACGGGCCAGCCACCCGCAGCGCCGCGGGCGCCGCCTGCCGGCCTGATATCCATGGCGCTGCGATTGCAGCCTTGCTGGAGGCGATCCAGTCGCGATTAACCGATATCAGCGGTGCGAGGGACGATCTTTCTCCTCTCCGCTACCAGCGGGATATGGTTGCGGCCGGGTCTTCGGCCCCCGGCGTGCAGCCGATGGAAAGGGTGCCGGCCAATCTCGATTTTATACATGACGCCACGTCTTCGCCGCCATGGCGTCAGCTTGCGACGCACCTGTTCGCCGGCGGTATCGAGGATATCTATGTCTTTCCGCTGGAAACGGAGGTATCCGGCCTGCATGTGGTGCGGGTTCTGGCAAGCGGCCTTGCTCCGGCCGGCGGCGGCCTGCAACACATCTCGCAACGCACTCTCGATCACCTGCTGACCGTCGGAGGCCTCGGATGAAGCCGGTGGTTTTTGCAGGGCCGTCCATCCACGGCATCGCAGCCGAGCATATATCCGGTCTCGATCTTCGCGGTCCGGCCGCCTGCGGCGATATTTTCGATGCGGTTCGGCAAGGCGTCGGGACAATCGGGCTGATCGACGGGCTTTACGGCGATTGCGCCGCCGTCTGGCACAAGGAAATCCTGTTTGCACTGGCGAGCGGCGTTACCGTTTTCGGCGCCGCCAGCATGGGGGCGCTCAGGGCGGCGGAATGCGCACCCTTCGGCATGATCGGCATCGGCGAGATTTTCGAAGCCTATCGCGACGGGCGGCGTTTTTCCGATGCCGATGTGGCGGTGAGCCATGCACCCGGCGCGCTCGATTACCGCCCGCTGACAGTCGCGCTGGTCGATGCCGAGGCGACGCTTGCCGCCTGCCGCGATACGGTCGCTCCAGAGGAATATGACGCACTCACCCGCGCAGCAAACAATCTGCATTTTACCCGCAGGACATGGCGCACCATCGCCGCGGAAGCGGGCCTCGGTTCCGCGACAGCGAATCTGCTCGGGGCCAATGCTGTTTCCGCCAAAAGAAACGATGCGGCCAGGCTTCTGGCAACGCTCGCCGGCGAAACGTTGCCATCCCCACCGCCGCCATCATGGAAACTCCAGAATACGATGTTTTTCCAGCAATTGGCGGCAAGGCGGGCGGCAGGGGACAAAACGTCTTGAGCGCCATCCAGCCCCTGGCTCTGATGCCCGATTGCGGCGGGCTGATCCGCACGATTGCGCTCGCACTACCCGCCTCTTTTTTTGCGGAAAACAGGGCCGCTGACACTGTTTCACCGCTCGTTCCAATTGGAAACCTGCTCTCGGCCCTGCCTGCAGATATCACCGCCGTTATCGTGACCGATCGAGCCCGTCTCGGGTCAGCACGAGACTGGCTCGGCAGCCTGCTAACCCCCTGCGGCACCGAGCTGATACCCCTTGCCGGAAACGACGGCATTTCGCATCCATGGATACAGGACATACTCCATGTGCGTGCGGTTGATGCTGCGGCGGAATTCGTCCTGGTGGCGGAGAAGGCCATCGGTGTCAGCCTGGCCGAATATCTGGGAGCGGCAACCACGCATTCGGATGTCGCCTTGGCGGGGGGCAACCAGCTTGTCGGCCCGGATTTTCGGCTGGTGGGCCATTCCAGCCTGCAGGATGACAGGGGGATCGGAAGGAATGCGGCCATCCCTTCGCAGCGGTGGCAAAAAATTCAGGCTCTCGACGGCAGAAACATCTTCAGTTTCGGATATCGGCCGGAAGATTTCGGCAAAATCCCGGTCTCCTCCGATTTTTCCGCGATGGAAACTTGCGGAGCGGAGATTGCCGGCAAAAAAATGCACCAATGCGGCTTCCACGTTGACCAGTTCGTTTCCGTCACCGGTCTGAGAAGCAGCGGCCGGCCGCTATTGCTCGTTGCCGACCCTGTCGCGCATGGCGGATGCAATGCCCGCGCCACGACCGAGCTGAAAAGAAAACTGGACGCCTCGGCACTTTGGCTCGCTCGGCAGGGCTTTGCGATAGAACGAAATCCCATCCCGCTTTCGCCGGCCATCGACACCAACAAATGCCTGCCCAGACTTTACAACAATGTCATTCTTGAAAATGTCATACGTTCCGGTCAGAAACGGCCATTCGTCTGGATTCCGCATTTCGGCGATACCGAGTCGCTTGAGGAATTCGATGCAATGAACCGAGAAATTTGGGACAGAATCGGCTTTCGGACCATCGGCGTGGCCGGATGGAGCCATCTTTCCAGCCGCAACGGTGCGTTGCGTTGTGCAACAAAAATAATAAATCGCGGCCCATACACGCGATTATGAACGAAAAATCGTGCAATTTCGTCAATAAAGCGTCATAATACCCGTGGAAATTGTGTTGAATGTATACCTTCAACAATATTAATTGATAATCATCGGATTTAAGAACCTCAACCGGAGGAATTTGTAATGCACGCCAAACTACCCAGCCCGATCGACGTCCATGTCGGCGCACAAATCAGAATGCGCCGCAAGTCGCTCGGCATGAGCCAGAGTGCGCTGGCCGGGCGATTGGGCATCACCTTCCAGCAGGTCCAGAAGTATGAAAAGGGCGCCAATCGTGTCGGCGCGTCCCGTCTGCAGGCCATTGCGTCGATTCTCGGCGTTGAGGTCAGCTCCCTGTTCGCCAATGCCACGCCCGATGGCGACCCGGCCAATCCGGCCCTTGGCACGATCAATGCCATGCAGACCTTCGTGGCCTCGAATGAAGGCTTTTCGCTCAACCAGGCCTTTTCGCGCATCAAGAGCGCCGCTGTGCGCAGAAGCATCGTCGCTCTCGTGACATCGCTCGCCGCCACTGAAGCGGCGGAAAATGCCGCCGCGCCGGCGGACAAAAACGACGATTGACGCAGGTGTGACGCTCGCGTGACGCTCGATGTGGTCGAAAATGAACAACGCAACATTATCGCGTTTTCATACTGTCGACTGTCGAGAGGGAATCATGGCGGCGTCTACCACAGCTATACTTGAACAGGACAATGCAGACGAGATTCTGGCGCTCGGGCGGATGGTTTCCTATCTTTGCCAGCGCTCGAAATCTCTGGAACTGGGCATGTCGACCTATTTCCTGGAAATGGCATTGTTGTCGCTGGCCCAGGACATCAATCAGCAGGGTCTGCCGCCGGTAAGCGCAGAGCTGAATGTCGGCGCCTTCGCTCAGGCCGATCTGCATTGAGCGCTTTCGCAACGGCGTAAATCCGCCGGGATTGAGCGTTTCCACACCGATCTCCAGTCGTAGGCCCGGAAACGTTCATCTGCCTGTCCGGCTGGCTCCATCCTCCCGGAGAGGCTTTCATATGCCCTCCCCCACATTTTCCCGGCGGAAGCCATGATGGAGGCCCGGTTCTCGCCGGGCCTCCATTCATATCAGAGCACCGCACGGCGAAGCTCGGCAGCGGCGGCGACCATGTTGACCAGTGCCGGCCTGACCTCTTCCCATTTACGCGTCTTCAGGCCGCAATCCGGATTGATCCAGAGCTGCCGGTCGTCAAGCCGCTCTCGCGCCAGCGCCAGAAGATCGACCATTTCTCCAACCGCCGGCACACGGGGCGAATGGATGTCGTAAACGCCGGGACCGATCTGGTTCGGGTATTTGTAGGTCCGAAACGCATCCAGCAGTTCCATCTTCGAACGCGAGGTCTCGATGGAGATCACGTCGGCGTCCATGGCAGCAATGGCATCGATGATCTGGTTGAATTCGGAATAGCACATATGGGTGTGAACCTGTGTGCGGTCGCCCACACCGCTGGAGCAAATGCGGAAGCATTCCACCGCCCAGCCGAGATAATCCTGCCAGTCCCGGTGCCGAAGCGGCAGTCCTTCACGAAGAGCTGCCTCATCGATCTGGATCATCTGCGCACCGGCTGCTTCGAGATCATTGACCTCATCGCGGATGGCGAGCGCGATCTGGCGGCATGTCAGGCTTCTGGCGATATCGTCGCGGACGAAGGACCAGTTGAGGATCGTCACCGGCCCGGTCAGCATGCCCTTGACGGGTTTGTCGGTGAGCGACTGGGAATATTCCCACCAGCGAACCGTCATCGCTTTTGGGCGCGACACATCGCCGAAAATGATGGGCGGGCGCACATAACGCGAGCCGTAACTCTGCACCCATGCATGCTGGGTGAAAGCGAAACCGGAAAGCTGTTCGCCGAAATATTGCACCATGTCATTGCGCTCGAACTCGCCGTGCACGAGAACGTCGAGACCGATTTCCTCCTGCCAGCGAATGGTCGCTTCGGTTTCCTTCTGCAGGAATTTTTCATATTGCGCATCCGTCAGCGCGCCCTTGGAATGTGCCGATCTGGCCTTGCGCACCTCCGTCGTCTGCGGGAAGGAGCCGATGGTCGTCGTCGGGAAAAGCGGCAGCGCAATGGCCTGCGATTGCACTTTCTGCCGCTCGGCAAACGGGCTCACCCGCTTCCTGTCGGCCTCGCCAATCGTCGCAATACGCTTCTGCACGGCGACGTCCGTTACCTTCGGCGAGGATGCACGCGCGGCAACCGCCTTGGAGGCAGCCTCCAGTTCCGTCGCGACAGCAGCCTTGCCCTCACCGAGAGCCCTGCCGAGCGTGGCAAGTTCGCCGAGCTTCTGGGTGGCGAAGGAAAGCCAGCTTTTGAGATCGGCATCGAGGCCGGTTTCCAGTTCGAGATCGACCGGGACATGCAGCAGCGAGCAGGACGGCGCGATCTGAAACGCCGCCGCACCGCGTGCCGCGATCACCGGTTCCAATCGGGTAATGATTGCAGCGAGATCAGCGCGCCAGATGTTGCGGCCGTCGATGACACCCAGCGACAGGACGCGATTTTCCGGCAACGCCTTCAACGCCGTCTCCAGTGCATCGGGCGCTCGCACCAGATCGATATGAAGGCCGGTGACCGGAAGCGATGCGACGACTTCGAGATTGTCCTCAGGCCCACCGAAATAGGTGGCGAGCAGGATTTTCAGATCCGGCGCGGCCTTCGACAAAGCCCGATAGGCTATAGCCAGCGCGTGACGCTCCCCCTTGGAAAGATCGAGCACGGCGACCGGCTCGTCGATCTGCACCCAGTCCGCACCGACCGCGCGCAGGCGTCGCAGCAGCTCTTCATAGACGGGCAGCAACCTTGCCAGCAGATCGAGAGGCTTGAAGGCTGCCTCGCGCGCCTTGGCAAGCTTCAGGAACGTGACCGGGCCGAGAATGACCGGGCGCGTGTGAATGCCGAGCGCCTTCGCCTCAAGGAAGTGGTCGACCGGCTTTTGCGAGGTGAGCACGAAATGCTGATCCTCTGAAACCTCCGGCACCATGTAGTGATAGTTGGTGTCGAACCATTTGGTCATTTCCAGCGCCGGAACACCCTGTGCGTGATGGGAATGTCCTTCATGCGCATGGTCGCAACCTGCATGGCCTTCGCTTTGGCTGCCGCGCGCCGTGGCGAAATAGGTCGACAGGGGAACCTCTCCGTCCGTCCATCCGTAGAGGGATGGAATGGCGCCCACCATCACGGCCGTATCGAGGACATGATCATAGAAGGAAAAATCGTTGGAGGGGATGTGGGTGATCCCCTTCTCACGCTGAAGCGCCCAGTTTTCGGCGCGCAGCCGGGTGGCGGTTTCGCGCAGCTCCGTCTCGGAAATCTTGCCGGACCAGAAGCCTTCAAGCGCGAACTTCAGTTCGCGATGGCGTCCGATCCTCGGAAAACCGAGCGATGCGACTGGAATTGTCTTGTTTGGCATTGTCATACCCCATTTGGTTGTGGGGGCATGGGTAAAGCGGACGCGTGCAGGCCCGGCCTGTGCCGGACCATTGCAGCAACCACCGGGACACCCCGCCCGTGGACGTTATTTTGTCCTGGCAGGTCTCCTGGCTTACGGGTCGTCGCCTTTGTCCGTCTTCCCGGGGTTTACCCCAGTGACGTTTTGGACAAAGGCTCGCCGCTTACAGTTGCGGGGGCAGCTCCGGTCTTGCCGATCGTCGGCGCACCGGATTCCCTCTTAGCTCCGGGATCGAACAAACAAGCCCGGAGAACCATGACACCCGCATTTCTCACCACGGGCGTCACGATGTCAATAGACATAAAGAAATCTTTATATCTTTATTTCATTGAGTTCAGAGCGCGACCGCACCCGGCCCCGGCACCGCACCGGCCGGCACTTTGCCCAGAATGATCATGCCAAGCACCTCGTCCTTGGTGACATCCTGCGTGCGGGCATGGCCCACCACCTTGCCGTTCTTCATCACGAAGACCCGGTCGGCCAGATCGAAGACGTCGTGAATATCGTGGCTGATGAGGAAGATGCCGATGCCCTGCCGTTTCAGCTCCTTGACGAGATCGCCCACCTGCGCCGTTTCCTGCGGTCCGAGTGCTGCCGTCGGCTCGTCCATGATGAGGATGCGGGCATCGAACAGAATGGCGCGGGCGATGGCGACGGATTGCCGCTGGCCGCCCGAAAGCGCCTTCACCGGTTCCTTGAACCGCCGGAAATTGGGGTTGAGACGCCCCATGACCTCGCGGGCCGAGGCTTCCATGGCGACATCGTCAAGCGTGCCCCATTTCGTCTTCAGCTCGCGGCCGAGATAAAGATTGGCGGCCGCATCGACATTGTCGGCCACGGCCAGCGTCTGGTAGATGGTTTCGATGCCGTATTTCTTGGCGTCGCGCGGATTGCGGATATCCGCATCCTCGCCGTTGATGAGAATATCGCCGCCATCGCGCCGATAGGCGCCGGAGAGGATTTTGATAAGGGTCGATTTGCCCGCGCCGTTGTGGCCGAGAAGGGCGACCACCTCACCGGGGAAAAGATCGACAGAGGCGTTTTCCACCGCATGGATACCGCCAAAGGAAATGGAAATATTGCGCATTTCCACGAGGGGCGTGACTTGGTCCGTCATAGGAGTTCTCCTCGGTTCTTACTTGGCGCGGGCGCGGTAGATGGTGTCGAGCCAGACGGCGACGACCAGAACCACACCGACGACGATGCGCTGGAAGGGCGTATCGATGCCCACCAGCACCATGCCGGATTGCAGCGACTGCATGACGAGCGCGCCGAGCATCGCGCCCGCTATGGTTCCGACACCACCGGCAAGCGAGGTGCCGCCGATGACGGCCGCCGCGATGGTGTAAAGCTCGTCCAGCTCGCCCTGGGCATTGGTGGCGGCATTGAGGCGGGCGGTCGAGATGGCCGCCGCGATGGCGCACAGAACGCCCATCAGCGTGAAGATTTTCACCGTCACCCAGCGGGTCTTGATGCCGGCGAGTTCGGCCGCTTCCGGATTGCCACCGATGGCGAAGACATAACGTCCGAAGCGCAGCCGTGTGGCGATGAAGGTCATGACCGCACCCACGGCGAGCGCCATCAGCACCGGAATGGCGATGCCATGCGAAATGAACAGACCGCCTTCAGGCCAGGCGATGCCATTGGCATCGGCATAGTTGCGGGCGATGTTGACCGGCCATGGATAGCTGTTGACCACCGCCACGAAACCGATGACGACAAGGCAGCCGAGCGCGGCCAGAAAATATTCCGCCCAGACGGGCCGCAACGGAAAGCCGAAACGGCGGCGCTGATGGCGGGAATTCAGGATGGCCGCAATGATGGCGACGCAGGCGACGACGGCGGCGATCCAGCTCCATGTCGCACCAATCGAACCGCTGGTGCCGCCGCCCATCAGGCGGAAGGTGGAATCCATCGGCGCCACGGTGCGGCCGCTGGTGATGAACCAGGTGCCGCCGCGCCAGACGAGCAGACCGCCGAGCGTGACGATGAAGGACGGCACGTTCAGGAAGGCGATGATGGAGCCCTGCAACATGCCGATGGCGCCGCCAACGAAAATGCCGACCATAAGTGTGACGATCCATGTGGCCCAATGTTCGAAGCCGAGGATCTGCGGCAGGATTTCGGCCTGCATGACACCCATGATCATGCCGGAAAAACCGAGGATCGACCCGACCGAAAGGTCGATGTTGCGGGTGACGATGACGAGCACCATGCCGGTCGCCATGACGGCCACGGACGCGGTCTGCACGGAGAGGTTCCAGAGGTTTCGCGGCGTCAGGAACAGCCCGCCGGACAGGATATGAAATCCGATCCAGATCAGAAGAAGCGCGCCGACCATGCCGAGCAGCCTGGTATCCAGCTCGGTGGCGTTGATGAAGCGCGTTATCGAGCCTGTTTTTTCCGTCTTTTGCGACGTTGTGGAATTGGACTGGGTCATATCGGCCATGAACTGCCGGTGCTCCTCACATCTTAGAGCGCTTTCGCTTTTCCCTGAATCGCGAAAACGCTCCAACGCTTTGTTCTGGCACATTTCCGGACGGAAAACCGGGCTCCACTTTTCCTGGAAATGCTCTAACTCTTTGTTTTGCGCATTTCCGAACGGAAAACCGGGGCCCACTTTTCCTGGAAATGCTCTAAAAGGCGCCGCGCCATGAACCATGGCGCAGCGCCCGAACCGGGACCTATTCGATCAATCGCAGGCTTTGACGGTTCCGGCCTTCACACCCTGGCAGGCCGTTTCCTTCTTGATCCAGCCGGCATCGATGACGACGTTCAGATTGTCCTTGGTGATGGCGATCGGCTTCAGGAAGACCGACTGCATCGTGACCTTCTTCGGGCCGCCATCAAAGGCCGTGACACCCTTGATCTCCGTCATCTTCTTACCGCCGGCCAGTTCCAGCGCGATGCCGGCCGCTTCCTTGCCGAGTTCGCGGCTGTCCTTCCAGACCGACACCGTCTGCGTGCCGAGCGCGACGCGGTTCAACGCGGCGAAATCGGCATCCTGACCGGAAACGGGAACCGAACCGGCCATGCCCTGCGCGGCGAGAGCGGCGATTGCACCGCCGGCGGTGCCGTCATTCGAGGCGACGACCGCATCGACCTTGTTGTTATTTTTGGTCAGGAACTGTTCCATGTTCTTCTGGGCATTTTCCGGCTTCCAGCCATCGGTATAGGCTTCGCCGACATTCTTGATCTTGCCGCCGTCAATGGCCGCCTTCAGCACTTCCTGCTGACCGGCGAACAGGAAGTCCGCATTCGGGTCGGAAGAAGAGCCCTTGATGAAGACGTAATTGCCTTCGGGCTTCACCTTGAAGACTTCGGCAGCCTGCAGACGGCCGACTTCCTTGTTATCGAAGGTGATGTAGAAGGCGTTCTGGTTTTCGATCAGGCGGTCGTAACCCACGACCGGAATGCCCTCGGCAACGGCCTTTTCAACCGCCGGGCCAATCGCGTCGCTGTCCTGCGCCAGAATGATCAGCGCGTTGGCGCCCTGCGAGATCAGCGATTCCACGTCGGTCAGCTGCTTTGCGGCGGATGATTGCGCATCGGCGGAGATGTATTTCGCGCCGGCCTTGTCGAGCGCCGCCTTGATGGCCGCCTCATCCGTTTTCCAGCGTTCTTCCTGGAAATTCGACCAGGAAACGCCGACGACGAGATCGGCGGCCATGGCGGCAGTGTGCAGGGAAACGAGTACGGCCGTACCCGCCAGAAGCTTGGCAAAAGAATTCATGATGTCCTCCCGGTAAGGGCGAAGCCTGCACCTCCATGCAGGAAAAACGCCCGGAAAAAGCTGCCGGTCTCTGTGGTTTCACAATTTTCTCGACAGTCGAGAAAATTAATGTCAGAGATTCCCCATGCTGTCAACAACGGCTGCGGGCAGCATCCGGGTGCCTTGATCTTCGCTCTGGCATGCGCCATCAGAGTGGATCAGCACGACAGGAAAAAGGCCGTTCAGGGAGCATGCCCCAGCCCATGTCCGCCATTGCAAGTACGGAACTGGTGCGCCGGAAAAACAGCCTGTCGGTGATGGCGGCGCTGCGCCTGCACGGCAGCCTTTCCCATACCGACATGTCGTCTTTCACCGGGCTTGCCTCCGCGACCGTCTCCGCCATCACCACCGAGCTTGAGCGGGCCGGTCTCATTCTGCGGAAAGAGCAGCTCGCCACCGCCGGCCGTGGCCGGCCGCGCATTCTCTTCGGCCCGCGCGGCGCTTTCTGCCATGTCGCCATCGTCATCATCTCTTCCGACAGCGTGCAATATTCGCTGGTCGATTATGCCGGCAAGCTGGTGGACCGCTTCACCGAACAGAGGATTGCGGCTGAGAAAGGCACATTCGGTAGCGCGATCCTCGCCGGTCTCGCAAGACTTGCCGATCGCTCGCGCATCGACCGGCACGATATCCTCCAGGTCTCGATCAGCAGCAAGGGGCTGGTGGATGCGGCCGCGGCAACGCTTGTCTGGTCGCCGGTTCTCGGTGACGAAAGGATCGATTTCCAGCGGCTCGTTTCCGGCGACGGCCGCATTCGCGTGACGCTGAACAACGAGACGCTGCTGGCCGCAAAAGCCATCTGGATGCGGGAGCAGGCACGGGAAAACCCGGCGCCGGAGGCCCTCGTCACCCTGTCGCTCGGCCACAGCATCGGCCTTGGCATCGCCCGCTCGACGGGCGGCGCAATCGAGGTCAGCGCTCCCAATTTCGGCCATATGCTGCATCTGGCCGACGGCGCACTGTGCCGTTGCGGCACCAAAGGCTGTATCGAGGCCTATTGCGGGTTTTACGCCATCCTGCGTTCTGCTTTCGAAGCCCCGCCGCAGGCGGAACCGGCGAAATTCGTGCCGATCGCCGAGGTGGACAAGATCGCCGCCTCGGCCCGCACCGGCGCCCGCATGGCGCGTTTTGCCTTCCGCACCGCCGGGCTTGCTCTCGGCAACGGTCTTTCGCGCCTCTTCAGCCTGCATGGCCATATGCCGGTCTTCATCACCGGCCCCGGCACCCGCTATTTCGATCTTCTGGAAAGCGGCCTGCGCGACGGTCTGGCGCAATCGCAAGCGGTGCGTTTCGGCGGCATGCCGAAAATCGCCATAGCGCCCAACGAGCCGGAACTGGTGTTCGAAGGGCATATGGAACACGCGCTTTCAGCCGCAGACGACTATATCCTGAGCGCCGATGGCCCGGAGAGACCGGCGAAGAGTTCCGGGAGCTGACGGGGCAACCGGCGGATTTTCAGGCCCGCTCCGCCACGACTTCGGCCTTTTGTCCGCCACCCATCAGCACAGCCACGAAGTCATCGAGACCGGCAGCCTCGTCCTTGTTCAGGCGCAGGCCCTGTTTCGTGCGCCGCCAGAGAATGTCCTCGGCCGCGCAGGCCCATTCGTGCTCAACCAGCCAGCGCACCTCGCATTCATAAAGCGTGCCGCCGAAATGCCGGCCGAGGCCGGAGACATCGGTGGCGCTGCCCAACAGTTCCGCCGCCTTGGTGCCGTAGTTTCTGACAAGTCGCTCGGCATGGCGTCCGTCAAGGAAGGGATAACGGGAGACGAGCGCCCGCACCTGCGCCTCATATCTCTCAGCGCCGAAATCGCCGCCCGGCAGGTGGGAGCCCGCCGTCCACGGCTTGCCCTTTTCACCAATCGCCGCACCGATCTTTTCCAGCGCATGTTCCGCCAGTCGCCGATAGGTGGTGAGCTTGCCACCGAAAATATTGAGGAGCGGCGCTTCGCCTTCCCCCTCTTCCACTTTCAGCACATAATCGCGTGTCGCTTCCTGCGCTTTCGAAGCGCCGTCATCAAAAAGCGGCCGCACGCCGGAATAGGTCCAGACGATATCTTCCGGCCGGACCGGTTCGCTGAAATAGTCGCTGGCCGCGTTGCAGAGATAGGAAATCTCCTCCTCAGAGATGCGAACGCTGGCCGGATCGCTCTTGTAATCGCGGTCCGTGGTGCCGATCAGCGTGAAATCGCGCTCATAGGGAATGGCGAAGATGATGCGGTTATCAGGGTTCTGGAAGAAATAGGCGCGCGGATCGGAAAACTTCTTGCGCACGATGATATGGCTGCCCTGCACGAGCCGGACGTTGTGCACGTCGTTGCGGCCGAAGACGCCGGAAAGCACCTTGTCCACCCAGGGACCCGCGGCATTCACCAGCATGCGTGCTTTATGTGTCTCCGCACGTCCAGTTTTTTCATCCAGTGTCTCGATGAGCCACAACCCGCCTTCGCGCCGTGCGGAAACGACCCGCGTGCGGTTCATGATCGTCGCGCCGCGATTGGCCGCGTCGCGCGCATTGAGGACCACGAAACGGGCATCATCCACCCAGCCGTCGGAATATTCGAAAGCCCTGGCGAAAGCCGGCTTCAGCGGCTTTCCCGCCGGGTCCTTGCGAAGATCGAGCGTGCGGGTCGCCGGCAAAAGCTTGCGGCCACCGAGATTGTCATAAAGAAACAGGCCGAGCCGGACCATCCATGCCGGGCGCACGCCGCCTTTCTGGATGGGCAGGACGAAACGCATGGGCCAGATGACATGCGGGGCCATGGCCCAGAGGATTTCCCGCTCCATCAGCGCTTCGCGCACCAGACGAAACTCGTAATGTTCGAGATAACGCAGGCCGCCATGGATGAGCTTGGTGGCGGCGGAAGAGGTGCCGGAGGCAAAATCGCCTTTTTCCGCAAGCGCCACGGAATAGCCCCTGCCCACGGCATCGCGGGCAATGCCGCAGCCATTGATGCCGCCACCGATGACAAAAAGATCGAAAATATTCTCGCCGGACATAGAGCCTCCACGACAGCGTCGGGGGAGCGCGTCCCCATCGTTGAAAGACAATTGCCATAAAAACGAAAACAAAACGAATGTCAAAAGAAAACAAACGAAACACGTTCCGGCAAAGGCGAACGGCCGCTGCGCGCCGTTCACCGTATGGCCAGCCTCTTACGGGGTCTGTGTTTCAGCTATGTGTCGGGGAAACCTGCTCAAGCTCATAGAGCACGCCGCCCATATCCTTCGGATGCAGGAAAAGAACGGGATTGCCATGCGCGCCGATTTTCGGCTCTCCGTCCCCCAGAATTCGAACGCCCTTTTTGACGAGATCGTCGCGCGCCGCGACAATGTCAGGCACTTCGAAGCAGAGATGGTGCGTGCCGCCGCCCGGATTTCTCTCGAGAAAAGCGGCAATCGGCGAATTTTCGCCGAGCGGGTGAAGAAGCTCGATCTTGGTATTTTCAGCCTGAATGAAAACCACCGTCACACCGTGCTCCGGCAGGGATTGCGGTTCCGAGACATCTGCGCCCAGCTCCCTGTAACGGGCAATGGCGGCATTAAGATCGGGCACCGCGATGGCGACGTGATTTAGTCTTCCGAACATGGCCGTCTTTCCCTCACGCGTTGCGCCTGACGCCTTCGAGCAGGTCGAGCACCTTGTTGGCGGCATCCATGACATTGGTACCGGGGCCGAAAATCGCCGAGACACCGTGGTCGAGCAGGAACTGATAATCCTGCCGCGGAATGACGCCGCCCACGACGACGATAATGTCTTCCGCGCCCTTCTGTTTCAGCGCCTCGACCAGCTGCGGCGCCAGTGTCTTGTGACCGGCGGCGAGCGACGACATGCCGACCACATGCACCCTGTTCTGGACGGCGAGATCAGCCGCTTCAACGGGCGTCTGAAACAGGGGCCCGGCCAGCACATCGAAACCGATATCGCCGAAGGCGGAGGCGATGACCTTCGCGCCGCGATCATGCCCGTCCTGCCCGAGCTTGGCGACCATGATGCGCGGCTTGGTGCCGATCCTCTCAGCCACACCGGAAAGCCGGGCGGCGAGCGTGGCAAGTTCCGGCTCGTCCTTATAGGCCTCGCCGTAAATATCGCTCACCACCTCCGGCACGGCGGCATGGTCGCCGAAGGCCGCACGCAGCGCATCGGAAATCTCTCCCACCGTGGCGCGGGCGCGGGCGGCGACAACCGCGGCTTCGAGAATATTGCCCTTGCCGCTGCGGGCGACTTCGGAAAGTGCTGCCAAAGCGGCGGTCACGTCCTTGCCATCGCGGCGGCGGCGCGTTTCTTCGATGCGGCGGATTTGCGCGGCGCGCACGGCGGCGTTGTCGATATCGAGAACATCGATATCCTCTTCATTTTCGAGACGATAACGGTTGACGCCGACGATGACCTCTTCGCCCTTGTCAACTGCCGCCTGCCGGCGTGTGGCGGCCTCTTCGATCAGTCGTTTCGGCAGACCTTCGGCCACGGCCTTGGTCATGCCGCCAAGCGCCTCGACCTCCTCGATCAGCGCCCAGGCCTTCTCTGCCAGTTCATCCGTCAGGCTTTCGACATAATAGGAGCCGGCCAGCGGATCGACGACCTTGGTGACACCGGTTTCATGCTGGAGGATGAGCTGGGTATTGCGGGCGATGCGGGCGGAAAACTCCGTCGGCAGGGCAATCGCCTCATCGAAGGAATTGGTATGCAGCGACTGCGTGCCGCCGAGCACGGCGGACATGGCTTCAAAGGCGGTACGGACGATGTTGTTATAGGGATCCTGTTCCTGAAGCGAGACACCCGACGTCTGGCAATGGGTACGCAGCATCAGCGACGACGCCTTCTGCGGCTTGAACTCCTCCATGATGCGCGACCAGAGCAGGCGCGCGGCGCGCAGCTTGGCAGCCTCCATGAAGAAATTCATGCCGATGGCGAAAAAGAACGACAGGCGCCCGGCGAAATCATCGACATTCAGCCCCTTGGCCAAAGCAGCGCGCACATATTCGCGGCCATCCGCCAGCGTGAAGGCAAGCTCCTGCACCAGCGTCGCGCCCGCTTCCTGCATGTGATAGCCGGAAATGGAGATGGAGTTGAATTTCGGCATCTCCTTCGCCGTATATTCGATGATGTCGGCAATGATCCGCATCGAGGGTTCCGGCGGATAGATATAGGTATTGCGGACCATGAACTCCTTGAGGATATCGTTCTGGATGGTGCCGGAAAGGGCGGCGCGAGGAACGCCCTGTTCTTCCCCCGCAACGATGAAACTGGCGAGCACCGGAATGACGGCGCCATTCATGGTCATCGACACCGAGACTTTTTCGAGCGGGATGCCGTCGAACAGGATTTTCATGTCTTCGACGCTGTCGATCGCCACGCCCGCCTTACCGACATCGCCCTCCACACGCGGATGATCGCTGTCATAACCGCGATGGGTGGCGAGATCGAAGGCCACGGAAACACCCTGCTGACCGGCGGCGAGCGCCTTGCGATAAAAGGCATTCGAGGCTTCGGCCGTGGAAAAACCGGCATATTGGCGGATGGTCCAGGGCCGCCCGGCATACATGGTGGCACGCGGGCCGCGCGTGAAAGGGGCAAAGCCCGGCAGGCTGTCCAGATGGGAAATCTTCTGCAGATCGTCAGCCGTATAGAGCGGCTTGACCTCGATACCTTCGGGCGTGTGCCAGACGAGCGTTTCCGGTGAACGCTTCAGCTCTTTCTCGGCAAGCTGCAGCCAATCCCGCACCGTTTTTTCACCCGACATGCATCTCTCCCCTTCTGCATTTCATTTTAGCACTGTGGCCGGTGATCGTGACGAAAATCGAACGATCCGCCCGCAGGTCCGACCCCGTAAACCGCTCCGGCCCACATGCGTTCCGAAAAAACGGCAGCGGCCATCACTCGAATTCGAGGATGACTTCATCCACCGCGAGGCTGTCGCCCGGTTTTGCCGCCACTCTGGCAACGCGGCCGCGTTTTTCCGCACGCAGAATGTTTTCCATCTTCATGGCCTCCACCGTCGCCAGCGCCTGCCCGGCCTCCACCTCGTCACCCTCACCCACGGAAATATCGGTGATGACGCCCGGCATGGGGCAGAGCAGCAGTTTCGAGGTATCCGGCGGCAGCTTCTCCGGCATCAACAGCGCCAGTTCCGCCACACGCGGGCTGCGCACATGGGCACGAACATCCATGCCGCGCCAGCGCAGGCGGATCGCAGCACCTGCAAGATCGACCTTGGCGGCGATAACCTCACCCGCTACCGTGAACAGGCCGAGGCTCTGACCGGGAAGCCAGCCGGTATCGACGGTGAGCGCCGCCCCGTCTTCAAAATGGATCGCCGTGCCATCCGTGCCGGTTTCAACGCTAACCCTGTGGCGGGATGCGCCAAACGACACCACCCAGTCCTGACCGACAATGCGGCGGTGATTGCCGATCGTGCCGGAAATTTCGACCGCGCGGCTCTGCAGCCGCTGATGGATGATGGCGGCAATGGCGGAAAGCTGGCGCGCCGTGGCCTCATCCGGTTCCACGCCGGAAAATCCTTCCGGAAATTCTTCAGCGATAAAGCCCGTCGTGAGCCTACCGGCGCGGAAACGCTCATGCTGCATGACGGCCGACAGGAAGGGCAGATTGTGGCCGATGCCCTCCACCTCGAAACGATCCAGCGCCTGCCCCATGGCGTCGATGGCGGTTTCACGATCCTTGCCTAGAGCGCACAGCTTGGCGATCATCGGATCGTAATACATCGATATTTCGCCGCCTTCGAAGACGCCGGTATCATTGCGAATGACGGTGCCGTTCTCCTGTTCGCCCTCCTGTGGCGGACGATAACGCGTCAGCCGGCCGATGGAGGGCAGGAAGTTGCGATAGGGATCTTCGGCATAAAGCCGGCTTTCAATCGCCCAGCCATTCAGCTTCACATCCGCCTGTCCGAAGGAGAGCTTTTCTCCTGATGCCACACGGATCATCTGTTCGACCAGATCGATGCCGGTGATGAGTTCCGTTACCGGATGCTCTACCTGCAGGCGGGTGTTCATTTCCAGAAAGTAGAAATTCCTCTCGCCATCGACGATGAATTCCACCGTGCCGGCCGAATGGTAACCGACCGCTCTCGCCAGCGCCACGGCCTGCTCGCCCATGGCTTTGCGGGTCGCTTCATCCAGAAAGGGCGACGGCGCTTCCTCGATCACCTTCTGGTTACGCCGCTGGATCGAGCATTCGCGTTCACCCAGATAAAGTGTGTTGCCGTGCTTATCGCCCAGCACCTGAATTTCAATGTGGCGCGGCTGGGTGACGAATTTTTCGATGAAAATGCGGTCATCGCCAAAGGAGGATTTCGCCTCGTTTTTCGAAGACTGGAAACCCTCGCGCGCCTCGGCATCGTTGAAGGCGATGCGCATGCCCTTGCCGCCGCCGCCGGCCGACGCCTTGATCATGACGGGATAACCGATCTGCGATGCGATCCTCACCGCCTCATCCGCATCCTCGATCAATCCCATATGGCCGGGAACGGTGGAAACGCCCGCTTTCGCGGCCAGTTTCTTGGAGGTGATCTTGTCGCCCATGGCCTTGATGGCGCCAACAGGCGGACCGATGAAGACGACGCCCGCCTTTTCCAGCGCCTCGGCAAAAGCAGCATTTTCCGACAGGAAACCGTAGCCGGGATGGACAGCATCCGCCCCGGTCTTCGCGATTGCCTCAAGAATCCTGTCGATGACGATATAGGACTGCGACGAGGGGGCCGGGCCGATATGAACGGCCTCATCCGCTTGTCTTACATGCAGCACATTGGCATCCGCGTCCGAATAGACTGCGACAGTGGCGATGCCCATCTTCTTCGCCGTCTTGATGACCCGACAGGCGATCTCGCCGCGATTGGCGATGAGGATTTTCTTAATCATGCGGTTATTCTCCCCTCGCATCGTCATCGTCGTCGCGGAATTTCTTTTCATAGGGCATCATCAGGATCGCCGAGGCGGTGGCGGCCGCGCCGAACAGAGATGCGATGGGCATGACGACCAGCAGCACGGGCACGACCGGATTTGCGGCGCGGCCGATGTGCGCGCCCAAACCGCCAATGTCGAGAAAGATCAGCGCTGCACCGACGCAGACGCCGATCAGCACGCCGACCGCCGCATTGAGCGCCATGAACCTCAACATCTGCCGGTGATCAAGGCGTGCGGCTTCCGGCGTCATCCTGGGTTTGAGCTTACCGTTGCCGGGCTTGCGGGCACCGCCGCCACGCCGCTGCCTTAGCCAGCGATGCAGCCAATCCATATCGATCTGAAATATGCCGACACCCATTTCGCCTCCCTCCTCCGTTACCACACGTCAGCCCGTCACCCGTCGCTCTCCGCTGAGAAATCCTCGAACGGGGTCAGATAGGCAAATGGCACGGCGTCCGTCAGCCAAACGCCGTTGTCGGCTTGGTAGAAATTGCAGCCATCCGCAAACATCCGGCCGGCATCGACAATCAGGACCACGGGCTTTCCGTGCCGTTGTCCGACGGCAATCGCAGTCTTCCGGTCAGCGGAAAGATGAACCTGCTGCCTTTCCCCCGGACGCAAGCCTTCCCGCAGAATGGAATCGAGAAAGCGGGTCGCCGTACCGTGAAACAATTGCGGCGGCGGCTCGACTGGCGGCTGGCCAAGATCGACCTTAACGGAATGCCCCTGCGCCGCCCGGATGCGGCGGCCGTCTTCCGACAGCGTGAAGCGCTTCTTGTCGCTTTCTGCGACGACCGAAAAGAGGCCTGCCTCATCGAGCGGCGTGCCGCTCGCATTCGCTTTTGCCAACAGATCTGCGACATCCGCCCAACCCTGAGCATCCAGGGTCAGGCCGATACTTTCAGGCGCATGGCGCAGAACGTAACTCAGAAATTTGCTGGTCGCTGTCGACATCGAATTTCATTCCCCGTTGGCGGATGACAGCACACTCAAATCTCGAAGAAATTCTCGAAGGATTCCGGGAAGTTCTGCCGCGCGACGCGCTCATCGATCACCAGCATCGCCTGATAGGAAAGCGGATCGAAATTCTTTTCCGCCGGTACGACCTCGCGGCCGAAGAGCAGGTTGAGGCGGGCGGCGTCGAGATTGCCGCGCTCGAAGGGCTCGGCACCGAAATGGTGCCAGAGCGAGTGCAGGAAGGCGGCATCGATGCGATGCTCCTTGGTGTCGTTGCGCGCCCGGCGGGGTATCATCTTGATAGGCGTTACCCCTTTGGGGTTGGCGCGGCGGATGGTGAACTGGACGCCCGTGCTCGGCATGCCGGAGGGAAATCCCTTGTGTTTGGTCATTTCGGGCAGGTTCGCCATCTTTTGTCCTTCCAGAACATTTCCAGTAAAAGCTGCCTTGCTTTTACGTCCGGAAATGCGCCAATTCAAATAGTTAGAGCGCTTTTGGCGCTCTAATCTTTCTTTATGCCCTGCCGATCTTGTCCTGCGTCTTCGTCTCGAAGTCGGAGGCATCGTGGCGTTCATGCAATTGTTCGGACGGATCGCCCGAGGTCTTGTTGACGATCACGCCATGCTTGACCGCCGGGCGTTCGCCGATTTCGAGCGTCCAGCGCATGACGTTTTTGTAACCGTCCGCCTCAAGGAACGCACCGGCATCGCCATAGGCCTGACCGAGCGCGATCTTGCCGTACCACGGCCAGACGGCCATGTCGGCGATCGTATATTCCGAACCCGCCAGATAGCGGTTCTCAGCCAGATGCCGGTCCAGCACGTCGAGCTGACGTTTGACTTCCATGGCGTAGCGGTCGATGGCGTATTTGATCTTCACCGGCGCATAGGCATAAAAATGGCCGAAACCGCCGCCGAGGAAGGGGGCGGAGCCCATCTGCCAGAACAGCCAGTTCAGCGCCTGCGTGCGGGCATTGCCCTCTTTCGGCAGGAAGGCGCCGAATTTTTCCGCGAGATAAACGAGGATCGAGCCGCTTTCGAAAACGCGTGTCGGCTCAGGCGTCGAGTGATCCATCAGCGCCGGGATCTTGGAATTCGGATTGACGCCGACAAAACCGGAACCGAACTGGTCACCTTCGCCGATCTTGATCAGCCACGCATCATAGTCTGCGCCCTTGTGGCCGGCGGCCAGCAATTCTTCCAGCATGATGGTGACCTTCTGGCCATTCGGCGTCGCCAGCGAATAAAGCTGCAGCGGGTGCTTGCCGACCGGCAGTTCCTTTTCATGGGTGGGACCGGCAATCGGGCGGTTGATATTGGCGAACTGGCCGCCATTGCCCTTGTCCCAGGTCCAGACCTTGGGCACTTCATATCCGGCGGGGAAATTATCTGCGGAGGAATTCTCGGCCATGAAAATGTGTCCTTGTGCGTTTCGGGAGGACATCCGGACATCCGGGCGCCTGAACAAACATATAGTAAGGTGGCCGAAGCATTTTTCCAGTCTCAGAGCGGAATAGTGTCGTGTTTCTTCCAGCGGGTTTCCACGCTCTTGTTACGCAGCGACGCGAAGGCGCGGGCGATGCGGCGGCGCGAGGAATGCGGCATGATGACCTCATCGATAAAACCGCGCTCCGCCGCCACAAAGGGGTTGGCGAAACGCTCTTCATATTCCTTCGTGCGTGCGGCGATCTTCTCCGGATCGGAAAGCTCGGAACGATAGAGAATTTCCGCAGCACCCTTCGCGCCCATCACGGCAATTTCCGCCGTCGGCCAGGCGTAATTCACATCCGCGCCGATATGTTTCGAGGCCATCACGTCGTAAGCGCCGCCATAGGCCTTGCGGGTGATCAGCGTCACCATCGGCACCGTCGCTTCCGAATAGGCGAAGAGAAGTTTTGCGCCGTGCTTGATGACGCCGCCATATTCCTGCGCGGTTCCCGGCAAGAAACCCGGCACATCCACCAGCGTCAGCAGCGGAATGTTGAAGGCATCGCAGAAGCGCACGAAACGGGCGGCCTTGCGCGAACTGTCGATATCGAGGCAGCCGGCCAGCACCATCGGCTGGTTGGCGACGACGCCCACCGTCTGGCCTTCGAGACGGATGAAGCCGGTGATGATGTTGCGGGCAAAGGCCTCCTGCAACTCGAAGAAATCGCCCTCATCGGCCAGCGCGTGGATCAGTTCCTTCATGTCATAGGGCTTATTGGAACTATCAGGGATCAGCGTATCGAGACGTGCTTCCAGCCGGGCCGGATCGTCGTGGAACGGGCGCACCGGCGGCTTTTCGCGATTGTTCAGCGGCAGGAAATCGAACAGCAGCCGCACATGTTCCAGCGTTTCGATGTCGTTTTCATACGCGCCGTCAGCGACGGAGGATTTTTTCGTATGGGTGGAGGCTCCGCCCAGTTCTTCCGCCGTAACGATCTCGTTGGTCACGGTTTTAACCACATCCGGCCCGGTCACGAACATGTAGGAGGTATCGCGCACCATGAAGATGAAATCGGTCATGGCCGGCGAATAGACGGCACCGCCCGCGCAAGGTCCCATGATGACGGAAATCTGCGGCACGACGCCGGAGGCGATGACATTGCGCTTGAACACATCGGCATAACCGCCGAGCGAGGCCACGCCTTCCTGAATACGCGCGCCGCCGCTGTCGTTGAGGCCGATCACCGGCGCACCGTTGCGCACGGCCATATCCATGATCTTGCAGATCTTCTGGGCATGGGTTTCCGAGAGCGAACCGCCGAGCACGGTGAAATCCTGCGAAAACACATAGACCTGCCGGCCATTGATGGTGCCCCAGCCGGTGACGACACCGTCACCCGCCACCTTCTGCTCCGCCATGCCGAAATCCACCGCCCGGTGGGTGACGTACATGTCGTATTCTTCGAAGGAACCTTCATCCAGGAGCACGTCGATGCGCTCGCGCGCCGTCAGCTTGCCCTTGCCATGCTGCGCCTCGATGCGCTTGACGCCGCCGCCGAGCCGCGCCTCAGCGCGCCGCGTTTCCAATTGCTCCAGAATGCCGGGCATGTTTCCTCCATGCGTTATGCCAAGATCAATAGCCCAGAAAACATTCGCCAAGAAGCCTTGATCGTGCGCGTATGCGTGCCATAAATATTTGCAATGTTTAATTTTGCAAAGTTGCAACATGGCGACGGAAAAACTCTTCATCGGCCGCAAAGTTCGCGGCCTTCGCGAAAACGTCCGCGCCACGCAGGCGCAATTTGCTGAACGGCTTGGCATTTCCGCGAGCTACCTGAACCAGATCGAGAATAACCAGCGCCCGGTTTCGGCCAGCGTTCTGGTGACGCTGGTGGAAAAATTCCAGCTCGACATGGCGGAACTGGCGACCGGTGAAAGCGACCGGCTGGTTTCCGCCGTGCGCGAGGCGCTGAAAGACCCGCTGTTCCTGAACTACGAGCCGGGGCTTCAGGAGTTGAAGCTGATTGCCCAGAACGCGCCGGGTTTTGCCCATGCACTGCTGCGCGCCCATCAGGCCTATCGCCAGAACAGCGAGCAGCTGGTGCAGCTGGATGACCGGCTGGGCCGCGGCACCGCACAGGTGGAAAGAACCCCCTATGAGGAGGTGCGCGACTTCTTCCACTTCGTCGACAATTACGTCGCCGAGATCGATCTTCTGGCCGAGGAGCTGGCGGAAGAACTGGAGATAGAAGGCGGCGAGACCTATGGCATTCTGGCGGCGCATCTGAAGAGCCGCTACGGCATCCATATCACCCGAACCGAGGCGGCCGGCGGTCTGATCCGGCACTTCGATCCTGCCGGCAAGACGCTCGCCCTCAGCTCCTATATGGCCGCGCCTACCCGCTGTTTTCAGCTTGCATTGCAGATCGCCCAGCTTCACGCCGGCCCAACCGTGGACAGGGTGCTGGCGGGCGCCGGTTTCCGCAATGCGGAAGCTGCGGAAATCTGTCGTATCGGGCTGCACAATTATTTCGCCGCAGCCCTCATCCTGCCCTATGGCCGCTTTCACCGGGCGGCGCAGGAACTGCGCCACGATCTCGAGCTTCTCGCCGTTCGTTTCGGCGCGAGCCTTGAGCAGGTGGCCCACCGGCTGAGCACCTTGCAACGGCCGGGCATAAAAGGCGTGCCGATCTTTTTCGCCAAGATCGACCGCGCCGGCAACATCACCAAACGCCACAGCGCCACGCGGCTGCAATTTGCCCGTTTCGGCGCGGCCTGTCCGCTGTGGAATATCCACCAGGCCTTCGAAAGCTCCGACAGGATCGTGCGGCAGCTGGCGGAAACGCCTGACGGCGTGCGCTATCTTTCCATTGCCACCCAGATCGAAAAGGCCGGCGCCGGGTTCAACACGGAGAGACCGCGTTATGCCATCGCGCTCGGCTGCGAAATTTCCCATGCGCAGAATTTCGTTTATGCCGATACGCTCGATCTCGGCAATGCGGCCTCCTTCAAACCCATCGGCATTTCCTGTCGGGTCTGCGAGAGGGTGGATTGCGTGCAGCGCGCCGTGCCGCCGCTGAAACGCAGGCTGCATTTCGATCATCTTTCGCGCGGAGCCCTGCCCTACAGTATCGCCGATTTTTAACCCCGCTCAGGGCAGAGGCACCATGGCGCGCCGCATGATATTGGCATAGTAGCCCCAGAAAAGCCGCGCGGCCACGGAGCGCCATGGCGACCAGATTGTCGCCCGCTCCGCCAGCCACTTCGCTTCCGGCCTCACCTCCAGGGCAAGCGCATGCGCCACCGCGGATCTCAGCGCCACATCGCCGACCGGAAAAATATCCGGATGCCCGCCGCAGAACATCAGATACACCTCCGCCGTCCACGGGCCGATACCGCGAAGCGCAACCAGCTCGGAAAGGGCTGCGCGCGCCTCCTTGCGCACCACGCCGTCAAGATCGATCTGCCCTTCCGTGACGGCGCGCGCCAGCCCTTCCAGCGTCGTCGCCTTGGCCCGGGAAAGGCCGAAGGTGGCGCGCAATTCCTCCGATGCGCCGAGATAATTTTCCGCCGTGACCGCGCCGCCGGTGCCGGCAAGGATACGCGCCCATATGGCATTGGCGCTGGCGCGCGACACCATTTGCGAGACGACGATATGGGCAAGGCCGGAAAAGCCGGGCTCGTGAATGCGCAGTTCCAGCGGACCGGCTTTTTCGATGACGAGGCCGAGAGCCGGATCGAGGTGGGGGAGATGCTCCAGCCCTTCGCTGATGTCATCAATCCCGGTAATGATTTTCATGTCCGTCATTCCATATACCGCCAGCCGCTGGCGGGGTGCTTTAAAACATGGCAGAAGAAACCATGCCTTCGCCTCTCCGTCAAAAACCGGTTTACCGTTTCGCACCGAGCCCTAATGGCCTGCTGCATCTCGGCCACGCGCTTTCCGCCTTCCTGAACCATGATATGGCGCGAGACAATGACGGCCGCTTTCTGCTGCGCATCGAGGATATCGACCAGACACGCTGCACCCCGGAGCTGGAACGGGCAATCTATGACGATCTTGGCTGGCTGGGTCTCGACTGGGAGAAGCCGGTGCGGCGGCAATCGGAGCATTTCGAAGAGTACCGCGTGGCGCTGGACAGGCTGATCGAGGCAGGACTCGCTTACCCTGCCTTTCTGAGCCGTGGAGAAACCAAGGCAATCGTTCGTACTTTCGAGGCGGAGGGAGGGTTGTGGCCCCGCGATCCCGATGGCGCGCCGCGTTACCCGGCCATCGACCGGGAGAGGCCAAGGGCGGAGCGGGATGCGCTGCTCGCCTCTGGCCGTCCGCACGCCTGGCGGCTCGATATGGAAAAGGCGATCCGTGCCGCCGGCAGCCCCCTGTTCTGGCAGGAAAGCGGCGATGGCGAAGCGGGGCAGATCGAGGCCCTGCCCGCGCTTTGGGGCGATGTGGTGCTGTCGCGTTCCGACGCGCCTTCGAGCTATCATCTTTCCGTTGTGGTGGATGATGCGCTGCAGGGCATAACCCATGTGGTGCGCGGCATGGATCTCTATCACGCCACCGCCATTCACCGGCTGTTGCAACACTTGCTGGACCTGCCGCAACCGGCCTATCACCATCACCGGCTGATCTTGGGTGCAGACGGCCGCAAGCTCTCGAAAAGCGAAGGCAGCACCGGGCTTTCCGCCCTTCGTTCGGAAGGTGCTACGCCCTCAGATATCCGCCGGCTTGTCGGGCTCCTCTAGAACCTGCTCGCGGCGCGCGCTGTTGCCGCCGATATTGCGGCGGATGATCTGGCGGACCTTGTATTTCATCAGCGCGGCATTCACCTCAGCCCCCAGCATGAAGATGACGCCGACCATATAAAGAAACACCAGCACCACCATCACCGAGGCGAGACCGGCATAGGTGGCGGCATAATTGGCGAAGGTGGAGAGATAATAGGCGAAGATCGCCGCACCGATGACCCAGAAGATCATCGTCAGCAGAATACCCGGCCAGACATCCCAGATGCGGCGCTTGCCGGCCGGAAGCCACAGATGCGCCGCTACCAGCCCCGCCGTCAGCACGACGATGGTGCCATAAAGGCCGAGGCTGGAGATGGTGTTCAGCACATCCGTCAGCCACGGAAACCGCTGCTCGGCAAAAGATGTGGCGACCGGCACGGCAACCAGCACGATGCTGATGCAGGCAAAGACCACGACGGCGATCAGCACATAAAGCAGGCTGAGCAGGCGGGTGACATACCACCAGCGCGTCTCGGTGACTCGATAGGCGCGGTTCAACGAAATGCGCAGCGCTTCCACACCATTGGACGCAAAATAGGCGGCCGCCAGCACCGAAATCGTCAGCAGCCCGCCGCGCGGAATGGTCAGTACCTGCTGCACCTGCGCCGCCAGCGGCCCCGCAATCGCCTCCGGCCAGGTGTCGAAAATCAGATGCACCGCCGTTTCGGAAAACTGATCCGCCCCCAGAAAACCGGCGAGAGCCGTGCCGAAGATCAGAAACGGAAACAGGGCCAGCAGAATGGACAGCGCCATATGGCTCGCCATCGCCCAGCCGTCATCCTCGGCGAAATGGGAATAGGCATCGAAGGCAACCTTGCCTGCCAGGCGCACTGCGGCAACCATGTCACCTCCATTCATCGGCATTTCATTTGTAACTTCGAGCCGAATATGGGAAATCAGCTTCGCTTTGTACAGCGCGCAAGCTGGCCTTTCGGTTCCAGAAGGGCACGGATTTTGCGCGATCGGATTTTAACGGGCCGGGTAATCGGGCCAGAGCAACAGTCGGTTTCCCGGAGCGGCAAATGTCTGAAAAACCCGTCATCATCATCACCGGATGTTCCTCGGGCATCGGCGCCCATTGCGCCGGCGCGCTCCACCGGGACGGCTGGCGGGTTTTCGCCACCGTGCGGCGCATCGCCGACATGGCCGCACTCGAAAATCAGGGCATCGAGACCCTGATCATGGATTACACCAAGCCGGAAACCATCGCCGCGCTGGTGGACACCGTCGCAGCCCGGACCGGCGGCCGTATCGATGCGCTTTTCAACAACGGCGCCTATGGCCAGCCGGGCGCGGTGGAGGATTTGCCTGTCGAGGCGCTGCGGGCACAGTTCGAAACCAATGTCTTCGGCTGGCACGATCTGACGCGGCGGGTCATTCCTTTCATGCGCGCCCGGCGTGCGGGGCGCATCGTGCATTGCTCCTCCATCCTCGGCCTTGTGCCTTATCGCTATCGCGGCGCTTACACCGCCTCGAAATTCGCCCTCGAGGGGCTGGGCGTCACGCTGCGCATGGAGCTTCAGGGCAGCGGCATCCATGTCAGCCTGATCGAACCGGGGCCAATCACCTCCAAATTCACCGCAACGGCGCTTGCCCATATCAACGAGCACATCGATCTCGAAAATTCCGCCCATGCGGCGGAATATAAACGCCAGCTGGCGCGTATGGATGGTTCCGGCCCTGTCAACCGCCACAAGCTCGGCCCGGACGCCGTTTATGCCGTGTTGAAACATGCCCTGACCGCCAAAAGGCCGAAACCTCATTATCCCGTTACCGTGCCGGCCAAACAGGGGCTTGTGCTGAAACGGCTCTTGCCTGCCGGACTTTTCTATCGTCTGCTGCGCAGATTCGATTGAGGAGGAGTAATACCGCATGTCCGGCTTCACCACCGTTCTGGCCCTTATCGTCATGGGCCTCGTCGTCATCGTGCTGATACGCGGCCTCTTCAACATGCTGAAGGGACAGGACGCCAACCGCTCCAACAAGCTGATGCAGCTTCGCCTGCTTTTGCAGGCTGTGGCGATTGTGCTGATCATGTTCACCCTCTGGCTCACCGGCGGTGGCCGCTGACATGGTGAAGCTGAACAAGATCTACACCCGTACCGGCGACAAGGGCACCACGGCGTTGGTTTCCGGCCCGCGCCGCCTGAAGCACGATCTTCGCGTCGAGGCCTATGGCACGGTGGACGAGACCAATTCGGCCATCGGCGTCGCGCGGCTTCATACGGGTGGGATGGAAAAGCTGGATGCCATGCTTTTCCGCATCCAGAACGATCTTTTCGATCTCGGCGCCGATCTCGCCACGCCGGACAGCGGCGAACCGCTTTCTTACGAGCCGCTGCGCATCGTCGAAAGCCAGGTCACGCGGCTGGAAAACGAAATCGACGATCTCAATGCCGCCCTTGAACCGCTCACCTCTTTCGTGCTGCCGGGCGGCAGTGCGGCGGCGGCCAGCCTGCATATGGCGCGCACCGTCTGCCGGCGCGCGGAAAGACTGATGGTGGAACTTTCCGTCACTGAGAATGAGATCGTCAGCCCGGCAGCGCTGAAATATGCCAACCGCCTGTCCGACTTCCTGTTCGTTGCCGCCCGCTTCGCCAATGATGCGGGCAAGGCCGATATATTGTGGGTTCCCGGCAAGAACCGCTAAAGCGTTTCAATGACGCAACCAAAGGGCGTTCGATGTTCATACCGCTGCACGATGCGAATTCCCTCAAACATATCCGGCTGCAATATGTCACCATCGGCCTGATCGTGGTCAATGTGCTGGTCTGGCTGTTTACCGGGGTGCTGGCCAGCGATACTGAGGCCAATGCCGCAGCCCTCGGCCTCGGTTTCATTCCGGCAGTGGTGTTCGACTACGCCTATCTGGAACCCGCCCTGCAGGTCGTGCCCGATGACCTGACCGTCGTCACCTATGCTTTCCTGCATCTGGATTTTTGGCATCTGGCCGGCAACATGCTGTTTCTCTGGGTCTTCGGCGACAATGTCGAGGATGCGCTCGGCCATTTCCGTTTCCTGATCTTCTACATCGCCTGCGCCATCGCCGGCGCGCTGTTTCACGGTTTCGTCGCCCCCACCTCGGATGGGCCGCTGATCGGCGCTTCGGGTGCGGTTTCCGGCGTCGTCGCGGCCTATTTCCTGCTGCATCCCAGGGTGCGCGTCTGGGTGCTGGTTCTCATGCGCATTCCGCTTCCTTTGCCCGCCTTCATTCCGCTGGCGCTGTGGATCGGCCAGCAGTTCCTGATGCTGGCGCTCGGGCTCGAAGAAAACGTTTCCTGGGGCGCGCATGTGGGTGGCATCATGGCGGGCGCAATCATGGTGATCTTCATGCGCAGGCGGGGCGTTCCCCTGTTTGACCGCACCATTGTTCCGCCGAGGGCGGCACAGTTCAAGAATCCGTCGCAAACGGCGGGGTTGTCGCAAATCGAACGGGGCTATGACGGGAGCAGATGAGCTCTTGCGAAAGAGATAGAGTATTTACGTGAACGTCAACGTAAGATATGCCTTACGTGCATGTGATAATGAAGATTGCTCCGTTGTAATTGCGGGAAAAATGCTTATCCATGTCGCCAACCTGTTTTTGGAGGTCCGCGCGGTCAACTGGCCAAAGCGGACAGGAGTTTGAGGAAAGCCGCCGATGAAGATCCTTGTCCCCGTCAAACGAGTCGTCGATTACAACGTGAAGATCCGGGTAAAATCGGATGGTTCAGGCGTTGAGCTTGCGAATGTGAAGATGTCGATGAACCCGTTCGACGAAATTTCGGTGGAAGAGGCGCTGCGCCTGAAGGAAGCCGGCAAGGCCGAAGAGGTTGTGGTCGTCTCCATCGGCCCGGCCAAGGCGGAAGAAACGCTGCGCACCGCGCTCGCCATGGGCGCCGACCGCGCCATTCTGATCGAGACCGACGAAACGGTCGAGCCGCTCGCCGTCGCCAAGCTTCTGAAGGGCGTGGCGGAAGCTGAGCAGCCCGGCCTCGTCATCGTCGGCAAGCAGGCGATCGACGACGATTCGAACCAGACCGGCCAGATGCTGGCCGCCCTTCTCGGCTGGGGCCAGGGCACCTTCGCCTCCAAGGTCGTACCGTCCGACGGCAAGGTCGCAGTCACCCGTGAAGTCGATGGCGGTCTGCAGACGGTGGAGCTGAAGCTTCCCGCCGTCGTCACCACCGATCTTCGTCTCAATGAGCCGCGTTATGCATCGCTGCCGAACATCATGAAGGCGAAGAAGAAGCCGCTCGACAAAAAGGCGCCGGCCGATTTCGGCGTCGACGTTTCACCGCGCCTGAAGGTGCTGAAGACCGAAGAGCCGGCGGGCCGCAAGGCCGGCATCAAGGTCGGCTCGGTTGCCGAACTGGTCGAAAAGCTCAAAGCCGACGGCGTCCTCTAAGGTTTCGGAAAAGGGAGATATTCTCATGGCCATTCTTCTTCTGGCAGAACACGACAACGCAACCCTTTCCGACCTGACGGGCAAGACGCTGACGGCGGCAACGCAGATTGCCAAGGGGACGGGAAGTGACGTCCATGTGCTGGTCGCCGGTTCCGGCGCCAAGGGCGCAGCTGACGCAGCAGCGAAACTCTCCGGCGTATCCAAGGTGCTGCTCGCCGACGACGCCTCCTATGCCAATGCGCTGGCAGAACCGCTGGCGGCGCTGATCGTTTCGCTCGCGCCTTCTTATGACGTCATCATCGCGCCGGCCACCGCCTCGGCCAAGAACGTGACGCCGCGCGTTGCGGCGCTTCTCGATGTTGCGCAGGTCTCGGAAATCATCGAGGTCGTCAGCCCTGACACCTTCAAGCGGCCGATCTATGCCGGCAACGCCATCCAGACGGTGCAGGCGACCGATGCGAAGAAGGTGATCACCGTGCGTCCGACCGCCTTTGCGGCCGCGGCCGAAGGTGGTTCGGCAGCGGTTGAAACCATCGGCGCTGCTGCAAACCCCGGCCTTTCCAGCTTCGTCTCCGATGCACTGGCGTCGTCCGACCGTCCGGAACTGACATCGGCCAAGATCATCATCTCGGGTGGCCGCGCGCTCGGTTCGTCGGAGAAGTTCAAGGAAGTGATCCTTCCCGTCGCCGACAAGCTGGGTGCCGCCGTTGGCGCCAGCCGTGCGGCCGTCGATGCCGGTTATGCCCCGAACGACTGGCAGGTGGGCCAGACCGGCAAGGTGGTTGCGCCGCAGCTTTACATCGCCGCCGGCATTTCCGGCGCCATCCAGCATCTGGCCGGCATGAAGGATTCGAAGGTCATCGTCGCCATCAACAAGGACGAGGAAGCGCCGATCTTCCAGGTGGCAGACTACGGCCTCGTCGCAGACCTGTTCGAGGCGCTGCCCGAACTCGAAAAATCGCTGTAATTTAAGCATAAATTGGAGGCGGCGCGTTTTTTAAACGCGCCGCCTTCTCTTTTTCGGCGATATGCGTAACATCGCCGGCAATAACACAGACAAAATCCCTGAGAGGAGACCAGCCTATGACCGCCCCCTTTAAGAACATCGGTGTCATTGGAGCCGGTCAAATGGGATGCGGCATTGCGCATGTCTCCGCCATTGCCGGCTACAAGGTCCATATCTACGATCTTTCCAAGGAAGGCATCGAGGCCGGTCTTGCCACGATCAACGGCAATCTCGCCCGCCAGGTCACCAACGGCAAGCTATCGGACGACGCCCGCAAGCAGGCGCTGGCGCTGATTAGCGGTTCGACCGACATCAACGATCTGGCGGCCATGGACCTCGTCATCGAGGCCGCGACGGAAAACGAGGAGATCAAGCGCAAGATTTATGCGCAGGTCTGCCCGATTCTGAAGCCCGAAGCGCTGCTCGCCACCAACACCTCGTCGCTCTCCATCACCCGCCTTGCATCCGCCACCGACCGTCCCGAACAGTTCATGGGCATCCACTTCATGAATCCGGTGCCAGTCATGAAGCTGGTGGAACTGGTGCGCGGCATCGCCACCAACGAAAAGACCTTCGACGCGGCGAAGGACTATGTGCGGACGCTGGAAAAGGCGATCACCGTTGCCGAGGATTTCCCGGCCTTCATCGTCAACCGCATCCTGCTGCCGATGATCAACGAGGCGATCTATACGCTTTATGAAGGCGTCGGCTCGGTGGAAGCCATCGACACCGCCATGCGGCTCGGCGCCAACCACCCGATGGGACCGCTGCAGCTTGCCGATTTCATCGGTCTCGACACCTGTTTGTCGATCATGCAGGTGCTGCATGACGGCCTCTCCGACAGCAAGTATCGCCCCTGCCCGCTGCTGGTCAAATATGTCGAGGCCGGCTGGCTCGGCCGCAAATCCGGCCGCGGCTTCTACGACTATCGCGGCGAGACGCCGGTTCCGACGCGCTGATCCCCTTCACCTGAACCCTCAGGCGATGAGCAGGTAAATGATCGATCCGACGCCGGCGGCGACGACGGATGCAGCCGTGAGCAACCCGCAATAAACGAGCGTTCCGGAAACGGCGGCGACGAATACGCGCCCTACCGCGTTGGCGGCGAGTGCAGCGAGGATAGCGCTCGCCACGATATCCGGCGACAGATTTTGTGCGCTGGTTCGCAACGCACTGAGAACGGCGACATCGGCATCGAATATGGCCGACAAGGCCGTGAGGGCGATGAAACCGCCCGCGCCGATCCAGACGAGAAGAACGGCATTCAGCGTTCTCGTCGCGGCAAAGAGCGTGGCGAAGATGGCAAGCGGCACCAGTTCGAACGGGTTCTTTGCGTCGATTTCCTGTCCGGGCTGCATGTCCTGCAGCCTTATCAGGCCAGCGCCGCTCAACCCGAGAACCAGTGCAGCGGCCAGTACGGCCGGTGCGATAAGGGAAAATGTCGTCAGCGAAAGGGCAAGAACGATAACGAGGACCCTAAGCAGCGATACCGCCGCGGCCAGCGCCGCCACACCGGCCAGAGGCCACACGTTTTCACCGCTTTTCGCCTTCTGCCCGAAGCTGGCGGTTACGGCGGTCGATGAAACGAGGGCGCCCGCCAGCCCGGTCACCAGCAGGCCACGGGTTGAGCCAAGGAGGCGCACGGCAATATAACCGCAATAGGAAATCGTGGCGCTGATCACGGTGAACAGCCATATTTCCCAGGGGTTGAAGCCGCCCCACGGATCGATCGTCCGGTTTGGAAGGATCGACAGGCCAACGGCGGTCATCACGGCAAGCACCAGCGCGGAGCGAAGTTCGATCCATGTCAGCCGTTTCAGCAGGCGGTGGAGAACTTCCCTGCCAGCGAGCAATGCCGCAAGGGCAGCACCACCAGCCGCCGCCGCCTGATATTGCGCCGTTACCGCAAGCCCGCCAAGGGCAAAGACGCAGAGCGCCGCAACCACGCCAGTGACACTGAAATCATTGTCATGGCGCGCCTCGCGCAGCTTGAACCATGAAAAACTGAATGCGAACCCCAGAAAACCCGCCGCGAAGGCGAAGGCGCTGTTCTGCTCGGCGGCCAATACGCCGAAGACGCCACCCAGCAGGCCGGCAATGCCGTAGGTCCTGATCCCGACGGTGCGGCTGCCCGCCGGCGCATCGCGCTCCCGCCAACCGCGCTCAAGACCGACAAGCAGGCCGATAGCGAGGACAAGACCAAGCCGGGGAATAAGCAACTCCATATCGGCACCCATTCATGGCGGAAGCCAGGATCATTATACGAGGCGGGCACTGGCTTGTCTGCACCAGCCCGTCCGCTGGAAAGGCCGGCTCTGAAGGCGGTTGCGGCCTACAGCCCTCAATATCCAGCCGCCGGCATCATTTTCCGGTGGCAGCGGTCACCAGCGCCTTGGCATCCTCGCTGTCCCACGCCGCCGGGCCGTTCATGGCCGCAAGCAGGCAGCCGTTTTCATCCAGCAGCAGGGTTGCCGGCAGGCCGAAAGCGAGACCCTCCTTTTTCAGCACGTTGAAGACGCCCATGGAACTGTCGCGGTAGTGCTTCAGGGCATCGATCCTGTATTCATCCATGAAGGCTTTCGGTTTTTCATCCGCGCCGGTATCGATATTGACGGCCACGACCTCGAAAGCGTTGCCGCCCTTTTCCTTTTCAAGCGCGTTCAGCGCCGGCATCTCTTCGCGGCAGGGCACGCACCATGTGGCCCAGAGGTTGAGCAGAACCGCCTTGCCCTTGAGATCGGCAAGCGTCATGTCCTGCGCCTGCGGCCCCTTGAAGGAGAGAGGAATGATGCGCGGCGTGTCCGTGGCCGACATGGCCGCCACCTGCCCCTTCAGAAACGGCTTCAGCGAGGCGATGCGGTTCGCCGCCCCCTCACATAAACCGGCGTCAGTCACCGCTGCCCCTTGAACCGGGCTCTCAGACCCAATATGCCTGAACCAGACCGCGCCCGCGCCGCTTAAGACACCGGCAACGGCAGCAATTGCAACCAACTTGGCGGAAGGAAGCCTGAACGGCCTTTTTTCTGTCATCGAATACTCCAGGGCACTGCGAACATGGCTGACGGCACAGATCAGAAATCCTCCAACCAGATGTGGGGCGGGCGTTTCGCTTCCGGGCCATCTGCCATCATGGAAGAGATAAATGCCTCCATCGGCTTCGACAAGAAGCTTTACGCCCAGGACATCCGCGGCTCTATGGCGCATGCCGCCATGCTGGCATCTAAAGGCATTATTTCGCCGGAAGATAAAGACAAGATCACCGATGGCCTGAACACGATCCTGTCAGAGATCGAATCCGGCAGCTTCGAATTCTCGCGCAAGCTCGAAGACATTCACATGAACATCGAAGCGCGGCTTGCAACGCTGATCGGCACGGCAGCCGGTCGCCTGCACACCGCCCGCTCGCGCAACGACCAGGTGGCGCTCGATTTCCGCCTGTGGGTCAAGGAAGAATTGCAGAAGACCGAGGGCATGCTGACCGCCCTCATCGCCGCCTTCCTAGATCGCGCCGAAGAAAATGCCGATACGGTTATGCCTGGCTTCACCCATTTGCAGACAGCGCAGCCGGTGACCTTCGGCCATCATTGCATGGCCTATGTGGAAATGTTCGGCCGTGACCGCGCCCGCGTGCGCCACGCCATCGAGCACATGGACGAAAGCCCGATCGGCGCCGCTGCCCTTGCCGGCACCGGCTATCCCATCGACCGCCACATGACGGCGAAGGCGCTCGGCTTCCGCGAGCCGACCCGCAATTCCATCGATACCGTCTCCGACCGCGATTTCGCGCTGGAATTCCTGTCTATCGCTTCCATCTGCGCCACGCATCTGTCGCGCCTCGCGGAAGAAATCGTCATCTGGTCGACGCCGCAATTCGGCTTCATCCGCCTGTCGGATGCCTTCTCCACCGGCTCCTCGATCATGCCGCAGAAGAAGAACCCGGACGCCGCCGAGCTGGTGCGCGCCAAGACCGGCCGCATCAACGGCTCGCTGATCGCCCTTTTGACAGTGATGAAGGGCCTGCCGCTCGCCTATTCCAAGGACATGCAGGAAGACAAGGAACAGGTTTTCGACGCCGCCGAGAGCCTGGAACTGGCGATTGCCGCCATGACCGGCATGATCCGCGACCTTGAAGTTCGCAAGGACCGCATGCGCGCCGCCGCCGGTTCGGGCTATTCCACCGCCACCGACCTTGCCGACTGGCTGGTGCGCGAAGCGGGCCTGCCCTTCCGCGATGCCCACCATGTGACCGGCAATGCCGTGGCGCTGGCGGAAAAGAAGGGCTGCGATCTCGCCGATCTTTCGCTTGAGGAATTGCAGGCCATCCATCCCGGCATCACCAAGGGCGTTTTCGACGTTCTGTCCGTCGAGGCATCGGTTGCCAGCCGCGTGAGCTTCGGCGGCACAGCCCCTTCGGAAGTGAAGAAGCAGATCGCCTGGTGGCGCGGACGCAACTGATAAAATCGCGTTACGCTGCGATCACAAGAAACAGGGTGCACAAGCGCCCTGTTTTTCGTTATCAGAGAGGCACATATTTCCTTTGGACAGGCCCATGCTTTCAAAAACCGCGCGCAAACTTATCGTTCCCATCGGCATGACGCTCGCCGTCAGCCTTGTTCTCAGCGCCTGTGGGCGTAAGGGCGACATCGACCCGCCGAGCACGCCGGTCGAAATGCGCAACAAGCGCAATGCCGACGGAACGGAGACAAAGCCGGCGACGGCGGAACGGCCGTTCATTCTCGACAAGCTTCTCTGACGGATAAAAGCCTGTGAACCATTTTGGCTATATCGACGGCGTGCTGCACGCCGAAAACGTGCCCGTGCCCGAGATCGCCAAGGCGGTCGGCACGCCATTCTACGTCTATTCGACTGCGACGCTGGAGCGCCATTACAAGGTGTTTTCCGGCGCCTTTGCGGATGTGGACGCCATGGTCTGTTACGCCATGAAGGCCAATTCCAACCAGGCGGTTTTGAAGACTCTGGCAAAGCTCGGCGCGGGCATCGACGTCGTCTCGGGCGGCGAATTGCGCCGTGCGCTTGCAGCCGGCGTTCCGGCAAGCCGCATCATGTTTTCCGGCGTCGGCAAGACGGTTGCGGAAATGGATTATGCGCTGGAAGCCGGCATCTACTGTTTCAACATCGAATCCGAGCCGGAACTGGAAGTCCTCAACCTGCGCGCCGTGAAAGTGGGCAAGCGGGCGCATGTCTCCTTCCGCATCAATCCGGATGTGGATGCGCGCACCCACGCCAAGATTTCCACCGGCAAGAAAGAAAACAAGTTCGGCATTTCCTATGAGCGCGCCCGCGCGGTCTATGCCCATGCCGCCACCCTGCCCGGCATCGAAGTGACCGGCATCGACATGCATATCGGCAGCCAGATCACCGAATTGCAGCCTTTCGAGGATGCCTTCCGGCTGCTGCGCGAGCTTGTCGAGGCGCTGCGCACCGACGGACACACGATCAGCCACGTCGATATTGGCGGCGGTCTCGGCATCCCCTATCGCGAGGACAATAATCCGCCGCCGCTGCCGGATGCCTATGCGCATATCGTCAAGAATGAGCTGAAGAGCCTCAACTGCAAGATCGTCACCGAGCCGGGCCGCCTGATCGTCGGCAATGCCGGCATTCTGGTGACGGAAGTGATCTATGTGAAGGATGGCGGCGAAAAGACCTTCGTGATCGTCGACGGCGCCATGAACGACCTCATCCGCCCGACGCTTTATGAGGCCTATCACGGCATCCGCCCGGTGGTGCAGCCGGCAGAGAACACGCCGCGCATCAAGGCCGATATCGTCGGCCCGGTTTGCGAGACCGGCGACTATCTGGCGCTCGACCGCGAGATGGCCGCGCCGCAGCCGGGCGATCTGATCGCCGTCAGTTCCGCAGGCGCCTATGGCGCGGTGCAGGCCGGCACCTACAACTCGCGCCTGCTGGTGCCGGAAGTGCTGGTGAAGGATGACAAGTTCCACGTGATCCGTCCGCGCGGCACCTATGAAGAGTTGATCGCGCTCGATTCCGTGCCCGCCTGGCTCGATTGATCTCGCCTGCATCACCGGTTGGCCGATCACAATCAAGCGAAGCTGCCTAAAAAATGGGGGTGAGGGCTTGGGTGCCCTCGTCTTCGCCACAAAGAATGTTATCCTTGCTCCCGTGATATGAACAGCGCGCCGTTCCGGGAATGGCGTTCGACGTGGCCAGAACCGGGAGAACGGATTGATGACCACAGCCGGAGAGGACAGGACAGGCAGAAAGCGCCCGACCGGCGCATTCGCGCAGCGGCCGGACCTTGCCCGCCGGGTTGCCGCCAAGCGCTTCTTCGCGAAAATCGTGCTGCTTTCGGAGAAAATTGCGCCGAAAATGCTCTGGCCTCTCTCCATCGCCGCCGTGTTTCTGGCGCTTGCATGGTTCGGCCTCTACCGGCAGATGCCGGATTTCCTGCGGCTCGGCGTTGTTTTCGTGCTCGTCTTCTCCTTCATCGCCACTCTCCTGCCAATCGTGCGGCAGAAATGGCCGACGGACCACGATGCATCCCGCCTGCTTGAAGATCGCAACGGTCTCGCGCACCAGCCGGTTGGCGTGCAGGAGGACGAACCGGCCTTCGATACGCCTTTTTCCCGAACGCTGTGGAAAGAGCACCAGATCCGCATGGCGGAGCGCATCGCCGCGCTGAATGCCGGCCTGCCGAAACCCGATATCGCCCGTTATGACCGTCTGGCGCTACGCGCCGTTCCCGCCCTTCTTCTCGCCGCCGCCTTCGGTTTTTCCTATTCCAACGGCGCGGGCACGATTGCCGATGCCTTCCGCAGCCGGCCGGCGGTCGGTCCGCTCAATCCCGATATCCGTCTCGATGCCTGGGTCACGCCGCCATCCTATACCGGCCGCGCGCCGATTTTCCTGACCGGACGCGACGCAACCAACCGTGACGCGGTTTCCGTGCCGCAATCCTCCAAGCTGGCGATCCGCATGACCGGCGGCGATGGCGGCGAGGAAGTGACCTTCGAGCCTGAAATGGCAGGCGCGCTGCAAAAGCTTGCGCCGGAAGCGGCGCGTGCCGACAGCGCAAGCGGCGATATCGCCGTTCAAACGCCGGTTCGTTCGGCGGATCAGCCCGTCGCGCCGCGCACTTTCGCCATGGATGTTACCGAAAGCGGCATGATTACCGCCAATGGCGAACAATGGGTGTTCAACGTCATCCCCGACCAGCCGCCCAGCATCGCCTTCGACAACATGCCGCGCCGGGCCGTTAACGGCGCGCTGGAAATCGGCTTTACCGCCAAGGACGATTATGGGCTGAAGGAAGCCCATGCCATCATCGAGCCGATTGGCGTTGCGGAAGGTGCGACCGCGCTTTACCCGCCGCCGGAATTCAAGCTCGATCTGCCGCGGCAGAACAATCGCGAGATCAAGGGCCTGACTAGCCGTAACCTGACCGAACATCCGATGGCGGGAAAACGCGTGCGCATCACGCTGGTGGCCACGGATGGCGCCGGCCAGACCGGCCGCAGCCCCGCGCATGAAATGGTGCTGCCGGGCCGCAATTTCTCCGAACCGCTGGCCGCCTCCATTGCCGAGCAGCGGCAGATATTCTCGCTTGATACGCGCCAGATGCCGAAGGCGATCGCCTATAACGAGGCGGTGGGCCTGCGCCCGGAAGAGACCATTCCCAACACCACCCATTACCTCCTGCTGCAATCGGCGCAGACCCGCATGCGGCTCGCCTATAACGAGGAGATGCTGAAGGATACGGCCGATTATCTCTGGGAAATCGCGCTCGGCATCGAGGACGGCGATCTTTCGCAGGCCGAAAGACGCCTGCGCGATGCGCAGACTGCGCTTTCCGAAGCGCTTCAGCGCAATGCTTCCGATGAGGAAATTGCCAAGCTGATGCAGGAACTGCGCGAAGCCATGCAGCAGTTCATGAGCGAGCTTGCCCAGCGCATGCAGAATGCGCCGCAGGCCAACATGAACAGCCAAGCGCAGAACGTATTGCGCCAGCGCGATCTGGAAAACATGATGAACCAGATTGAGAACCTCGCACGCTCCGGCAATCGAGATGCGGCGCAGGAAATGCTCTCGCAGCTGCAGCGCATGATGAACAATCTGCAGGCCGGCCGGCCGCAGCGTCAGGGCCAGCAGGGGCAGCAGCAGAGCAGCAAGATGCGCCAGCAGATCGACAAGCTGGGCGAAATCCTGCAGCAGCAGCAGAAGCTGATGGACGAGACCTTCAAGCTGGATCAGGCGCTGCGCGACCGCATGCAGCGCGGCAACCCGCAGCAGGGCGGTGAAGACGAACAGCAGATGGGCGAAAACGGCCAGCAACCGCAAGAAGGACAGCAGGGCCAACAGGGCGAGAACGGACAGCAAAGCGGACAGCCAAGCGACCAGATGACCGCCGAACAATTGCGCGAGGCGCTGAAAAACCTGCGGGCGCAGCAGGATGCGCTCGGCAAGCAACTCGGCGAATTGCAGCAGGGGCTGCGCGATCTCGGCATGGAACCGGGCGAAAACTTCGGCAAGGCGCAGCAGGAAATGCAAGGCGCCGGCGAGGCGCTGGGCAAGGGCCAGGGCGAGCAGGCCGTCGAAGGTCAAGGCAATGCGCTGAATGCGCTGCGACAGGGCGCGCAGGACATGATGGGCCAGATCATGCAGGCCATGCGCCAGCAGGGCCAGCAGCCGGGGCAAGGTCAGGAAGGCATGGCCGGACAGGGAGGCCAGAACGGCCGTGATCCGCTCGGCCGCCCGCGCAGCACCACCGGCCCGGATTTCGGCGATCAGGTGAAGGTGCCGGATGAAATCGACGTGCAGCGCGCCCGCGAAATCCTCGAGGCCATCCGCGAAAAGCTCGGCAACAATCCGCCCGGTGAAATCGAGCGGCGGTATCTGGAGCGGTTGCTGGATATACAGTGAGGGTTCGCACAGGTAATGGCGCGCCTCGTTACATCCTGTTTCAGAAGCTAAAGTTTCCGTCATGCCGGACTTGATCCGGCATCCAGTCGGCGCGCGTCTGCGCGGCGGAAAGAGTTCTTTCAGCCCAAGGACTTGGGCTGGCTGGATTCCGGCTCAAGGCCGGAATGACGGAGGTAGGGAACTGCGCTGGGCCAGAGGGCTGACCAACAAAAAAGGCGGCCTAACAGCCGCCCTTTAAATCTCTGCGCCCTCATCAACTCAGGCTGCAAGCGCCCGCGCCACAGCCTTGCGGATATCCGGAAGCGCAAAGGGCTTCGAGACGACGTCCACGATCTTCTCCGCCAGATCGTCAGCCCGTTCGCGCTGCTCGGCGTAACCGGTCATCAACAAAATGCGCATGGCCGGGAAGCGTTCGGCGGCGCGGTGCGCCAGCTCGATGCCATCCATGACCGGCATGCGGATATCCGAAAGAAGAAGATCGAAACTGGTTTCCTGAAGCTTTTCCAGCCCCTGCTCGCCATCCGCCGCCTCATGGGTCTCGTGACCGTCGAGACGCAGGGCGCGAGCGACGAAAGCCCGCAATGCATCCTCGTCTTCGGTAATCAGAATCTTCGCCATTACTCATTGCTCCTGGGCATCATTTCCAGCCGTGAGCAACATCGCAGGCTCCTCTTTTCAAGAGGTAAACACCCAGCCCTTCGCTGGGTGAATGGTTAATGAGGCGTCTCCGCGCTGTGCCGTTCCGGCACGGCAAAAGTGCTCAGGCGTCGCCGGTCACGACGCCGACAAAGGGTAGTTCGCGGAAGGCATAAGCGACATCCATGCCGTAACCCACGACGAAATAATCCGGACATTCGAAACCGACATAATCGGCCTCCAGATCTTCCTTGCGCTTCACCTTCTTGTCGAGCAGCACGGCGATGGTGACGTTGCGGGCGCCACGCTCGTAAAGCAGTTCCTTGGCAAAACGCAAAGTGCGGCCGGATTCGAGAATATCGTCGATCAAGAGGACATCGCGGTCCTTCACGTCGCTGTCGATATCCTTGACGATTCTGACGCCTTGCGAAACCGTGCCGGCGCCATAGCTCGACAGCGTGATGAACTCGACTTCAGGGGCAAGGCCGCTGTCATGCAGCGCGCGGATAAGATCGGCCGCGAAAATGAACGATCCCTTGAGCACGGCAATGACCAGCAAATCCTTGGTCGGGCCGCTGGCGATGTGCTTGGCCATATCGCGATTACGCTCGGCGATCTGCTCGGCGGTATAAAGCGGCTCGATGTTTTTTCCACGGACGACGGGCATTCTTACTCCTGTGCTGCGCCTTGCCGATTTTACCTTTCAGTAAAAATACGAAGACCACGCGTTAGCACAGTCAGCGTTCGGACGCACCCGCCTCAACGAAGGAAAGCTTGATCTCGGGCGTTTTTCCACCGGGATGGCGCAACTTTGCCGAAAAACCGTGGCTGAAACCGGGCTGCATCTCCTTCACCGGCGGTTCGATGACCATGCTGGCCACCAGTTGTCCCTTGGCGGCGAAGAGATCGGCGCGAAGGGCCGGCACCTCTTCGAGATTGCCGCCATTGTTTTCGACGATGCCATTGATGAGCAGAGTATCCATGCCATCCGCCTCCATCGGGGTCACGGTGACATGGGAAATGGCGAGCGGGTTCACCGAAGCGGCAACAGCCGGCTTTTCCGGCACGACCACCGAGAGACCGCCCGAGCAGACGAAGACGAAAATCGCAAGCCCCGCCACCAGCGCCGAATAGGCGTCCGCCGAAAGACGGGACAATCTGCGGTCCAGCCAGCCGATGAAGGCGAGGCCGAGCACACCGATGGTGACGGGTGGTTTTGCCGCCTGCCGGCGCCCTGCACCGCGATTGTCGTTTCCGGGCCGAGGCGAACGGTTTTCCTTGATGGTGACAAATTCCGCGTCTACCACATCGCGGTCGGGATTTGCCGCCCGCGCCGTGCGGCGCACCGGCGTTTCCGGCATCAGGAGGTCGAAATCGAATGCCGCTTGCCGGCGAGATGAACGGAACATAGCCATAGAATTCCTTGGGTGAGGTTTTCCGGCCCGCAAAACTGGGCATTGCAACGAATCCTGCCAAGTTTTAAATTTAATTGGTTAATGCTTCGCAAAAACGGCTCGCACAGGCTGCCGGATCCGGGTTAAACCCCGACATCCGAACCCCATGCGCCAGCGGCTTGCGAACCACCACGAAACGAAGAGACTGGAAGTCCGTTGATCCATTTCGAAAATGTCGGGTTGCGTTACGGCATGGGACCCGAGATCCTGAGGGACATGACCTTCGATATCCCCAAGGGTTCGTTCCAGTTTCTGACCGGCCCGTCGGGCGCCGGCAAGACGACGCTGCTCCGCCTGCTTTTGATGTCGCTGCAGCCGACGCGCGGCAATATCCGCATGTTCAACCGCGATGTGTCGCGCATTCCGCGCAGCGAGTTGCCGATGCTGCGCCGCCGCGTCGGTATCGTGTTTCAGGATTTCCGGCTGCTCGATCATCTGACGACCTATGAAAATGTCGCCCTGCCGCTGCGCGTGCGCGGCAAGGAAGAGAGCGCCTATCGCAACGATGTGATCGAGCTTCTGAAGTGGGTGGGGCTCGGCGAGCGCATCAATGTGCTGCCGGCCATTCTTTCGGGCGGGGAAAAGCAGCGCGCCGCCATTGCCCGCGCGCTGATGGACCAACCCGAAATCCTGCTGGCCGACGAGCCGACCGGCAACGTCGATCCACCGATGGCCAAGCGCCTTCTCAACCTTTTCCTGGAACTAAACCGGTTGGGCACGGCCGTCGTCATCGCCACCCATGATTTCGGCCTGATGGACCAGATCGATGCGCGCCGGATGATCCTGACCGAAGGGCGGCTCGACATCTATGAATGAGATCAACCGCAAACAATTGAAGCCGGAAGCGGCGCAGCCGAAGCGCCCGCCCATGCGCATCCGCCCGATGGCGCCTATTCTGCCGCCCTCCAATATTCAGGGCAATGCGCTGATGGTGGTCATCGCCATCATGGCCTTTCTCGCTTGCCTGACGCTGGGCGCCGTCTCCATGGTGCGCGCCACCGCCGCCACCTGGCAGAGCCAGATTTCCCGTGAGATCACCATCCAGATCAAGCCCGAGGACGGGCTGGACATGGATGCGGCGCTAAACAAGGCGCGCAACTTGGCGCTCACCTTCGTCGGCACGCGGGATGGCACCATCCTCGACGATGCGGCGACATCGCGCCTGCTGGAGCCGTGGCTCGGCAGCGGTCTCGATCTTTCCGAATTGCCGGTGCCACGTCTCGTCGTCATCACCATCGATGAAAACAATCCGCCCGATTTCCAGGCGATGCGCGATATGCTGAAGGCCGAGATTCCGCAGGCGTTTCTGGACGACCACCGCACCTGGGTCGACAGGCTGGTCTCCATGGCCAGAACCACTGTCATGATCGGCGTCGGCGTTCTTATCCTCGTTTTCACCGCCATGGTGCTGACGGTGGTGTTTGCGACGCGCGGCGCGCTTTCCGGCAACCGGCATATCGTCGAGGTTCTGCATTTCGTCGGCGCGGAAAGCAGTTTTGTGGCGCGCGAATTCCAGAAACACTTCCTGAAGATCAGCCTCAAGGGGGCGGCGGCGGGCAGCGCACTGGCTGCGGCGGTTTTCCTTGTCGCCGGTTTCTGGCAATCGAGCACGGTCGCCACGCCGCAAAGCGATCAGGCGAGCGCGCTTTTCGGTTCGTTTTCGGTCGGTCTCGGCGGTTATTTCGGCATTGCCATGACGATGATCATCATCGCGCTTTTGACCACCATCACGGCGCGTGTGACCGTCATCCGCACCATTGACGATATCGACCGCGTCCGCTCCGATCCATCGAAAAGCGACGGTCTTGCATCGTGAGAACACCCCCGGAATCCTGCGGTAAGACTGAAACCGTCACAAGCCGGATGTAACCTGCAGACGGTGGACAAAAATGCCTGTTCCTTGCCTTAATCGGCGAGTATTCAGGAGGAATGTTTGTGAGTCGGATGGACCAGGATCAGACGACAGCGCGACCGGCCAGAAAGGGCCTGTTGTCGCGGCGCGGTCCTCTGCGCCGTTTTATTCGCGGCCTCATCCTGCTTTGCGTCATTGTGCTTGGCGCATTTTCCGGCGGTTTTCTGTGGTTTGCCGATTCCGTCGCCTCCATGCGTCCGCCGGAGGGGGCAAGAGGCGATGCCATCATCGTGCTTACCGGCGGTTATCAGCGCATCGAACAGGCGGTCGGCCTGTTGAGAGACGGTGTGGGCAAGCGGCTTCTGATTTCCGGCGTCAACCCGGCCACCACCCGCTCGCAGATCCGCAAGATGACGCAAGGGTCATCCGACATGTTTTCCTGCTGCGTGGATATGGGCTACAAGGCGATAGACACGATCGGCAACGCCAGTGAGGCGGCAAGCTGGATACGCGACCACAATTATTCCTCCATCGTCGTCGTCACCAATAATTATCATATGCATCGCAGCCTGCATGAATTGCGCAGCGCCAGCCCGCAGACGCAATTCATCGCCTATCCCGTCATCAGCGCCGATCTTGCCCGCACCAACTGGTTCGTGGAGCCGGATGTGGTGAGAACCATGCTTTACGAATATCTGAAGTTCGTGGCGGCGGCGGGACGCGACCTCACCGGCTTCGGCAAGGGCGACGGTCTGCGCAAGGCCGCCGCCGATCATTCCCGGATAAAGACGACAACCGCTTCGTCCTGACCGGCGAGAACGCGCTTGCTGCGGCCCCTTGTTTTCGTGTAGGCGTCTGGCATCGGCATCCGGCATCGAGGCTTGTCCAGGGCTTCGGAACGGCTGCGCTCCGGGAAGGCTGTTGATGCTCAAGCTGCGCTCTTTTCTTTTCAATACGCTGTTTTATCTCAACCTGATTGTCCGCATGATCGTGCTGACGCCGATCTATTTCATCCTGCCGCGCAAGATCGCCTATGAAATTCCCAAGAACTGGGCGCGATCCAACCACTGGCTGATGAAAACCATCGTCGGTACCACCTTCGAGGTCGAAGGGCTGGAAAACATTCCCGAAACCGGCTGCATCTTCGCACCCAAGCACCAGTCTTTTTGGGACACCTATGCGCTGCTGCCCAATCTTCCCGATCCGGTCTATATTCTGAAGCGCGAGCTTTTATGGATTCCGCTGTTCGGCTGGTACGCCATGAAACAGCGCATGATCCCGGTCAACCGCGCCGCACGCGGCAAGGTGATGCTGAAAGTCATGGAGCGGGCGAAAGAGGAAATGGCCGCCGGCCGCGAGCTCATCATCTATCCCGAAGGCACGCGCCGCCCACCGGGGGCCGAGCCCGAATATCGTTACGGCATCGCAAGGCTCTACCGCGATCTGCAGGTTCCGGTCATTCCCGTCGCCATGCATCCCGGCCTCTTCTGGCCGCGCCGTTCCACCATGCGCTATCCCGGCCATTTCAAGGTGCGTATCCTGCCGGCCATCGAGCCGGGGCTGGACCCCGACTTGTTTTTCAAGCGCCTGATCGATGTAACGGAAAAGGCGAGCGACGAGTTGCTGCTGGAAACCGTGCGCAACAACCCGCATTTGCCGCTGCCGCCGACCGCCGTGAAGCGGATCGCCGAACTTCAGGGCAAGGAAACCGTCGCCGGCTGAGCGGCGAGCGTGCCGACATTTTTGGCGATGCTCTCCAGCAGGGAATCGCGAATGCCCATCTCCTGCAGATGCTGCACGGTGTTGAAGACATAATCCGTATTCGGCCCGGATCGGCCCGATGCGGCTGCGACGATGGTCGCCGATTCGGCAACGCCGAGACCGCCGATATATTGCTCATGCGCGGGATCGGCCACATAGGTCACCGCGCTGCTGCGTCTGCCATCGGAAAGCGCGATGGAAACCAGCCGCTCCTTATAGACATTCGTCACCAGTTCGCGCTCGCGCAGATAGATCATGACCGGCTCGCGGTCCTGTCCGCGCACGCGGAAAGCGACGCCAAGGCAGGAGCCGCCGCGCTCCAGGCCGAGAACGAGACCGGGCTTTTCTTCGGTGCCTCTATAAAAGTTGGAACTGATACAAAGCGAGCGCCGATACCCGTGCAGCCGCGCCTGCTGCCGCTCTTCAAAGGCGAAGCCGGGGTTCCACATCAACGAACCGTAGCCAAAGACCCAAAAATCGTCCATATCCCAAGCCAAATCGAAATTGTCTGAAGTCTGTTCATCGGAGATCAATATGGCAGCGTCAAGCCAATCCGGCACCGCCAAAAAATTCCTCTGGCTCGCCATCGCCATCCTCGTGGTCATCGGACTTTATACCGCCGGGTGGTTTTATGCCGCCGACAGGCTGAAGCAGACGGTTCTGAACGTCATTGCCCCCTCGCAGGCCCGCAGCGTCAGCGGCGAATGCGGCGATATCGCCTTCAAGGGTTATCCCTTCCGCATCGGCCTCTTCTGCTCCAAAGTGACGGTGGATGACAAAGAGAACGGCGTTTCCGCTTCCTTCGGCGAACTTCGCTCGGCGGCGCAGGTTTATAATCCCGGCCACATCGTCTGGGAACTCGATTCGCCGGCGGAAATTCGTTCCGCCCACGGCCTGACGATTTCGGCCGCCTGGCAGAATATGCAGTCCAGCATCGTCACCAAGCTGAAGGGCATCGACCGCAGCTCGCTCGTCATCGACGGGCTGAAGGCGCAGGCGGTTTCTTCCGTCACCGGCCAGACCATCGATTTCGACGCGGTAAAAACGGAAATGCATCTGCGCCAGAACGGCGCCGATCTCGACGGGGCCATCACGCTCACCGACTCCGCAACCGTCATCAAGGACTGGCCGCAGCTTCTGCCGCGCCTCAACGCCATTGCCGATGTCACGCTTGCCGGCAAGGCGGGCATGGTGGATGGCAGCGACAGATCGGGCCTTTATGGCGCGAGCGGCGAGCTTCGCCGGCTGGTGGCAGATATTGGCGAAGGCAGAACCATGCGCATCAGCGGCCCCTTCTCCTTCGACAATGAGGGCTATCTCTCCGGCCAGTTCAAGCTGGAAATAGAAAAGCTCGGCGCATGGTCGGACAATGCCAAGCAGGTCTTCCCGCAGTTGCAGTCCACCATCGATACGGCCCGCAAACTGCTCGGCGCGCTGGCCGGCGGCGGTGACCGGGCATCCGTCGATCTCGTGGTAGATCGTGGCCGCGCCACGGTCAGCGGCTTTATTCCGCTTGGGAAAATCCCGCCGATCTGAAGGATTGATTTATACTCAGCGTCATCCTCGGGCTTGACCCGAGGATGACGCCGGGGAGGCTTTGGCACTTTGCCGGCGGGCGCGACGGGCCGGATCCAATCCCATCACGACCTAAGCTAAATGCGATTTACTTCTTCTGGTCCAGCGCGTGACGGCCGAAGTCCGGTGCGTCGACATCCTGGCCCGCCTGCACGATAGAGCGGCGGATGGCGCGGGTGCGGGAAAACAGTTCGAACAGCTTGTCGCCCTCTCCCCAGCGGATCGCCCTTTGCAGGGATGCCAAGTCTTCGGAAAACCGCGCCAGCATCTCAAGGATCGCATCCTTGTTATGCAGGCAGACATCGCGCCACATGGTGGGATCGGAGGCGGCCAGACGGGTGAAATCGCGGAAACCGGAGGCGGAATATTTGATGACTTCCGATTCGGTCACCGTCTCCAGATCATCCGCCGTGCCGACGATATTGTAAGCGATGATATGCGGCAGATGCGACACGATCGCCAGAACCTTGTCGTGGTGTTCGGCATCCATCTCATCGACGCGCGAACCGAGCGCCCGCCAGAAATCCTTCAGCCTTTCCAGAGCCTCGGCATCCGTGCCCGGCAGCGGCGTGAAGATGCACCAGCGGTCGCGGAAGAGACCGGCAAAACCGGCATCCGGGCCGGATTTTTCCGTACCCGCCAGCGGATGGCCGGGAATGAAATGCACATTGTCAGGCATATGCGGGGCCATCTGCGCGATGACCGATGCCTTGGTGGAACCGACATCGGTAACGATGGCGCCCGGCTTCAGATGCGGCGCGATCTGCTGCGCCACACTTTCTGACGCACCGACCGGCACCGAGACGATGACGAGATCGGCATCCTTTACCGCTTCCGCCGCCGAAACGGTGTAATCCGTGCCAAGCGCCAGTTCTTCCGCCCGTTTCAGCGTGTCTTCGCTGCGGGTGGAAATGGTCACATGGCGGGCAAGCCCCAGTTCCCTGACATCGCGGGCAATCGACGAGCCGATCAGGCCGATGCCGATCAGCGCGATGCGTTCAAACATGATCTCAGCCATCACGCCTGCCCCATGAACTCGGTAAGGGCCGCGATGACGCCGAGATTGGCCTCTTCCGAACCGACCGTCATTCTCAGCGCATTCGGGAAACCGTAACCACGTACCGCACGCAGAATGTAACCGCGGCGACTCAGGAACTCGTCCGCATCCGCTGCGCGCTTGCCGTCCTGATCCGGGAAATGGATGAGGATGAAGTTGGTGACCGAAGGCGTGACGGTGAGGCCAAGGCCGGTAAAGGTCGTGACCAGCTTTTCCATCCACAACGCGTTATGCGCCACGGCCTTCTCTACGAAAGCCTGATCGCGGATGGCCGCAGCACCCGCCGCGATAGCCGGCGCGCTCATGTTGAACGGGCCGCGCACGCGGTTCAGCGCATCGATGACAGCGGCAGGGCCATACATCCAGCCGACGCGCAGGGCGGCAAGGCCGTATACCTTGGAGAAGGTGCGGGTCATCACCACGTTGCGGTTGCCGGAGACCAGCTCGAGACCGGCCTCGTAATCATTCTTGCGAACATATTCTGCGTAAGCCGCATCCAGCACCAGCACGACATGTTTCGGCAGGCCGGCCTGCAGGCGGCGGATTTCCGCCACGGGAACATAGGTGCCGGTGGGATTGCCCGGATTGGCGACGAAAACCATCTTGGTTTTCGGCGTCACGGCGGCGAGGATCGCATCCACATCCACCGCACAATCCTTTTCCTTCACCGTCACCGGGGTCGCGCCCGCGCCCATGATCTGGATCTTGTAAACGAGGAAACCGTGTTCGGTGATGATCGCCTCGTCGCCCGCGCCGAGATAGACGTGGCAAAGCAGGCCGAGAAGCTCGTCCGAACCGTTGCCGCACATGATATTCGCGATGTTGAGACCGTGCACGTCGGCAATCGCCTGACGCAGCGCAATGGCCTGACCGTCCGGATAGATTTCCAGATGGCTGGCAGCCGTGCCGAAAGCCTCTATCGCCTTCGGGCTCGGCCCAAGCGGCGTTTCGTTGGAGGAGAGCTTATAAACCTTCGCGACGCCGTCCACATGTTCCTTGCCCGGAACATAAGCGGCGATATCCAGAATACCCGGACGCGGAACAGGTTGGCTAAGCTCTGCACTCATTTGATCGACCTTTGGAAAAGCGCCGGAGAACCCGGCAAAAGCAATGCCGGAGGCATTAGACCGGAATGGTCGCTTTGTCGAGGGTCAGCGCGGCTTTCCTTGGCCTGCGGCAGTGCGGGTGGTGGGCACCCCCTGCGGAGCCAGCACGGGCACAAAAACGCGACGGGAGGCGCGCTGGGTGACGGGCAATCCCTGATAGAGACGCTTCTGGGCTTCCACCACGATGACGCCGGAAAAAAGCGGCCACAGCCGGCGGCCGGTATGTTCGAGATAGCGGCGGAATTTCAGTATCGGCCGGCTGGTGGTGGGCGGGAAGAACAGCGCCTCGGCGGTGGCGCCCGGCGTGAAATTGGTTTCGCGCAAAAGCGCCGTCAGCTGTCCGCGCGAATAGGGCCTTCCGGAACCGAAGGGCGTGTGCTCCATGCGCGCCCAGACGCCGCGCCGGTTCGGCACCACGATCACCAGACGGCCGCCGGGCGCCAGCACCCGCCACAGTTCCTTCAGGCTTTCACGCGGATTTTCGGCAAATTCCAGCGCATGCACCATCAAGACCCGGTCTATCGACGCATCTGGCAGCGGCAGTTCCTCGTCGAACACCAGCGCCGTGGAGGAAAGCTCGCCCGCCGGCCAGTTCACCGCACCCTGCCCCGCCGGCATGAAGGCGAAGGTGCGCTCCGTATCGCGACGGAACCGCTCCAGAAACGGCACAGCGTAACCAAGGCCGACCAGCCGCTCTTCCGGCAAAGGCGGCCACAGCGTCGAAAGCGCCATGGTGATCGCCTGCTCGGCCGAGCGGCCAAGCGGAGAATGATAGAATTCGCGCAGATCGACGATATCGGTATTCATGGGCGAGAATGTAGCATCAGGCGGTTGGACTTCAAGGCGTCTGCCCTTACATAGAAGGTCAGGCGGGCGAATGCGCCGGTTTTGGCCGGCAAATGGAGAGGATAAGATGAAACCTTTGGAAATAGACGTCTTTCTTTGCCGCAGCGACAATTTCGGGGTTCTTCTGCACGATCCCGAAAGCGGCGCGACAGCCACCATAGACGCACCGGAAGAAGGACCTATCCTGCAGGCGCTCGACGGCCACGGCTGGAAGCTCACCCATATCTTCACCACTCACCACCATCAGGACCATGTGGAAGCCAATCTGGCCCTGAAAGACAAGTTCCGCTGCGAAATTCACGGCCCCTACGACGAGGCGGTTGCGATCCCCGGCCTCGACCGTTCGCAGGCCGATGGCGACGAGTTCGAATTCGCCGGCCGTCGTGTTCAGGTTATCGCCACGCCCGGCCATACGGCGGGACATATCTGTTATTATCTGCCCGATGACGGGCTGCTGTTTGCCGCCGATACGCTGTTTGCCATGGGATGCGGCCGCCTGTTCGAACGTCCGGCGGCGGATATGTGGCATTCCTTCCAGAAACTCATGGCGCTGCCGGATGAGACCAAGGTTTATTTCGGCCATGAATATACGCTGACGAATGCCCGTTTCGCCCTCACCGTCGATCCGGAGAACGCTGTGCTGAGCGAGCGCGCGGCCCACATCGAGAAGGCGCGGCAGGCGAATGAATTCACCATTCCCACCACCATCGGGCTCGAAAAACAGACCAATCCCTACATGCGGGTGGCCGATGCCGGTATTCGCAAATATCTTGGCCTTGAAAGCGCCACGGATGCCGATGTTTTCGCGGAAATCCGCACACGCAAGGACAATTTCTGATGGGAACGGAAATATCGGCGCAGGCGATCATTCGCGAACTGGGGCTGGAGCCGCATCCCGAGGGCGGCTTTTACCACCAGACGTTCCGCGACAAGGCAGGCGGTGAGCGCGGTCATTCGACGGCGATCTATTATCTTCTGGAAAAGGGCGACCGCTCGCACTGGCACCGGGTCACCGATGCGGTGGAGGTCTGGCATTATTATGCCGGCGCGCCGATTGCGCTGCATCTTTCGCAGGACGGCCGGGAAGTGCAGACCTTCACGCTCGGCCCCGCCATTCTTGAAGGCGAGCGCCCGCAGGTCATCGTTCCCGCCAATTGCTGGCAATCGGCCGAAAGCCTCGGCGACTTCACGCTCGTCGGCTGCACCGTCTCGCCGGGCTTTGCCTTTTCGAGTTTCGTTATGGCAGAGCCCGGCTGGTCGCCGGGTGATGCGCCGTAACTCCCTGAGTTATGTCGGTGGGGTGAGCGGATGCCACTTGTTTCTTCTCCCCGCCGGGGAGAAGTCCGCGGCAGCGGGATGAGGGGGCAAGCTCTCGATCTATCGTCAACGTTGCCCCCTCATCCGACCCTTCGGGCCACCTTCTCCCCGGCGGGGAGAAGAAATACGCCGCAACGTTTACTTTTCTTACGCCACCGCCAGCTTTGGTCAGCCGCCGTATTTCGTAGCCGTAATATAGACCTGCCCCACCCGGGTCGGAATGATGGCATAGACGGGCGCATAGACATCCATGTTGTTCGACTTGGCAAACCAGATCTCCATGGAGATGGATTTCAGATATTCGATATCCTTGCGCCCCTGCCTGTAACCCGACTTCGGCACATACCGCGCCTTGCAGACGATGGCGTCGCCATTAAAACCATTGGTCTTGAAGGGCTTGGTGCCGCTCGAGCTCAAAACCAGATCGAGTCGCGATTCGCCGTCATAGATCGGCAGGCGAGTCGGGCAGATGCGGCCGCCCGCGGGAATGATGAGACCGGAGATCGGATCGAGAACCGAGCGCAGGTCGCGGTCCTTCACGTCCACCCAGTTGTCCGGCCGGGCTTTCGGCTCAGGCTTCACCGTCGTCGATGTGACGTTGCCGTTGCGATAGACAACGTCATAGGTGCGCACCCGCTTGCCGTCCTTGTAGACCAGCGAATATTCGTTGGCCTGCAGCCGATGGCCGCGTTTGGCGCCGGAAACGGTCGTCTTGCCGGAAATATCCTTGAGGATGCTGGCAAGACCGGCGGCGCTGAAGGAACCGGAGATCGAATAATTCGGTCCATCCATGCGAGTCGAGAAACTTGCCCTGGCAATCGGCAAAATGCCGAGATTGATGCTGTATTCGCTTGTGTGGCGCGCTTCGGCGGCGAGCGAGGGGGAGACGCCCGCTAACGCTATTGTCGCGGCCACGAAAATGCTTTTTCCTCTGGCAATCATTTCGATATCACCTTAAAAGAGGCGCGGAAGCGGCCTTATCGGGCGATCATATACGCTGACTTGTGGCAATAAAAAAGCGGATGCCGGTTGAAAACGCCGGAATTTCCTTTCATTTGATCGCGAGCGGCTTGACTGTTAAGTCTCGTCTGACTATAGAACCGCAACTTTCCAATCATGGCCAGTTGGATTGCCACCCCGGTTTTGCCGGTGGCGAGCCAGTGGTGAAACAGACGAAACGAAATAGGTGTACCCATGTCCCGTGTATGCGAATTGACCGGCAAGGGCGTCCAGACGGGCAACAACGTCAGCCACGCCAACAACAAGACCAAGCGCCGGTTCCTTCCGAACCTCTGCCAGGTCACGTTGATCTCCGATGCTCTCGGCCAGCGTTTCCGCCTGCGTGTTTCCGCAGCCGCTCTGCGCTCCGTTGAACACCGTGGCGGCCTCGATGCCTTCCTTCTGAAGTCCGGCGAAAACGAACTGAGCATGCGCGCTCGTCTCCTGCGCCGCCAGATCGCCAAGAAGACGGCCGAAGCTGCTTAATAGCGGTTTCGACATCATCTGAATTCAGAAGGCTTGAATGGCTTTGCCGCTCAAGCCTTTTGTTTGTTCCAGATTTTAGTTGCATCAGGTTTTGCGAAAACCGTTTGAGACGTTTTCTTCCGATGCTTGGCTCCAACTGGTGGCATCACCCAGGATAAAAAAATGCCCTATCTGCGCTTTACGCTTATCTATGTGCTGCTGATGACACTGGTGGTCGTCGCGTCCAATATTCTGGTGCAATACCCGCTTTCCGGCTCGTTGTTCGGCGTCAATCTCGGCGACCTTCTGACCTGGGGCGCCTTCACCTATCCAATCGCCTTCCTCGTCACGGACCTGACCAACCGCCAGTTCGGCCCTTCCATCGCGCGCCGTGTCGTGCTTGCCGGCTTCGTCGTCGGGGTCACGCTGTCCTTCTGGACATCGATCCCGCGCATCGCGGTCGCCTCCGGCACCGCCTATCTGATCGGCCAGCTGCTGGATATTTCCGTTTTCAACCGCCTGCGCCGCCAGCGCTGGTGGCATGCGCCGCTCGCCGGCTCGATGCTGGGATCGGTGCTGGATACGGCCCTGTTCTTCTCCATCGCCTTTGCGGCAAGCTTCTCCTTCGTCGGCCCCAACGATGCCTTCGCCATCGAAAACGCTCCAATTCTCGGTGTCTTCGCCGTGGAAGCGCCCCGTTGGATTTCCTGGGCGCTGGGTGATCTCTCGGTGAAGGTTCTCGTCGGCCTCGTCATGCTCCTCCCCTACGGCGCGCTGATGAACACGCTGAAGCCGATGCCGGGCGCCGTAAAAACCGGCCGCGTTTGAGACCGGGCAAGCGCGGATCAAATCGCGCTTGCAAGCCAGCCGTCAGCATTGCAGTCTGTCGTCCGTGGCACAGCGCGGAGGCAGGTCGACATGCAGATCAAGGACGTTATAGACATCGTGGAGGCTGTCAGCGCCACGCTTTCAGGCTCAACCTTCAACGACGTCAATCTATCCGGCACGGTCTTCGACAACGTCAATCTTTCCGGGGCGAGCTTTAACAATATCAATTTGTCAGGTGCGTCGTTCACGGATAACAACATGTCCTGCTGGTCGATCGATGACGTCAATTTTTCCGGTCTGAAACTCAGCAACTCAAATCTGTCCGGTGCGCAGATAACGTCATGCCGAATGACCGGCATGAAGATCGACGGCATTCCCGTCGAGGACCTGATGGCAGCCTACAAGGCGGCACAGCAGCAGCAGGCCTGATTTCACTCCACCAGCTTGAATTCCAGCATCAGGTTGCGCTGGAGGAACGAGTGATTGTCATCGGAAACGATGATGAGACGCGTCGAGCCGTCCGGTCCCTTCACCACATCCATGCCTTCCATATTGTCGATCTGGTAGGCCATGCCGGCTTCCATGAGAATTTCGCCATCCACCACCGCGCCCGGCCGGATATCGGCCCCACGGATGCGACGGATGCGCATGCCCACGCCTTCAGCGAAATTGAAGCGGCGCTCGAGAAGCAGCAAGTCGCCATTGGGCAGGAACGCACCGTCCGTCACATCGAATGACGGATGATGCGTAACGGCAAATGTCCCCTTGCGCGGACCTTCCAATATGGCGGCGAGAAGATTGCCGTCCGTATCGATGCTTTTTTCAGCCACCACGACCAGAGCGCCGGCAAGCGGCGAATCGGCCGGCGATACCGCGAGAGCTTCCAGTCCGCCATTGTGGCGCAACTCGTTGCTGGGGATGAGATATGGCAGGCGGTCGAGCGGCTTTGCGGTGGCGAAGCCCGGATCGGGATAGATATCGATCCTGTGGTGCTGCTCGTAACTGACGAAAACCCGGCCGTCGCGCAGCGCCAGCCCTTCCGCATCCATCTCCATCTTGCGCGGCGGTTCGCGCCCGCTCATGTCCAGCATGGGGGTGATGCGGGCATCGGCAAGCCCGGACAAGGCACCGCGAGCGTCACGCAAGACCCTGCCCGTCAGCCAATGGCCGGTATCCAGCACCGCAACGAAATCCTCCCCATTGGGGCGGAAACGGATGGAAGATATCGCCCCAAACAGCTTTTCCGGCGCGCTCATCACCATGCCGCCGATAAATTCCAGCTTGCCGAAACGTTTTTCGCTGGTGCCGACCTCGAAAGAGGAGAGCAGACGCACGCTCACCGGCACATCGATGGTGGAAGCGCCGATGGAAACCGGACATAGCGATGCGGCCGCCAGAATGGCGGCCATCGCAAGCGTTTTGCAGGCGGAAGAAGCCCGGCCCCGCTTATCCCGCACGGCGAACCCTGCGGGACGAACCGGAAGCGCCGCTCGTATCCTCGAAGAGCGCCGCAAGCTGCTCGGTCATTGCGCCGGCCAGCTCGTCCGCATCCACGATGGTCACGGCGCGGCGATAATAACGCGTCACGTCGTGGCCGATACCGATTGCCAGCAGTTCCACCGGCGAGCGCGTTTCGATCTGCTCGATGACGGCGCGCAGGTGCCGCTCCAGATAATTGCCCGGATTGACCGACAGGGTCGAATCGTCCACCGGCGCACCGTCGGAGATCATCATCATGATCTTGCGCTGCTCGGGGCGGCCGATCAGGCGGTTATGCGCCCACATCAGCGCTTCGCCGTCGATATTTTCCTTCAGCAGGCCTTCGCGCATCATCAGGCCGAGATTGCGCCGCGAACGCCGCCACGGAGCATCCGCAGACTTGTAGATGATATGGCGCAGATCATTGAGACGGCCGGGCGACGCAGGCTTGCCATTGGCGAGCCACTGTTCGCGCGACTGTCCGCCCTTCCAGGCCTTGGTGGTGAAGCCCAGAATTTCGACCTTCACGCCCGAACGCTCCAGCGTGCGCGCCAGAATATCGGCGCAGGTGGCAGCCACGGTAATGGGACGGCCGCGCATCGAACCGGAATTGTCGATGACCAGCGAAACCACGGTATCGCGGAACTTGGTGTCGCGCTCTTTCTTGAAGGAAAGCGGCTGCATCGGGTCGATAATGAGCCTGACGAGGCGGGCCGGATCGAGATAGCCCTCTTCCAGATCGAAGTCCCAGGAACGGTTCTGCTGCGCCATCAGGCGGCGCTGCAGACGGTTCGCTAAGCGCCCGACCGCGCCCTGAAGGTGAGCGAGCTGCTTGTCGAGGAAGGCGCGCAGACGGTCCAGCTCGGCCTCGTCACACAGTTCCTCGGCATGGATTTCCTCGTCGAATTCCTGCGTAAAGATGCGGTAATCGACCTTTTCATTAAAGTCGTCGAAGGGGCTGTTGGGGCGGCGGGTCTCGCCGGGCGTCTCGGAATCCTCGTCGAGATCGTCGGACATTTCCTCGTCCGACATCTCGGCGCCGTCCATCTCGCCTTCTTCCATTTCCTCCTGCGAGGCCTCGTTTTCATCGGCAGGCGTCGCGTCCGAGCCGGCCTCCTCCTCGACTTGCTCTTCTTCGGTCTCGTTGGTGCGCGGCTGGTCCTCGTTGGATTCCGCTTCCTGGCTCTCGGGCTCGTTATCCTCGTCGCCGAAATCCTCCGCCATCTGCATGGAGGTCAGCATCTTGCGCACCAGCCGCGAAAACGCCTTCTGGTCGGTGATGACGCTGGAGAGATCCTTGAGATCGCCCGCCGCCTTGTCCTCGATGAAATCGCGCCACAGATCGACAACCTTGCCGGCGCTTTCCGGCGGCTTTTCACCGGTCAGCTTCTCGCGCACCAAAAGCGCCACTGCTTCTGCAAGCGGCGCATCATCCTTGTTGTTGATGCCGGCGAAGTTGGCCTTGGCGTATTTTTCCGTGTTCATGGCATGGATGTTGGAGGCCATGCCCGGCATGCGCAGCGCGCCGATGGATTCCACGCGAGCCTGTTCCACCGCATCGAAGATCAGCCGCGCTTCGGCGCCCTGCGGCGACATCACCGCATGGGTGTCGGCATCATGGCAGGCAAGGCGCAGCGCCATGGAATCGCCAAGGCCGCGGGTGATGGCGATTTCCTGCGCGGTCGGTTTCTTGGAGATTTCCGGCAGGCGCATGCGCTCACCGGCAAGACCCGGCCGCTCATTGGCGAAGACGACCTCGACTTCGGCATCGCCAGCGACAGATCGCACGCATCCGGCAATCGCCTGACGCAACGGTTCCGTATCGACCGCCGTACCCGGTTTTGCTCTGGAATTGTCGCCGCGCCCTGCCATTGTCTTTCCTGTCATTTGTCGGCGCCCGCGGCACGCGATCGGAGGATCGCGCGCCCCACCGGCGTCTTCAAGTCATCGGTGATCTTCCCCGGACGAGCCGGGGACTATCAGGCGCTGAGAACGATGTTCGCAGCGCTTTCCTTCAGCTCGACGCCGAAAGCCCGCTGATATTGCTCGGCCACCAGCGTGCGCTCCAGCTCGTCACACTTGTTGAGGAAGGTTACACGGAAGGCAAAGGCGAGATCGCCGAAGATTTCCGCATTTTCCGCCCAGGTGATGACGGTACGCGGGCTCATGACCGTGGAAAGATCGCCATTGATGAAAGCCGAACGGGTGAGATCGGCCACGCGCACCATCTTGGAGACGGTTTCACGGCCCTTCGGATTGTCGAAGCTCTTCACCTTGGCGGCGATGATGTTCACTTCCTGCTCATGCGGCAGGTAGTTGAGCGTGGTGACGATGGACCAGCGGTCCATCTGCGCCTGGTTGATCTGCTGCGTGCCGTGGTAAAGGCCGGTCGTATCGCCAAGGCCGATAGTGTTGGCGGTCGCGAAAATGCGGAATGCCGGGTGAGGACGGATGACGCGGCTCTGGTCGAGCAGGGTCAGGCGGCCGGAGGATTCCAGCACGCGCTGGATGACGAACATCACATCCGGGCGGCCGGCATCATATTCGTCGAAGACGAGCGCCACATTGTGCTGGTAGGCCCAGGGCAGAATGCCGTCCTTGAATTCGGTAACCTGCTTACCGTCCTTCAGGACGATGGCGTCCTTGCCGACGAGGTCGATACGGCTGACATGGCTGTCGAGGTTGACGCGCACGCAGGGCCAGTTCAGGCGGGCGGCCACCTGCTCGATATGGGTGGATTTACCCGTGCCGTGGAAACCGGAAACCATGACACGTCGGTTGTGAGCAAAACCGGCAAGGATCGCAAGCGTCGTGTCGCGATCGAAAAGATAGTCGGGATCGAGGTCAGGCACATAGGCGTCGCCCTGGGAATAGGCGGGAACCCGCAGATCCGTATCAATGCCGAAAACCTCCCGCACGGACACCGTCGTGTCGGGCAGGTTGGAAATATCAAGGTCGATTTTGCTCATCACGTCTCCAAGGCGGGCGGCAGCCACCCGGCCACATCATCAATCAGGCGGTAAACACATAAGTTGGCTTAGCAGAAACCTGACTGCTTTAACAATTGATATGCTTGAACAACAGCCCGAAAACGCTCTTCCGAACCACGATCGCCACCATTAGCATCAGGATGGTGCTTTTTGACAAGCTCCTTGTAGCGCCTTTTTATGTCTTCCTGCTTTGCGGTGGAAGAAAGACCGAGCGTATCGAAGGCTTTTGCCTCCAGCGTCTTCAATTTTCGGTCCTGCTGCATGCGGGTGCCGCCTGCCCTTGCGCCGCCCGCAAAACCGCCGGCGAAGCCGAAAGGATCGCGGATACGGGCATTTCCGCTCGCCGTGCCGGAACGCAGCGTGGAATGCAGCGGGCTGTCGCGCGCCGTCTTGTTGACGCCCACCGTCCAGGTGGGGCGATGGCCGGTAATCGCTTCCTTCTGGTAACGGGCGATCTCGCTGTCGGACAGGCCGGAAAAATAATTATAGCCCTTGTTGTATTCCTTCACGTGCTCAAAACAGAACAGGAAGAATTGCCCCTCGGCATTGCGGCCGACGGGTGCCCGGTGAATACCCGGTTTGTCGCATCCGTCCCACTGGCAGGTGGGGGCCTGAACCTCAGGTTCCCTCTCCCTTTTCCGGCGCGTGCGGATGCGATCGAAATATTTCGAATCCAGTTTCATGATGCCCTGATTATGGGGTGCGAAAAGCCGCACAACAAGAATTGACAAAGCGGAATGTTGCTGGCTTTTAGGTAGCCCCCTTCAAGACCAGCCAACGAGAATGGAGCCCGTCGCATGTCCCTGCGAGAACGCATAGAAACGAAGCTTCGGGAAAGCTTTTCACCGGAGCGCCTGAGGGTCGTCGATGAAAGCCGGATGCATGCCGGCCACCAGCCGGATATGACCGGCACGGGCGAGACGCATATGCGTGTTCAGATAGTGTCGGAAAGCTTTTCCGGCAAGTCTCGCGTCGAGCGCCACCGGGCGATCAACGCGCTTTTGAAGCCGGAACTCGATGCCGGCCTGCATGCGCTGGCGATTGAGGCGGCAGCGCCGGGGGAAGCGATGCGGTTTTAAACCTCGAGCAAGCCCCCTCATCCGGCCCTGCGGGCCAGCTTCTCCCCGGCGGGGAGAAGAAACCGGGCGGCAGCCCCGTGCTCAAAGCTCTGACCTCAATCTAAGCTGAACCAACGCTGTCTCGTATGGCATTGCCATCATGGCTTGTTCTTCTCCCCGCCGGGGAGAAGTGCCGGAGCGAAGCGAGGCGATGAGGGGGCGCCCTCACCGTATCGCTCAACATCTCACCCCGGATGCTTTTCCGACAGGAAAGACTGCACCTCGGATGCCGCAACATCATCGGCCACGAAGGACTGGCCGATGCCGTGGGTGAGGATGAAGGTGAGCTTGCCGCCCTTGACCTTCTTGTCCTGCGCAATTGCCGTCATCAGCGTTTCGACCGGCGGCAACTCGCCGGGAATATCCTTCATCGTCGTCGGCAGGCCGACGGCCTTCAGGTGTGCCTCGACGCGGGCGGCATCGTCCGGGCTTGCGAGGTTGAGGCGGGCGGAGAACTGGTGCGCCAGCACCATGCCGATGGCGACACCTTCGCCATGCACCAGCCGCTTGCTGTCGTAATTGGTCGCCGCCTCCAGCGCATGGCCGAATGTATGGCCGAGGTTCAGAAGGGCGCGCACGCCGTTCTCCTTCTCGTCGGCCACCACCACATCGGCTTTCGCCTGGCAGCTCGTCGCAATCGCCTGAATGCGGGCGGGGCCGCCGGTGCGGATTTCATCCCAGTTCTTTTCCAGCCAGAAGAAGAAATCCGGCTTGTCGATCAGCCCGTACTTCACCACTTCGGCATAACCGGCGCGGAATTCGCGCGGGCTCAGCGTATCGAGCACCGCCGTATCCGCCAGCACCAGATCGGGCTGGTGGAACACGCCGACGAGGTTCTTGCCATGGCGGCTGTTGATGCCGGTCTTGCCGCCGACGGAGGAATCGACCTGCGCCAGAAGCGAGGTCGGTATCTGCACGAAGCGCACGCCACGGCGCACGATGCCCGCTGCAAAACCGGCGAGATCGCCGATCACCCCGCCGCCGAGCGCGATCACCGCATCGTTACGCTCCACCCGTGCTGCCAGAACCGCATCGCAGACGGTGACCAGATGCTCGAAGCTCTTGGTCTTTTCGCCGGCCGGCAGGGTCAGCGAGACGGCCTCGATGCCGTCGGTCTGCAGCCCGTCCATCAGGCCTTCGAGGTAGAGCGGCGCGACATGTTCATCGGTGATGATGGCCGCGCGCCGGCCCTTCATCCGCGCCGAAATTTCGCCGCCCGCCCGGCCGATGAGGCCCGGCCCGATCAGAATGTCATAGGCGCGCTCGCCGAGCGGCACATGCACGAGACGTTCATCGGCGTGGATTTCGGAAGGCGTCATGGGGAGCAGTCTTTCTGTTCGATGCCGGCTATGGCGGCCAGCACTTCTGTCACGATGATTTCCTTGCGGACATCGCGGGATTCGATGGTCAGATCCGCTTCCGCATAGATCGGATAGCGCTTCTCCATCAGGGCCGCCAGCGTGGCTTTGGGGTTTTCGGTCTTGAGAAGCGGGCGGTGGTCGCGCTTGTTGACCCTCTCCCACAACACCTCGAGATCGGCCTTCAGCCACAATGAAATGCCGCCGCGCGTGATGTGCCGGCGGGTATTGTCGTTGATGAAGGCGCCGCCGCCGGTGGAGATGACCTTGGGGCCGCCGCGCAGCAGCCGCTTGATGACCCGCGTTTCCAGCGCCCGGAATTCTTCCTCGCCATAGGTGGCGAAAAGTTCCGATATTGTCATGCGCGAAACGCGCTCGATTTCGACATCCGTATCGATGAACGGCACCCTGAGCTGCTGGGCTACCATGCGGCCCACCGCCGACTTTCCAGCCCCCATCAGCCCGACGAAGACGATGTTGCGCCGTCCGAGCTTTGCCCGCGCTTGCTCCCCGAGTGTAGCCGGGACGGATAAATTCGTTTCATTCATAGATTTGAAAGCCCGTTTGGCATGGATATCTGCAAATGTTTACGAAGCGTCAAGCCAAATTGCTGACTGAATTGCGGTGAATCACAATCATCGCCGCATGCGGCATGGAGCGGAGCGGGCATTTTGATCTTGTCGCCGCTTTCGCCGCACCGCATATACGTTTCGACCGCCACCTGCACGGAGCCGCCATGCCCACCCTCTTCCGCTTCACGATGATACTGGCGACCATCGCGGGGCTGATCTATGGCGGCATGGTGCTGCTCGTCATGGTCGTCAAACCGCGCGACCGCGAAGTGACGGTGCGCATTCCTTCCGAGCGGCTGAACCCGCCGTCGACCGAACCGGCAAGGCGCACCCCATGAGCGGACAGGCGGCGGCAGGGCGCGACGGCGCGCGGCTGGAAAGTTTTCTGGAAATGATGAGCGCCGAACGCGGGGCTGCCGCCAACACGCTCTCTTCCTATGAGCGCGACCTTGCTGACCTGCGCGAATTTCTCGGCCGTCGCGGCCAGACCCTGACGGAAGCGCAGACGCCTGACCTTTCCGCCTATCTGACCCATCTTTCCGCTCAGGGTTTTGCCGCAACCTCACAGGCGCGACGTCTTTCCACCATGCGGCAATTCTATCGTTTTCTCTATTCGGAAGGACTGCGCGGCGACGACCCGACCGGCATCATCGACGCTCCCAGAAAAGGTCTCGCCTTACCGAAAACGATGAGCGTCGCCGATGTGAACAGGCTGCTTAGCCTCGCGGCGCAGGAAGCCGCCACATCCGGTCCCGGCCAGCTTGCCCGCATCCGCATGCATCTGCTGCTCGAACTTCTTTATGCCACCGGCATGCGTGTCAGCGAACTCGTCTCGCTGCCGGTCAAGGTGCTGCGTCAGGAAGGACGCTTCCTGATGATACGCGGCAAGGGCAACAAGGACCGCATGGTTCTTCTTTCCCGCGCCGCCATCGAGGCGATGGAAAAATACGAGGCTGCCAGAAAGGCGCTCGCATCGGAGAAAAGCAAGGTGGCCGCTTCGCAGAAAAAACCGGAGACACCGGAAAGCCCTTGGCTGTTTCCTTCCAGCAGCAAGGAAGGCCACCTGCCCCGCCAGGTCTTTGCCCGCGACCTCAAGGACATTGCCATCCGTGCGGGCCTGACCCCGTCTGCGATATCGCCGCATGTGCTGCGCCATGCCTTTGCCAGCCACCTTCTGCAGAACGGCGCGGATTTGCGCGCGGTACAGGAACTGCTCGGCCATTCCGACATTTCCACGACACAAATCTATACACATGTGCTGGAAGAACGCTTGCAAGAGCTGGTACAAACACATCACCCCCTTGCCAAACAGGGCAAAAACCTTGATTAGAGCGACCGGAACCGCCGGATAATCCGGTCAAACCTTGCGCAAAACGATCGGAAACGGATCTCATGCACAATTATCTCGACTTCGAAAAACCTATCTCGGACCTTGAGGGCAAGATCATCGAGCTGAAGAAGCTTGCCGATGAAGACGAGAGCATAGACACCTCGGAGGAGATCAACCGTCTGGAATCGCGCGTCAACGACGCGATGCAGGACATCTATTCCAAGCTGAACGCCTGGCAGAAAACGCAGGTCGCGCGTCACCCGCAGCGTCCGCATTTCGTCGATTACGCCAAGGCGCTTTTCACCGATTTCACGCCGCTGGCCGGCGACCGCAAGTTTGCCGAAGACGCCGCCATTCAGGCAGGCCTCGGCCGCTTCAACGGTCAGCCCGTCGCCATCATCGGCCAGGAAAAGGGCAACGACACCAAAAGCCGCCTGAAGCATAATTTCGGCAGCCCGCGCCCGGAAGGTTACCGCAAGGCGATCCGCGTGCTGGAACTGGCCGACCGTTTCTCGCTGCCGGTAATCACCCTCATCGATACGGCGGGCGCCTATCCCGGCGTCGGCGCGGAAGAACGCGGCCAAGCCGAAGCCATCGCCCGCTCGACGGAAATGTGCCTCAACGTCAAGGTGCCGATCGTCTCCGTCGTCATTGGCGAAGGCGGCTCAGGCGGCGCAATCGCGATCGCCACCGGCAACCGCGTCTATATGCTCGAACATGCGATCTATTCGGTGATCTCGCCGGAAGGTGCCGCCTCCATTCTCTGGCGCGATTCGACCCGCGCGAAGGAAGCCGCAACCAACATGAAGATCACCTCGGAAGACCTGAAATCGCTCGGCGTCATCGACGGAATCATTCCGGAGCCGATCGGCGGCGCACACCGTGCTCCGGAAACCGTGATCGGTGCGACCGGCGATGTCATCGCCAAGGCGCTGGCCGATCTCTCCCAGCGTTCCGGCACACAGCTGCGCGCTGAACGCCGCCAGAAGTTCCTGGATATTGGCCGGAACCTCTAGAGCATGTCCAGTAAAAGTGCGCAGCGGTTTTACGTCCGGAAAATGCGTCAAAAGAAGGAGTCAGATTGTTTTGGCGGTTCGAAGAAAAGCCGAAACAATCTGGCTCCGGCCTTATTTTCCTTGAATATCGCCCCAACTCGGCCATAGTCCGGTCACATCAAAAGATGTATCGGCGGCCGCGGGGCGGGTCCGATTTAAGTTAAGAAGATGTAAACGGTTAATACCGTATTTAAAATACACACGGGACGGTGTAGAACTGCCGCCGCTTCGTGCCATCGTCTTTCGGATCAGATCATGCGTTTGACACATTTTGCACTTCTTGCCTGCACCGCGCTCGTTCTTGCCGGCTGTAACGATACGCTCGAAACCGTTGAACGCGACGTCTCCCACGTCAAGAACAAGGTCGATTACCCGCTGTCTCCGGCCATTCTGGCCGAGATCGACAAAAGGGGCATGGACCGCACCTCGCCGATCATGATCCGCATCTTCAAGGAAGAAGGTGCCTTGGAAATCTGGAAAGCCAGGCGCGACAACCGTTTCGAGAAGATCGCCGGCTACGAGATTTGCGCATGGTCCGGCAAACTCGGCCCGAAGGTGAAGGAAGGCGACCGGCAGGCGCCGGAAGGTTTCTACAACCTGACGCCTGCGCATCTCAATCCGAACTCGAAATATTATCTCGCCATCAATACCGGCTTCCCGAACCGCTACGATGCCGCCAATGGCCGCAACGGCACCAATCTGATGATCCATGGCGCCTGCTCGTCCTCCGGCTGTTATTCGATGACGGATGCGCAGATTCTCGAAATCTACGGTTTTGCCCGTGACGCCTTCAAGGGCGGCCAGAAGACCGTGCAGTTGCAGGCCTTCCCCTTCCGCATGACGGCGGAAAACATGGCCCGCCATCGCCAGAGCGAACATCTCGAATTCTGGAAGATGCTGAAGGTCGGTTACGACAATTTCGAAGTGACCAAGCGCCCGCCGGAAGTGAATGTCTGCGAGAAGAAATATGTCTTCAACCAGCAGACGGAAGGCGGCAGCTTCAACGCGTCTGCCCAATGCCCGGCCATGAGCACCCCGCCGGCGCTCGTCAGCGCGCTTTCGAGCTACGAGAAGACCTACGATCTCGCCTATGAAAAGGCGATGAAGAAATATGACGGCATGGCCTGGTACGACCCGAGCGAAGCCGAGCGCAAGGCGCTGGTCGCCGAAAAGCGCAAGGGCCGCGAGCCCGCCTATGCCCCGACCGGCTCGGCGCTGAAGGCCGGCAAGCTGATGAAGGAAACGGAATATGCCGCGCTGATGGAGAAGAAGGCGCAGCAGGTGACGTCGTCCTCACCGGCCACTACCGCAACCGCCTCTTCCCTGCGCGGCCCGCGCCCTTCGGCTGTCCAGCCAGCCACGGCACCGCAATCGAACCCTGCCCCAGCGGCACCGACGATGGTTGCCTCGGCTACCCCCGCAGCAACCGGCCAGACCGGAGCTGCCGCGCAGAGCATCCCGGTTCCCGCCATGAACCCGCTTGCCTATTCCGCAGCACCTGCTCCGGAAACGCCGGAAAAGAAGCCGTTCTGGAAGTTCTGGGCCAAGGAATGAGCGACACGGCCGAGATCGTCTATGATTTGAGGGGGCTTAAATGCCCCCTTCCGGTTTTGAGAAGCCGCAAGAAACTCGCAACCCTGAAGGCGGGAGATGTTCTGACCGTCGAGACGACCGATCCGCTGGCGGTGATCGATATTACCCATATGTGCAATGAGGATGGGCATAGGCTGGTGGAAACCACTGCGCTGGAAAAGGGGCATCGGTTTCGCATTGTGAAGGGCGTGTAACCGAGGTTCAACGCGCACGCTCCGGGCTTACCCCCCTCTGCCCTGCCGGGCATCTCCCCCTCAAGGGGGGAGATCAGTTGTGGCGACCGCTCGTTTTCTCACAAGCTCTGCACTTCGGGCTACTGCATCGATAAAGATGTTCGAAGCAAGCCGCTTGTCGATCTCCCCCCTTGAGGGGGAGATGTCCGGCAGGACAGAGGGGGGTGAACCACACCCACCGACCTAGACCATCACGACACGCCCTAAAACCGCAACCCCGAAACCGCCAGCGGATTATCTGTCATCGCCTGCCTGTCCGGCCGGTCTATGCCCGGTGCGCTTGTGAAGGCTGCGAACAGGTCCTGCACGAAAGCCTCCGGCAAATCCTTCGTAATCAGCACCATGCGGGTTCGTTGATCAGCCGGGTCCGGCCACGTCGCGAGGCGCTCCGGCGTGTGGAAAATAGTCTGCACCCCATGTAACACCAGCGGCCGGGCCGGATTATCCGACAGCTTGACGATGGCCTTCATGCGCAGGAGCTTTTCACCATGTGCCGAGCGCAGCAGATCCACGAACATGTCGATCGCCATCGGGCTGACCGGCTGATCGTGAATGATCGAGAAGGACCGGATAGACGCATCGTGCCGATTCACATCGTGATGATGATGGTGGTCGTCGTGATCGCCATGATGGTGGTGATGGTCGTGATCATGATCGTGGTGATCGTGTACCGCCTCTTCGCCCAGCCAGCGGCCGACATCGGCATTCTTGCTGCCGGCATCGTAAAGGCCGTTGTCGAGAAGCCCCGTAGCGCTCCACTCGGTTTTGTCGCCATCCTCGATGGTCGCGCGCGGATTGAGCGCTTGTAGACGGGCTGTCAGCGCGGAAATCGTGGCGGCATCGGCAAGCGCGCGCTTGGTCATCACCAGACGGTCAGCCACGGCGGCCTGTTTCACCGCCTCCTGATGATTGTCCAGCGTGGAAAGGCCGTTCACGGCATCCACCACCGTAATCATGCCGTTCAGCACGAAATTCTGCGCGATGACCGGGTTGCCCATGACCGACTGCATGACGGGGGCGGGATCGGCAAGGCCCGTGGTCTCGATCACCACCCGTTTTACCGGCTTCAGCTTGCCTGTCTGAATGCCGTCCATCAGTTCCGCCAGCGTATCCACCAGCTCGCCGCGCACCGTGCAGCAGAGGCAGCCCTCCGCCAGCTCGATGATGCCCTCACCCGCGCTTTCGACCAGCATGTGATCGATGCTGACATCGCCGAATTCGTTGATGATGATCGCCGCATCGCTCATCGCCGGATCCTTGAGGAGCCGGTTGAGCAGCGTCGATTTTCCGGCGCCGAGAAATCCGGTGATGATGGAAACCGGGATGCGATCGCGAGACATGACTTGCCTGTGTGTTGATGGCCGCTCCGGCAGGTCACTGGAAGACACGAAACCCGGAGCCGCATGGAGCTAAAAGAAATCGCCCGCGCCTGGAAGCCGCGAGCGACACTGTAATATCATAACATCATCGACCTGCGAATACACAAACCGCATTGCGACCGCGAGGCTCGGCCTCGAGGCATTCATCGATCATCAGAATGTCGGGCGCGGGATCGGGATCGGCACGTTGGCGAGTTCGCCCTTGCCAACTCCCTTGGTGGCATTCACCGCCACCGTCTCGCTGCCCGGAATGAGACCGGCGAAGGAATATTCCGGCGGGCGGGTCATTTCCTGCACATAGGGCGAATGGATGACCATGCGGCCAGCCTCGTCGCGGCTTTCGCTGCGCACCTTGGCGGCCTTCGGGTTGCAGATTTCGGCGCTGATATCGTTGACATCACCGGTATCGCCATAGGGCGCCAGCGCGGCGAGCGAAACGCCTTGGCCCGAAGGCGCCGTCAGCCCCATCTGCAACAGATCGGCCGACTGATCGGTGCGTCCGGCAAGGCTGTCCGCGCCCAGCACGACCGTGATGACCGAGCGGCCATTGCGCACGGCCGACGACACCTGGTTGAAGCCAGAGGCACAGATGAAGCCGGTCTTCATGCCATCCGCGCCATCGAAACGGCCGACCAGCATGTTGAAATTGGCGTAGTTCTTCTTGCCGGTGCTGACGCCTTCCAGCGAGAAATAATGGGCATATTCCGGAAACTCGCGCTTGATGATCAGCGCCAGCAGCGCCAGATCGCGGGCGGTCGTATATTGTCCCTTGCCGGGCAGGCCATTGGCGTTGATGTAACGGGTGGAACTCATGCCCAGCCGCTGCGCCTGCGCATTCATCTGCGCCACGAAATTATCGCTGGTGCCGCCGATGGTCTCGGCGATCGCCACGGCGATGTCATTGGCGGATTTGATGAGCAGCAGCTTCAAAGCGCTATCCATCGTCAGCTTCTGGCCGGGCTTGAAATACATTTTCGAGGCCGGCTGATCGGCGGCCTTCTTGCTCATCACCACTTCCGTCTGCGGGCTGATCTTGCCGGCCTTCATCTGCGAAAAGGCGATATAGGCGGTCATCAGCTTGGTGAGCGAAGCGGGATACCACTTGCGGAAGGCTTCCTGATGGGAAATCACCTTGCCGGTTTTGACATCGACCACCATTTTCGGATTGGCATTTGCCACGGGTGCTGCGGCAACGAGGCCTGCGGTCATGATGGCAACGGCTGCGGAAAGCCGTCTGGCGGCGTTTGGCGATTTAAAAGTCTGTGGCAAGGCTTGTCCTCGAATTCCCGTCTTCGGTCGGGGAATGGCAATATTCACCATATATGTCCTAGCAATGGCAAAGTACATTGATTACGTCAATTATGCGGCGCACTATCCACCATGGAGGATAGGATTTTACGACACGCCGTACCGATGAACCCAGGAATGAACGAATGCCGATTTTGAACAGAGCCGCCGAACTCCAGCAGGAAGTCAGAGAATGGCGGCGTCACCTGCATGAAAATCCCGAGATTTTGTATGATGTCGACAACACCGCAGCCTTCGTTGCGGAGAAGCTGAAATCTTTCGGCGTTGACGAAATCGTGACCGGTCTCGGCCGCACGGGTGTGGTCGGCATCATCAGGGGCAATCTTCCGGGCAATCGCACCATCGGCTTTCGCGCGGATATGGACGCTCTTCCCATCGTTGAGGAAACCGGCAAGCCCTGGGCGTCGAAAACCACGGGCGCCATGCATGCCTGCGGCCATGACGGCCACACGGCCATGCTGCTTGGCGCGGCGAAATATCTCACCGAGACCCGCAATTTCGCCGGCTCCATCGCCGTGATCTTCCAGCCGGCGGAAGAAGGGGGTGCCGGCGCGCTCGCCATGGTGGAGGACGGCCTGATGGAGCGTTTCGGCATTAATGAGGTCTATGGCATGCACAACATGCCGGGAATTCCGCTCGGCGCCTTCGCCATCCGCAAGGGCGGCATCATGGCGGCACCGGACAAATTCTCGATCACCGTCAAGGGCCGTGGCGGCCATGCGGCACAGCCGCACCGCACCGTCGATCCCATCACCATCGGCGCGCAGATCGTCGGCAACCTGCAGATGATCGCCTCGCGCAACGCCGATCCGATCCGTTCGGTGGTCGTCTCCGTCACCCGCTTTCATGCCGGCTCCAGCCACAACATCATCCCGAACGAGGCATTGATCGCCGGCACGGTGCGCAGCCTCGATGAAACTGTGCGCGATCTGGCGCAGGATCGCATCAAGCAGATGGCGGAAGGCATTGCCCTTGCCAATGGCGCAGAAGCGGAAGTCGTCTATGAGCGTTATTGCCCGGTGACCTTCAACCACGCCGCCGAGACCGACCACGCCATCCGTGTGGCGCGAGATGTGGCAGGCGAACCGAATGTCGACCCCGATGTCGATCCTTCCATGGCGGGAGAGGATTTCTCCTTCATGCTGAAGGAAAGACCAGGCTGCTTCATCTTCATCGGCAATGGCGATTCGGCCGGGCTTCACAATCCCGGTTATGATTTCAACGACGAGGCCATCGCTTACGGCATTTCCTATTGGGTGAAACTGGCCGAACAGCGTCTGACGAGCTGATTGCCGACTGACGCGAAGAAAGCCGAGGAAGAGATCGACCGCGATGAAGAACGCGGTTGATCCGCAAGCATCGTCAGGTTAAAGAGCAATTCAGTGTCCACGTAGCTCAGCAGGATAGAGCACAGGATTCCTAAGACAAATTGGGGGTTGCGCCCGGAAACGACGCAATCGATCTGCTCAAAGTCGGGGAAAGCTTCGCTGGTCTTCCAGCATGCCAATCCCGAGCCAAGCTCCGGAGAAATCTGGTGAAGGTGTAGAGACTGGATGGGCAGCACCTAAAGGCCGCAAGGCCCATGGTGAAGGGACAGTCCAGACCACGAACGTCTTGCCGGCAAATGGCGGGACGGCGGCGAAAGCCGAAGCGGTATGAATCCTGGGGTCGGAGGTTCGAATCCTCTCGTGGACGCCAATTTCCTGCAAAACCCAGCAAAAAAATGCTATAGCTTGAGCGCGGCCCAGCGCAGCCGACAGCCGTTTGGCAGGTCTACTTCGACCGGAGTCTCGGCGACATCCTTCACGAACACGGAAAATTCAAAGCTTCAAAAGGGAGCGTTGAAAGCGGGCAATTGCTTCCTATTCCTATCTGTGATGATGAAGCGCCTGTCAAAATTAGTTGCGCTAGAGGAAGGAGATTTGATGATCGACGAATATGGTCCATATGTGCAGATGTCCACGCTTGGAGAACAGATGGCTGCCTGCTACCAGACGAATACAAATCTCGTATTGGAACCGCATCTGGCGCATTACATGGACGAGGTGGAGATCAATATCGCCGCCGATAGTTTTAATCACGTTGGCTTTCTGAACAACATCACAAGCCGGCTACAGGTGACTCTGACGGCAACGACCAATCCCAGGCGCCGGGAATTTCTACAAGCCGTTGTGGTTTCGCTTCAGGAGCGGATCCACCGCCATTCACTCAATGTGGCGTAATAGAGCTTAGGCACATCATCTTCGTCGTCACTCTTGTACAATTGCTTGCTGCATATCTTTGGCAAGACGGCGAAAAAAGAACTGACGAGACGCTCGAGGCGCAAGCCCGGAGCAACCCCTCGTGCAGTTGGACATCCCTGCTATTCGACGAAAACCCGCACGCTCGAGGCGCGGCCGTCGGCGTCGATGACCGTCAGTGTGGAAAACCCCTGGCCTTCCGGCCGCCATTCGCTGTTGCGGCGATGGGAAGCGTTCGGCAAAGGCAAACCATTGGCGAGCCAGCGGAAGGGTGCCCGCCCGCCCTGCAGCTTCAATACCAGCGGCGAGATGCCCGACTGGCCGGAAAGCTCCACGCGCGCGCCCTCCGGCGGGTAAACGATGCGCGGGGCGCTTTCACGTCTTGAAGCAGAAAGCAGGCCGCTGGCCGTCGTGGTAAAACGCCGCTGGTTGGCGGGGAGGTCATTGACCGCGACCCGCGCGACGCCAGAAGGCGCGGCAGGCATCGGCGTGATCGCCACGCCGGATTTTTCGAAAGCCTCGAACAGGATCGGGGCGGCCGTCGCATAACCGGCAATGCCCGGCACCGCCCCATTGTCGGCCCGGCCGACCCAGACACCGACCACATGCCGCCCGTCATAACCCACCGACCAGGCATCGCGATAGCCATAGCTGGTGCCGGTCTTGTAGGCGATGCCGCGCTGTTTCATGCCGAGCGGCGGCAGCACGCCGGAGAGGATGTCGGAGATGTTCCAGATAGCGGCATCGGAGAATAACCGGTCCCCCTCCAGCCGTTCCGGGGCGGAGCGGACGCCGTCTCCAAGCCGCACGGGATCGCCGCCGCCGGCAAGCCCCGCATAGAGCTGCGCCAGATCGACCAGCGAAACACCCGCGCCGCCAAGGGCGATGGCAAGCCCGGGCGCTTCATTGGCGGGAAGCACGAGTTTGACGCCCACCCGCCGGAACCGCACCATCAGCGCCGAGGGACTGACGGCATCAAGCAGCTTGACGGCAGGCACATTGAGCGACAGTTGCAGCGCCTGCCGGATGCTGACATCGCCCTGATAATGCATGTCGAAATTGCGCGGCCTGTAACCGGAAAAGTCGGACGGGCGATCCTCTATGATGGTTTCTTGCCCGACAAGACCGTCTTCGAAGGCAAGGCCGTAAATAAATGGCTTGAGGGTGGAGCCCGGCGAGCGAACGGCCCGGCTCATCTCCACGAAACCGCGTCTTGCCGTATCGAGATAATCCGCCGAACCCACTTCCGCCAGAATATCGCCGCTTTGCGCATCGGCCATGACGATGGCGACGGAGACCCTGTCGCCGAGCTTTTCCGCCGCATGGCGGGCGACACCCTCCAGCTCCCGCTGGATCGGCAGCTTCAGCGTGGAACGCACCTCGGCAGTATCCGGGAATTTCACCCGTGCGGCGACGGCCATATGCGGCGCATAGGCCGGCAGGTCCCGCCGGTTGGCGGGCACATTCGCAAGCGCCGACCGTTCCGCCTCCCCCTCACCCACCACGCGTTCGACGGCAAGCCGTTGCAGCACACGCTCCCGCGCCTGCTTCGCCGCCTCCGGAAAACGATCCGGACGTCGCTTTTCCGGTAATTGCGGCAGCGCCACCAAAAGCGCTGCTTCCGCCGTATCGAGCCGGCCCGGTTCCTTGCCGAACCAGGCGAGGCTTGCGGCGCGAATGCCTTCGAGATTGCCGCCATAAGGCGCGATATTCAGATAGAGATCGAGGATCTCCGCTTTGCTCAGCCGTCTCTCGATCTGAAGCGCGCGCGCGGCCTGCAGGAATTTCGCCGAAAACGACCGGTCGGCGCGCGGCTCGATCAACCGCGCCACCTGCATGGAAAGCGTCGATGCGCCGGAAACGATCCGGCCGTTGCTGGCCAATTGCCAGGCGGAGCGCAAAAGCGCCCAGGGATCGACGCCGTGATGCTCATAGAAACGCTGGTCTTCATAGGCCACCAGCATGCGTAGGAATTGTGGGTCGACTTCGGCGGCCGAGGTTTTCAGCCGCCAACGGCCATCGGGTGTCGCAAAAGCGCGCAAAAGCCTGCCGTCACGATCCAGAACCTCGAAGGATCGTTGCTGCGCAGCGTCCAGCGGCGGCGGATAGGCCTTGTCCAGCGCATCGAGACCGAAGGCCGCGCCGCCCATAAGCAACGCGGCCGTCACGATGCCGACAATGATCGCCTTGCGTCGCATCATGGGTTTGCCGAGCGCACCTCCATGCGGCCGGTTGCCGTGCGGGCGGCAAATTGCGGCCGGTACATATCCTCAACCGAAGCGGCCGGATGATCGTAGGTGCCGGGGGTGACGGCGCGGACCACATAGGCAAGCGCAATTTCCGAACTGTCGCCGGCCGAGCGGTCGAAGGCCGCCACGAAACGGTCGTAGCGGAATTCCGTATGCGCCGCTTCCGTTTCCGGCAGCCAGTCGAAATTCGAAAGCTCTGCCGAATTGACGAGGCTCGGATTGTCGATTTCGAAACCGGAGGGCAGCAGGTCGGTCACCAGAATGCGCGACTGCCAGTTATTCTGCGGCACCACATTCAGCACCACGACATAACGCTCGTTCTGGATCACGTCGCTGGAGTTCACCTCCTCACCATCCATGGAATAATAGGTGCGGGTAATGGTGAAGCCTTCGCCGCCCGCCGCAAGCGGCTGCGCCGGCGGCGCCACCGTGGTGACGACGGCCGTGACCGGATCGGCCGAGGCATTGGCGATCTTCAAGGGTGCGACCAGCAATTCATCGCCGCTCATCCGTTTGCCGAAGCCGCCTGTCTGCAGATCGCCGTTCACATCGAGACGGATATCCTTATCCTCGCCTTTGACGGCGCGGGCGGCAAGCAGCATCCATGCCTGTTCCTGGGTGCTGGTATAGGGCTTCTTTTCCCATTCCTTGGCCACCGCACCGGCAAGCTGCGGCACGACGGCCGGAACCGGCCGACTTTCCGCCGCAAGCGCCAGCGTCGCCGCGCCGTCACGCAGGGCGGAGCCGTAATCCGCGCGCGAGAAGCTGACATTGGTGGTGCGGCTTGCCATGTCGAGCGAAGCGCCGAATACGGCCTTAGAACGGGCCTGATCGCCATAAAGCGAGAGGGCGGCGGCAACCTGCGCCTTGGCGAGCGGTGTCGGGAAATCGGCAAGCGCCGTATCCGCGTAATAACGCAGATCGTTGATCGCCGCCTTGCGGTTGCGCGCCAGCACATAAAGCGAATAGGCGATCTCGTTGCCGCGATCTTTGACATTGCTGTCATAGGAAAGACCGTTTTGCAGGTTGTTCAGCGCCTGCACCATGGCCTGTTCGGGAACATCGTAATTCTGCTCACGCGCCCTTGTCAGGAAGTCGCTGATATAGGCATCGAGCCACAGATCGCCATAACCCGGCGACCAAAGGCCGAAGCTGCCGGAACTCGACTGGAAGGACAGCACCCGGTAGATCGCCTCCTGCACGCGCTTGCGGGTATCGGGGTCTTCTGCAAGGCCGCTATCCTTCATCAGTTCCGAAACGTAAAGCAGCGGCAAAGCGCGGCTCGTCGTCTGTTCGGCGCAGCCGTAGGGATATTTGTCCAGCATCATCACCAGCGCCGGAATATCGAAGGCCGGCGAGCGCGTGACGTTGACCGCGACGGAAGAGCCGAGAAGCATGCTGTCCGCCAGAAGATCGCCATTGATCGTCAGGCTGCTATTGGGCGCGATCTTGATATCGCGCCGCGTCGTCACCGGCAGAACGGCCGGACGTACCGGAACGTTCAGAACCTGCTCCAGTGAAAGACCGGCGGCATTGGAAACCTTGATGGTGATCGCGCCATTGCCGGGCTGTTCGCCCGTCAGCGGGACCGTCAGCGAAGACCTACCGCCTTTCTGAAGCGCGAGAGTTTGCGACATCTCGCCCTGATCGACCGTCAATGCCGTGTTGCTGGTCACATCCAGCCGATAATCGCCGGGCTCGCCATCGGTATTGGCGATATCGAGCCGCAATTGCGAGACATCGCCGGGTGCGAGGAATTTCGCCGCGCTGGCCGTGACCACGACAGGATCGCGAATGATGGCATCGGAGACCGCATGTCCCACGCCTGTCTTCGTCCAGGCCACCGCCATGATGCGGGCCGTACCGTTGAACTGCGGAATATCGAAGCTCACCGTCGCCTTGCCGTCTGCGTCGAGTTCGACCGGCCCGGCAAAGAAGGCCACGAGCTTTTCCGTGGGCGGGCTGCCCTGAAGGGCTGCCTGCCCGCCGTCACCGCCGGTGCGCAGCCGGCCGGTGGCGCCGAGCGAACCGTCGATCAGGCGGCCATAAAGGTCGCGGATTTCCAGCCCCAGCCGGCGCTGGCCGAAATACCATTCATCCGGTTTCGGCGGCTCATATCGGGTAAGGTTCAATATGCCGACATCGACGGCCGCAACGATGGCGTAGGCCTTTTCGCCCACGCCGGCACCCGCAACCGTGATCGGAATTTCAAGCGGCTGGCGCGGCAGCGTCTTCTGCGGCGCGCCGAGCGTGACGGCAAGTTTGCGCTCGGCCGGATCGACCGCGAGCCATTTGATGCCGATGGCGCGCATCGGCATACGGCTTTCCTGCGCATCGCCGGGACGGAACAGCGTGGCCGTCACATAAGCGCCCGCACCCCATTCCTCGGTGACGGGAATGTCGATCTCGCCGCCATCCTCGCCGATCTCGGCATTCTGAACGGCAATCAGCTTTTCCGAACCGGAAGTCACCATCAACTCACCGGCGAAACGCGACGAAACCTTGAGTTTGGCCGTATCGCCGATCTTGTAGCTCTGTTTGTCGAGAGCGATTTCCAGCGCATCCGGCGTTTCCGTCGAGCTTGCCTCGACATAAAAACCGGCATCGAACTCAACGCTGGAGACAGGCGCGCCATTGCCGGCGCCCTCCACTTCCAGCCGGTAACGGCCCCAGGTGACGGGCACGGAAATCTCACCGCCATTGGCATCGGCAGACAAGCTGCCGGCTTCCTGCTGCTTGGTATATTCCACCGGTTCGTAACGCCAGGAGTTGCCCTGACGATACCATTGATAGTTCCGCTCAACCTTGATGAGCTTCCAGGTCAGACCATTCATCGCCTGTTTGGCACCGTCAGCATTGACGCCGATGATGTGGAAACGACCAACGGAATTCTGGGCGAGATCGCCGGAAAATTGCGGTTTGATACCGATGACCGGCGCTTCAGCCTTGATGGGCAGCGCCAGGGAGCGCTCTACGGCACGGCCGCCGGCCTCCTGCATGCGCACGGTGATGTTAGCGGAAAGAAGCTGCGTTGTGGATGGCAGGTCGGTCAGATCGACATTGAAGCTCGCCTTGCCCTCGTCGTCCAGAACCGGCAGATCGGCAAGCGTCGTGCGGTTTTCCTCTTCGCTCTCCTCATCGGCCAGACCGAAGAAATAACCTTCGAAATCGGCACTGGTGCGCGTCGGTTTGATGGCGACCTCGCCCTCCAGCGTCAGGCCGGCTGCGGGCGCACCATAGAGATAGCGACCATCGACATCGATTGCCGTTTCCGCGCCGGGGTCGATCTGCTTTGCCTTGCTCGAGAGGTCGAACTCTGTGCGGTCAGGCACGAAATCATCGACGAGGAAGCTCTTTTCGCTGATCGCAGGCGTTTTAGGATCGGTATGGATGCGCAGCGTCCAGGTGCCGCGCATCGCATTTGCCTGCAACGGCAGATCGACCGCATGGCCGCCGAGCGCCTTGCCGTCGCTGACGAAACGCCGGTCCTCGACACCATCCGGGCGCGAGAAGATGAAAGTGAGCGGCAGATCCTCGATTGCCTTGCCGTCGACATCGCGCGCAAGGGCTGCGGCATGCACTGTCTCGCCGGCGCGATAGATGCCGCGTTCCGTCCAACTGAACACGTCGATGGCGCCGGGAGCTGCACGTCCCGTCACGCCGCGATCCGAAAGATCGAAGCCGGCGCGGGTCATGTCGAGGAAGACATAGTCCTTGTCGCCGTTGCGCGCCGTCAGGATCGCAGGCGCCTGCGCCGCCGTGCCGCGCATCAGGCCGGCCGAGAACACTGCGCGGCCGTCCGCATCGGTCTTCGCGGTGCCCAGCACCTCATTATTCTTGGCGAGCAGCTGCAAATCCACATCTGCCAGCGGCTTCGCGCTGCCAAGGGCGCGAACAAAGACATTGAGCCCATCGGTTCCGGCATAGGTGGTGATGCCGGTATCAGATACGAGGAACCATTGCGTCGCGCGCGAGTCCCACGTTTCCGGCGCGGTGCCCGGCGGTACGGCGGTCAGCACATAGATGCCGGGCTTGCGCTCCGGCAGGGCCTCATCCACCGGGAAACTCGTCACCACATCCTTGTTGAGATCGGGCTGGATATCGATCGAGCCCTGCCAGACAAGCTCGCCAATTTCGTTTTCGATACGGTCGGCATTGTAGCCGTCCATCTGCGTCAGAAACTGCGAGTTTGAAAGAAGCGAGGTGATGTTGCGGTCGCCGACGCGATAAAGCTTCAGGTCGGCCTTGTCGGCATTGACAGAGACGATGGGAATGCCGCGACGGGCAGTCCCCGGCAGCACGAAATTCTCACCCGTGAAGCGCACGCTGGCGGCGCGGTCGCGCACGTAGATATCGAGGTCGACCTGCTTTTCCAGCGGCTCTTCAACCGAGGACGGCAGGCCGGCGCGAAACGCGATCTTGTAACGCTGGCCATGGGCCAACCCTTCGACGCAAATCTCGCTGCCCTTCGCCTCGATGGCCTTGGGCGCTGCCCCATCCAGCGTGATGAATGAGGAGTAATCGACGCCGTTCTTCACCAGCGGCTCGGAAAACTGCACGCAGGCGCGCGGGCTGACGCTATCCGTATCCACAGTATTGTTGATGACGCGGAAACCCTGACGCGTGCGCAGATCGGCATAGGCCGCCCTGGTCTGTGCATTGTCGGTAAGCGCGAGGCTTTCCTTATAGGCATTGAGTGCCGCGCGATAATTCTGGGTTCGCTCAAAAGCCTTCGCCAGCCGGTTCAGGGCCTCGGTGCGGGCGCTGACCGTGCGGCTCAGCTGGTAAGCGTTGATGGCGGCGGAAGCGGCCTGTCCCGCTATCGAATAATTATCGGTGACCTGCGCGGCCTTTTCCGACAATTCGGCCCAGAGCGCACCATCGTCAGGTGTGATCGCAAGGGCCTGTTTATAGGTCGTGACCGCATCGGGAATATTGCCTGCGGCTGCCTGCTGCCGCGCCGTCTCCACGAGGGCTTCCAGACCCTGTTCGCCCTCACCGTCATTTGCCGCAAGGCCGGATTTCAGCCGGCGCGCTTCTTGCTGCAGGCTGTCGGTCACGAAGGACAGGCGCTGCGGCGCACCGATATCGGCTTCCGCGGCCACTTCCACGATCTTGCCAGCAACCGCGCCGGGGAAAGCGTTCAGCTGGTTGAAATCCGATTTGAGGAAGCACCATTTCACCTTGGGATTGTAGGTAAAGGCCTTGCAGGCGGTATCGCCGACGCAAATCTCGCCACATTGCTCCAGCGAGACATTTTGCTCCGTCCTGAGATCGAAGCCGAAATAATCGCCATTTTGGGTCGTAACGACCTTGCGGGAGGGTTCCGCCGCCATGGCTGGCGGAAAAAACAGGGCGGTTGAGACCGCAACCAGCGAAATCCGGACGAGCGCGCGCAACGACATCAGTTTTCTCCCCGCAACAGACATGTCGGGCGGGACTCTGGTCAAATCCACGCATGGTTGTCAACGCATCTTCGTCAATTCGCGACACGCAATGTGTGAAGGCGGGCAAGCGGGAAGGTCAGTCTTCTATTTTGCGCGCTTCCGAAATCAGCATGATCGGCACGCCATCGCGGATCGGATAAGCAAGCCTGGCGCTCTCGGAGACGAGTTCATTGCGGGCGCGGTCATAGGCAAGGCGCCCTTTCGTCAAAGGGCAGACCAGCAGCTCCAGCAGCTTGGGATCGACATTGCTCATCCTGTCGTCCATGGCGGCGATCCTATTGCAGCACGTTGCCGCCCTCGCCCGATCCCTGGGCAAGAACGATCTCGGTGATGGCGATCAATGTTTCGGCCCGCGTCTTCAGGTCCGGCGCTTCCAGAAGCGCCTGTTTTTCAGCCGGTCCGAAGGGAGACATCATGGAAAGCGAATTGACGAGAACGCGATTGCCCGCCCTTTCCACACTTTCCCAATCCGCTTCCAGCTGGTTGGCATCCAGAAACGAACGGAATACCCGAAGCAGGTTTTCGCGGTCCACCGCATCCTCGTCATATTCGCCGGAAAGATCGGCGATGAAGGGCGCATGCCGGAAGCTGCGATAGGGTTTGCCCGCCTCCACCTCTTCCAGCAGGCGGAAGCGGCACACGCCGGTGAGCGAGATGATATAACGGCCATCGCCGGTTTCGGAAAAGGACGTGATGCGGCCGAGGCAGCCGACGGCGCTTAGCGGACCGCCCTCAAGCCCCGCCTCAATGACATGCAGGGCGGGCTGCACCATGCCGATGATGCGGTGGCCGGCCAATGCCCAGTCGATCATGGCGAGATATCGAGGCTCGAAAATATTGAGTGGAAGATGGCCTTCCGGTAGAAGCAGCGCGCCCGGCAATGGAAAGACCGGCACGGTTTCCGGCAGATCGTCGTTCTTCACATATCTCGCATTTCCGACATGCATGGGAATCAAGCCCCCTGTTCACTGCTGCCCGGCCGGTGGATCAACCGCCGCGGCCGGGATATGCCCGCATTACGAAAACAGTATCGCCGAAAGCTTCCTGCGGCCGGCAACGGTTGCCGGGTCCTTGAAGCCCCAGGCCTCGAAAAACTCCAGCAGCTGGCGGCGCGCGCCGTCATCGTCGAAGGTCCGGTCCTTGCGCATGATGTAGAGCAGATGGTCCGCAGCCTCGTCGCGCCGCCCTTGAGCATTCAGCACCTTGGCAAGCTTCACCCGCGCCTCGTGACGATCGGGATCGAGCGCAAGCTCGCGCTCCAGCGCCACGGGGTCGCCGATCTTACGGGCTTCCTCATATTGCGCGATCTTTTTCGAAACGAGCTGAATGCCCGCATCCTCATTGAGTTCCGCGGGCAGCGAAGAGAGCAGTTCGCTTGCCCGCTCATATTGGCCGGCGGCGATCATGCATTCGGCGATACCGGCAATCGCTGCCGGATTTTCCGGATCGGCCTGCATGACGGCGCCGAAAAGCTGCGCCGCGCCGTTGAAATCGCCATCCGCCAGAAGCTGCTTCGCCTCCGTCAGAACAGCCTCTATCTCGGCCTTGGGATCGCCCGCGTCAGGCCCGGCGATCTTCTCGATGAACTGCTTGATCTGGCTTTCCGGCACGGCACCCATGAAGCCATCCACCGGCCGGCCGTCGGCAAAGGCGACGATTGCCGGAATGGACTGGATACCGAGCTGGCCGGGAATCGACGGGTGGTCGTCAATATTCAGCTTCACGAGCTTCACGCGGCCATTCGCCTCGTTGATGACCTTCTCGAGCACCGGCGTCAGCTGCTTGCACGGACCGCACCAGGGCGCCCAGAAATCCACGAGAACCGGCTGGCGACGCGATTCCTCAAGAACGTCTCTGGAGAAACCCGCCGTCGTGGTGTCCTTGATGTGGCCGGAGGCCGCACCGTTCAGCTCGCCATTATGGTGGGCGCTTGCGGTCATCTGCCCGCTATAGGAACCGCCGTAAGGATTATTTTCGCCGCTCATGCCGGTCTCCCGTAACCTCTGTCATATGTCTTATTTGAAGCAAAGATCGTATCTCACTCGCTGACTTTCAAGACAAGCGGCGCATGTCCGGTTGCCTCGAGAAAGCGAATGAGATCCGTGGACGCGATCGTTGTCGTCTGGTCGTTGGAAAGTGGATGGCCATTGACCAGCTCGTTTTCCAGAAGCCCGCTGTCGAGCACGAAGGTGACCTGCCTGTCGGTGTCGTTGATGGCTCCGAACACCGTTACCGAGCCCGGCGCGACGCCCAGATATTCAAGCATCTTTTCCGGTCTGCCAAAGGACACGCGGCTTGCCGCACCGATGGTCTTGTGAACGCTTTTCAGATCGACGACCGCATTTTCCTCAACGGTCAGAACGAAATACTGATCCTTCTTGTCCTTTACAAAGAGGTTCTTTGTATGGCCGCCGGGAATGAGATCGCGCAGCGACTGGGATTCGGCGACGGTAAACACCGGTTCATGCTGCTTCGTGGTGTGGGAAATGCCAAGTCCGTCGAGAAACTCGAACAGCTCCGTTGCCGTCTTCCGGGAATTTTCCGCCATATCCTGCCGCCTGTCTCTGCCGATTCCACTATGCTTGTTTCCTGATTAAGCGGGCAGCCGACGCTTGGCAACGCAGGAAAAAACAGCGGGATGAAAAATTCTCAATCATTTCCGCCGCTTGTCGCATTTCTCAAAGAAATTTTCGCGTTTTTGTCATTTCCCTGTTGCATTCCAAAATCGATTGAGCGATATAGCGCCCGTCGCCGCTTGGCGGCCCACGGTTCAGCGAACTACCCCGGACCGGTGGATTTGAGCGGGTGTAGCTCAGGGGTAGAGCACAACCTTGCCAAGGTTGGGGTCGAGGGTTCAAATCCCTTCGCCCGCTCCAAATTTTCCTAAAGATAGAATCATCATCAAAGCATTCATGTGCGCGCACGTCGCATCGTTCCGTGTCGTGCGGCTTGAAACTCGGCCTGCCCAGCCCCCCCTGTCGGCAAAGCGTGACGGAAATTATTCCGCAAGCGGAACTTATGCGGAAGATGTCCGTTTCAGACCCGAGGCTCCTAACCTCAGTTCCCCTCTGATTGCCCGCCAATGAGCGGGCATTTTTTTGCCGACGCCCCTGGAACAGCTCATGTGCACAGCACGTTCTCCTGCGTTGTTCAACGCGGGGAAGAGCCATGTCCGCACATCCTGGAAGAATTCTCTTGATTGCCGCATTCGCCACCTTGTCAATATCAGGCACATCCTTTGCCGCAGATATGACAGTTTATCGTGAGGAACGGGTTTTGCCGCACAAAACACATCCTCAACCGCAGCGCATCGAAAATACCTATTCCAATCCCGCAGAAATGCGCTGCACCGAAAATATCGTGTCCTATCGCTCCCCTTACGAACGGCACACGGAACAGGTCACGCTCTGCCATCCACCACTAAACTGGCGAACAGGGCCATCAACAGCAACAATATGGTCGCCTTGATCTTGCCATAATTCCTTCAATGTGCTTTTGTGCAGCCGCCCTTGTGGGAGGGGGTAGAGGTCGAGACCCGCTGGCTGCATTTTTGCAGTAAGCGGGTTTCCCTTTTTTTAGGCATGACTTACCGGCAGGCACCATCGGATCAATCGTTTCTCCGGCTCGGATGTACTTTGTCACCACATACCGGAATTTCTGAGAATATCCGATAATATCCGGGAACTCGCGATAAAGTCTTATAAAGCAGGGGTTTTGAAGCTGTCGGCGAGTACCCTATCAAAACTCACTTTGACAGACCTGAGGGGCGATCAGCGAATGACTTTTGCAAGAACCGCGAGAATTCCACCGGCTCTCAACAACACTTCAAGAACCAGCCTCTTGGCCTTTTAGGCCCCCTTAAAGCCCAGAAAACTGGCCTTTAAGAAATCGTCGGCCTCACGCGATATCTCTCAAACAAGCAAGAACGACCGACCAGAAGCCAAATTGAACATGCAACTTCCTTGCAGGTTCGAGAAATTTCCGATTTTTTGCAATGAAATCAAATACAATAAGGAAAGGCCGTGTTGCGTGAAGATGCAACACGGCTTTTTCATTATCGGACCAGGCCAAACCTAGATGGGCGCTCCGTTAGGCTAGTTCGCCAGTCCCCGTTGAAGCCGAAAGAGGGTGCGTTAAGCGGCTCGGAAAACCAGAAGTCTGTGAACGCGGCAATGTCCGGCTCGCAAAACCAATGTGCTTCACCATTGGCATCGACCGCCCACCAACGAGCATTTTTTGGAGCCAGTTTCCAATCGATATCCACCATCTCACCTTTCCGATCAGGAAACGGAACAACAACGAATTTTTCAACTGGCGCCATACCCTCTTACCTCACACACGGCGTTTCGATGTTCATATTTTGTTCTATTTTTTGACAGAGTCAACTTCCTCTATGTGAAGTCGTCATCAGATGCCTCGAATTTGGTTAGGTAAGTCAAGCCGCCCAAGCATAGCAACTCCTCTTGTAAACTCTGAGAGAAAGTTGGTTTTATGCATGAGATTGAATGTCTCTGCCTCAAGATCACCTGAAGCGCGATACTCCTTTTTCTTCCTATCCAGACTGCTTTCGTAGCTTTCGGAGAAGTTTCGGTCGCGCGCGAGATAGTAGATGGTCTCCGCATCGGCAATTTCATCGAAGCTCAGTGCTGCCAGTATCGCATCCAATGCGGCTACTTCAATCTTGTGACGTTCGGATGTTTCATTCAACACGCGCTTGAAAAAATCAGTTCCCAAATCTGACCGTGGACGCGGAGGATGAAACTTTCGCCATTGTTGCGCGAGGAAAATCGCCTTCTCGTCACTAAGGTGAATCAACTCGGTTTGCACGCCGATCATCGCATTCAACTGCCTGCGCGTTTGGATCATGTTTAGTGCGCCAGAGAATTGCCTGCTTCCTATATCGAAGTGCTGCATGATAGCTGCTTTAGACTCAACGAAATCCTGTTCAGACCAAAGTTCCTTTTTAGGGAGCATGGCTGAGAGGGCAAACAAGTCTGCACGCGACAAACGATTTGTACGAGTCCCGGTCTGAAATTCGTCGCGTAGTTCAAATGCCCGATACTTAAAGTTTTCCAAAATATCTTTGAGTCTAGCTAAGCTATCTCTGATGACGACGAGGTTTGCCAGAGCCTTGTTGTCGAGGCTTGGCTTGCCGTCTCGATTTGTAGAATACCGAAGCTCCTGGCCATCCTCATCGATTCTTGCGAGACTGTCCACGAATGGATGGAGGTCCTTCAGAAAGCTTCGCAGCGCTAAATCAGGGACATCGCAATCGATCAAGAACTGAAGGTGGGAGGCGATGTCATGGTTTGGGACGTGGCCTGACTTCAAAATGCCCGACTTGATGAACACCCCGATCACGAGTTTAAGGTGGAGTTCAATCGAATGTCTTGCGTTGTAGAGGATCGGCAGGACCAAGGTGTCCCGTTGCCAGAACCTATCTTCGTTGATTACGAGTTTCGCGAGATCGAGAGCAGCTTCGATATAGCCATCCGCGTAATTAACCGTGCTACCCTGTCTTCCGATCAGAGCATTCCATTCAGAATCCGGTGGCAGCGAAAAAAATGGATCATTGCTCATTGCGCCACCTTATGCGGAATAGCACCAATAAAAATTCTGTTTCGGGATCGCAGCGTATCCCGGCCGATGAATAATTTAAGCTTTTCGAAGGAGAGAGAGAACTTGGCCGACGACTGACAGGTCATCGGCAATGTCCTCTCCAATAACCTCCGCGGGGTAGCCATTTTGCTCATTGTCCGAACGCAATTCGAGCGATCCATCCATACGCCAGTTGGCCCTTTTCACCTTTATTCCAGGTCCAACACGAAACACGAAAACCTGATCATCGACGATGTCCGTTTTGCTTTGATCGACGATCATGAATGCGCCATCCGGAATGGTCGGCAGCATGCTTTCGCCTTTTGCCTCCAGCATAATGCAACTTTCGGGCTTTGCTCCGATGCTCCTTAAAAACGCGCGACTGAAGGCGACGGATGTATGGAGGCCGTCCTCTTTCGCTATCAGACCTGAACCAGCCGCAGCCTGAACGTCGAACAAAGGGATTTGAACAAGATCGGCTCCCGCGACGGGCATCGCAGATTCGCTGAACATAGGGCCTTCTCCCGTCAGCAGCCAAGCAACATCAACGCCATACACCTGTTTATATGCAAGTAGCACGGAGGCGTCCGGTTCATTATCTCCGCGCTCGTAGTTGCCCAGTGTCTTCTCGGAAATGTCGAGCGTTTTCGCGAATAAGTCCCTCGGCGGATCACCAAGAGATTTACGAATTTCCCGCAGTCGCTGAGCGAGCGGAGTCTTGAATGTTTCAGGTCGCGCCAAATCCGTCGCAAAAATGCAAAATGCAGGTTTACAATACCCGGATTTTGCATTAATCCTTTCTGTGTTCGCAGAATTAATAACCCCAAAAAAGGAGGCCGGTCAGGGCCTCCCTTCTGGAAGGAATCCTTTATGCACCGTGTCTCTGACGGCGGCAAGACAAGCCGTGCCGAACGCCGAAGGCTGGAAGAAATTGCCCGCATAAAAGGCAAGCTCATCATTGCCAAAATTACGCTTGCCGAGATCGACAAGAAATACTGCCTGCCCACCGGCACCGCCGGCAACGCCGTCCATGAGCCGCACGCGGCAGGTGAACGCGCCATCGCAGCGGCCTTAAAAACCCGGCCGCACCTTCTCTGGTTCTCCCGCTATCACTCCGATGGTCGCAGGCTCAGCCCGCAGCCTTCGGAGAATTACCGGAACGGCCGCCGCGCCGCCGAAGCGGAGCAAGCCGCAGCATGAAGCGTGGAACGGTTCGGGATTGCTGCTCTAGCCTACTGCACGAGTGCAAGGCGTTCGTTCGCCCCGGCTGTCAGACCCAATCTCTCGACCGCTCCACACCTCGACAATCGCCGATCAGCAGACACCCCACAATGACGAAACCACATGCCAATTTCGACAGCCCTATTTTCATTCCGTCGCACTCTCGCGTGTGCCGGTGGGCCGAAACCCTGCTGATTTTTAGTCCTGCGTTCGCAGGCGTTTCGGCCGTCCTTTTCACCATCCTCAAAAACTATGGAGCAGCTCAATGACCGCAGCAGTCCGCAACTACGTCGCCGTGCCTTTCTTTGACCGCGTCCCGCCACGGGTCATGGACCTCGTCATCACCACCTTCGACAACATCGTCGAGCGCGCACAGAACAAACGCGAGGCCTATTATTTCTTCGCAAACGGCGTGAAACAGCGGCAGTTTGAAGGCCCTACGTTCGAAGAATTTGCAGACTGGCACGAGCGCGTCAAAAACGGCTTGGTCGAACGCCCGCATCCGTCCGAAGTCGTTCAATTGAACGCCGTTACCGGCTCAGCCCACCGATCGACAGCCAACACCACACCAGAACGCCGGGTGAAACAACCACACGCCATTGCCTGCGCCGTGGACTTGGAAGCAGTTGGCGCCGAGCGCCTGAGGCAGGCATGGGCTATTGTTACTGCTGCCCACGCGCTCAATGAGGCGAAGCTCGCGGCCGGTTACAGCCCGGCATCAATCACCCTTGATGACACCGTTCTGCAGCAGGCTTTGACTGAGCTTCTAAGCGCGGAGGCAGACGCTACCGTTATGGACGCTGACGTTCATATGACGGTCGGAAACAAGGTCGTCGACCTGCTGCTTGGCGAATGTGATGCAGATATCGACGACAAGCTTGTCGGTTGCCTCACCATGGACATGCAGCCCGAGCTTTGCCGCCTGCTTGCGCGCTCGGACGCCAACAAATCCCGCTGATTTGCCGAACCGTCGCTCTGTTACCCCCAAGGAGCGACGCCAGACGCCGGGGCGGCCAAAATCCCGTCCCCACCGCCCCGGCATCGAACTGCCGCAATGCCGTCGCCGAGCGACGAACTCCGAGGTTTCGATGGTAAATCCTTATTCCGATGAAGAACGTTTGCAGGCGATGGTGGCGGCCAGCTACCGCGCCAGCCGTTCGCATTTCAACCACCTGCCACTGCGCCACATCATCAACCCGCCTGCCGAAATGTTCGATGCGAAGCTCGCACGGCAGATGGCGATCTATGTGCTCCACATCGATTTCAACGTTCCACGCCGCCGCTTGGTCGTGCTCCTGGGCGTTGCCCGCTGGACCGTCATGCAGGCTGTTCGCGTCGTCGAGGCACGACGATTCGAGCCGCTCTTTGACAAGGCTTACGAGCGCATCGCCGCCCGCGCCAAAGACACCTTTATGGAAATGCTCTACGAGGCCTCGGCCGGACAGGAAGCCGCTCATGGCTGAGTTCATCCGCGCCACCATATCGAGCATTCATGTCGGCGAGCGGCTGCGCCCGATCGACATGGATTATGCCGAGGCGATCGCCGCTTCGATGTCCGAACACGGGCAGATCAGCCCGATCATGCTCCGCAAGACGCCCGCGAAAAAGGGAACCCCTTACACCCTGGTCGCGGGCGGCTATCGCACCGCCGCCGCAACGCTGCTCGGCTGGACGGAGATCGAGGCAATTGTCGTCAAGGCTGACGCCGTCGAGGCGCAGCTGCTCGAAATCTCCGAGAACCTCTATCGCAACGAGTTGAACGCACTCGACCGCGCAATCTTCGTCATGAAGTACCGCGAACTGTGGGAGGAAAAGCACGGGAAGATTAATCCGAAGGGCGGCAGACCTGAAAAACAGGGTAACGATTACCCTGTTTTCGCCAAGGGTCGGGCACTGTCCGAGAAGGTTCAGGAGCGTTTTGGCTTCGGCGCTGAGACATATAAGCTTGTGTCGCGCATTGGGCAAAACCTTGATCCGGTGCTGAGGCAGGCGGTACGCGGCACCACAGCGGAGAACGATCAGTCACAGCTCCTCGCTCTGGCAAAACTCCCTCGCGAAGATCAGGTCGCGGTGGCTGGCGCTCTGAAGCACACCCCGGATGTGAAGAAGGTTTTGGCTTTCACCAAGCCCCCGGCTCTGGTCACCACGCCGCCCGCCCCTTCTCAATCCATCATCCTCACCAAACTGATCGCCGCCTGGGACGAGGCGAGCGAAGAAACACGCGATAGCTTCCTTGAGCACATCGGCATGTCCAACACGCCGGATGCCCTCATGGCTGCGATCCGCGAGGAGGCAGCATGAGCACGAAACGCGATCCCAACCAGATGGACTTTTTTAAGGAGACGGTTTTTCCGGTGCGCTCTGCATCGGAACGTCTCGATATCGACCGCTTCCGTTCGACCCTGAAACGCGAAATGGCCCGTGCCATCCGCGAATGCCAGTATGACCGCGACACGATCGCGGCGCGCATGGCCTATTACCTCGGCCTCGACAAGGTCTCTAAGTCGGCTCTCGACAGCTACACCGCCGAGAGCAAGACCGCCCACGACATCAGCATGCCGCGCTTCAAGGCATTCGTTCGCGCCACCAACGCCTTCTGGCTTTGGGATGTCGTCGTTTCCGATGACGGTCTGCTGCTGCTGGAAGGTGACGAAGCCCGCCTCGCGGAAATGTCCCGCATTCGCCAGGAGCAAAGGAAGCTCGCCCAGGAACTCAAAGTTCTTCAAGCGACGCCCGTGCACATTCGTCGGGTGCGCAAATGAAGAAGGAATGGTTCACATCCGCCGAATTGGCCCAGGCAGCTTTGCCGGGTATTCCGAGCACGCGCCAAGGGCTTGAGCTGTTTATCGCTCGCTCTGGCGTGCGATCCACCGCGAAAGCCCGCACGAAGGCCGGACAAGGCGGCGGGTATGAGTATCATTATTCCTTCCTGCCTTCGGTGGCGCAGGCGAAGATCGCATTTCTCAATGCCGAGCCGACCGATCCGCGCCCGACGAAGCTTTCAAAGATGCTTTGGGACCGTTTTGAGGCCCTTCCCGACGCCCATAAAGCGATCTGCAAGACCCGCTTTTCCGTCCTGACGGAAGTCGAGGAACTGCGCGCTTCAGGCATCAGCATGAAACATGCCGTCGCCCACGTCACCCGCAGGGCCGATATCGTGCCCGCCACCTACTACGAGTGGCGCAAGATGGTCGAAGGCCATTCCCGCCAGGACTGGCTTGCCGCCCTCGCTCCGTCATTCTCGGGCAGCGCCAGCGGCCAAGTCGCCGAAGTCACCCCATGCCACCCCGAGGCGTGGAAAATCCTGAAATCCGACTTCCTGCGACCGGAACGCCCGTCGTTTAGCGCCTGCTACCGTCGCATGATGATGGTGGCCCGTGACCAGAACCTGTCACCGATCCCTTCGGAGCGTTCCTTGCGCCGCCGCCTTGACGCGGAGGTGCCGAAGGCCGCGCAGATCATCGCCCGCGAAGGCAAGGATAAGGCAAAGCAGCTTTTCCCGGCGCAAAAGCGCACGGTTTCCCATCTGCATGCCATGGAAATCGTCAACACCGACGGTCACCAGCTCGACTTGTTTGTGCGCGCGCCGTGGTCGGAAACGCCGGTCCGCGTGATCCTGATCGGTATTCAAGATGTCTATTCGCGCAAGGTGCTTTCGTGGACGCTTGCCGAAGCCGAGACATGGGAGGCCGTCCGCACCTGCATCGGTTCCATGATCGAGAACCATGACGGCATGCTGCCCTACCACATCTATATGGACAACGGCCGTGCGTTCGCGGGCAAGATGATTTCGGGCGGGGCAAAGACCCGCCACCGCTTCAAGGTCAATGAGGACGATGTTGCCGGTCTTCTGAAAACGCTCGATATCGAGCCGCATTTCGTAAAGCCGCGTTCCGGTCAGTCTAAGCCGATCGAACGCGCCTGGCGCGATCTTGCCGAGGAAATCTCAAAGCATCCGTCCATGTCTGGTTGCTATACCGGCAACAAGCCCGACGCGAAGCCGGAAAACTACGGCAACAGCGCCGTGCCGCTCGAAACGCTCCAGCGCCATGTCGCGCACTGCGTTGATGAGCATAATCATCGGCTGAACCGCACCACGGAAACCGCCAACGGTCGCAGCTTTGCGCAGACGTTCGACGCGTCGATCGCGGAGCCGTCCACCATCGTTCGCTATGCCAGCATGGCGCAGCGTTCGCTCTGGATGCTCTCGGCCGTCGCCATCACGGCACGCAAGCCGGACGGCGCGATCCACATGCACGGTAACCGCTACTGGAATGCGGTGCTTAACGAGTGGATCGGCAAGAAGCTGACGGTTCGTTTCGACCCGGCCGACCTGCACAAGCCGGTCAAGGTCTACGACCCGGAAGGACGTTTCCTCTGTGATGCCGACTGCCTGGCTAAAACCGGCTTTGCCGATACGGGTGCCGCCCGTCGCCAGGAGAAGGCACGCAAGACGCACGTCAAGAACCTTCAGGCGGTGGCAAAGAGCAATGCGGCGCTCTCGCCGATGCAGCTTGGCGAGATCATGGAGAAAGGCCGGAAGGCCGAGGCCGCGAAGCGTCCGCAAACGCCGGTCCGTTCCGTCGTCACACGCCTCGTCACCGGCAACCTCGCGCATGCGCCGGTCGAGGCGGTCAGCGCCGATCAATTCGAAGACAGTTTTGCGCGTGGCCTCGCCAGAGTGGCGGGCGGGGAAAGCGCAATCATCCAATTCCCCACGGGGAATACCGAGGCAGGCGGCAAGCCTGCCCGCAAGAGAAGAGCCGAAAAGTACTGAGTACGGTTCCAGTCCAACAGGGCGAAAAAAATGAGCGACCCGAAGGCCGCCCCACAATTGAACAAAGGAACCTTAGCATGAAAAAGACGACCAGCACAAATATCGTGTGGGAACAGTCTCAACCGACGATCGAGTTTAACGCCAAGCATCCGGCAGCAGACGTTGCCGAATGGCGCAAGCTGACGGCGCGCACAGTGGACGCCGCGACCAACTACGGCTGGACAAAAGCGGAAGTATCGCGCCGCACCGGCGTCCCTGACGGCACGTTCTCGCCGTGGTTCAGCGGAAAATATCTCGGCGTTCTGTCGAACATCAATCAGCAGATGGCAAACTGGCTCGATGCGCTCGATGCAAGCCAGAACATGGCCGCCATCATGCCGGTATCGCCGCCTTTCCAGCGGACAACCGTTGGTCAGGACGTCTATAACGCGCTCCTGTTCGCCCAGGTGACATCCGGTTTCATTCGCGTCACGCTGCCCGCCGGCTCCGGAAAAACTGCCGCCGCCAAGCATTTCGCGGCGACCCGCCCTCATGTGTTTATGGCCACGCTCAGCCCGAGCACCAAGACAGTTCACGGCATGCTGGTCGAGCTATGCGGTGCACTGGAAGTCCAAGAGCACAATCCCGCGAAGTTCGTCCGTGCCCTTGGTGCCAAGCTGAAGCGCGTCGGCGAAGGTTCCCTGCTCGTCATCGACGAAGCGCAGAACGCGGTTCCGGACGCCATCAACCAGCTTCGGCACTTCGTCGATAACGACCAGTGCGGCGTCGCTCTTCTCGGCAACGAGGACACGGCCACAGCATTTGTGAAGGACCTCGGCCGCTCGATTGCCAGCCGCGCACAGGTGCTTTCCCGCTTTGATAGACAGGTCCGCACCGTGCGCGATCCGGCTGCGGACGCTGCGATCCTCATTAAGGCGTGGGGCGTTCAGGAAGGAACCGATTGCGCCACCTTCCTGAAAGGCATTGCCAGCAAGCCCGGTGCGCTTCGTCAGATCGACCGCACCATGAAGGCCGCGTCCATGCTCGCCATCGGCGACGGCGAGGAAGGCGTGCGCTTGGAGCACCTTCAGGCCGCCTGGAAGAACCGCGACATGGGAGACAGCCTATGACCTCGGCGGCTCCCTCCCTGAAAACTCATCTGGAGTATCTGGCTGGCATCTTCGCGGAAGCCAGAAAGATGAAGCCGGACGAGAAACTGGAACTGGATGCCCGTTCCGCCCAGACCGTCCTGAAAACCCTTCGCGCCCTGTCACAGCAAGCCGGCCATCTTGAGCTTGAGCTTTCCATTCTGCGTGACAGCGAGGCCGGGAAGCTGCTCGCCAAGACGGCGGAGCAACTCGCCACCGGCGAACTCACCGGCCTTCTGAAAAAAGCCGAAGGCAACATCATCCGCCCGAACTTTGGAGGAAAGAAGAATGACGGCGAAGCCTGACTGCGTTTCCGATTATCTGCTTCAGTTGGCGCGTGATTTGAACGGCGTCGTCAATGAGCGCGGCACCATCAACCTTGACCGGGTGACCTCTGCGAACGTCATCGTTCATATCGGCCGCATCGCCGATCTCGCGCGCAAACTCGAAAACGCCTGGTCGCAGGCGGAGTGGAACCGGCGCGCTTCACAAGATCGCCTGTCGCTGCTGACCAGCATGAACCGGGTCACGGCCGAGGTTCTCGGCCTGATGCGACCCGACACCGAGGACGGCGGCAACGTCGTCCTGTTCCGCCCGAAGCCCAACAATTCCCCCGCACCTTCCGCGCCGTCCGGTGGCGACGCGGCCTGATCCCGATCCACATTAATTTCTGAGGTTTATCCCCATGCAGTCAGTCATTTTGGAAGAGAACAACAAGCCCGGCGTCACAATCATCAACGGTCGGGAGTTCATGCACAATGCCAAGGGCGGTCTCGATCCAATCGGCAACGTCAAGGATCAGTACAAGCTCGAAGACCAAACGGTCCGCAAATGCATCGATTTCGCGCTGAACCTGAATGCTCAGCTCTCCCGTTTTCGGGGCCACACCGCGGCAGACCTCTCCGCACTGGATGCCCTGCTCGGTGAAAAGTACAACGTCACCATCGGCGGTAAGAAAGGAAATCGAACCTATCAGACCTACGATGGCCTGATGAGGATTCAGGTTCAGGTTTCCGACCTCATTAGCTTCGGCCCTGAGCTTCAGGTAGCGAAAGCCCTCATTGACGAGTGCTTGACCGAATGGAGCGCCGACAGCCGCCCGGAAATTCAGTCCATCGTCACCCGCGCCTTCAACACCGAAAAAGAAGGTCAGGTGAACCGCGCCGACGTCTTCATGCTGCTGAAGCTGGAAATTGAAGATACCCGATGGAAGAAGGCGATGGAGGCAGTCCGAGACGCGATCCGGATTACTGGTTCAAAGGAATATGTCCGCTTCTACAAGCGCGAGAGTATCGAAGCCGATTGGCAGGCCATCACCATTGATTTGGCAAAGGCTTAGGGGAGATCGTTCAATGAATCCCGTATTCCTTTTTCATGTACTCCAGACAGACAAGCATGTCTGCGAAATCGATAAGAAGGTCGCGCCTCAAATTTCTGAGGCGATCCAAATTCTCGGTTACTTCGATGGTGGCGCGCCCAAAAACGTCCGGATAGATTTCTCGCTGAACCGCGACCAGCCTGTCGAAGTAGTTCAGGCAAAGCCCGCTCGCCGCTCTCAGGTTCAGAATTTGATCAACCGTTTTCCCGTATCGAAATGCGAGATCACCATCGAACAGATCAAATGCGTCCTTAAACTGTCTTCGCTGCAAGATGGAATACGCGTCATTGCAGAACCCCTGCAGGGACTCGACGACAGATCGGCCGCTTTGGGTTTCCATGCTGATGAGTTCTCGAACCGCAGTCAGATTGACCCTCGATATACAGTTAAAAGAATCCTCGAGGTCATGCAAAGCGGGAAACAGCAGCCTCTCGACCCTGAGCCGATCGGCACGGAGCTGAAGGCCGACAAGTTCTCGGTGCCGCTGTTCACTCCTTTCATCGCTAATGCGCATTTGGCGAACGGTGTACCAAGCGGCAATGATTGCCGCTCCGCCGCCGATCAGGGTCTGGAAATCGTAGATGAAATTGCGCCACCTGTCGCCGCCCACTTGACCGGTGACATTACGTGCCTCCCCGAAAAAAACCGGCAACAACACGGTCGTGGCTACGACAAGCCAAAACAAAATCAGCAGCCGCTTCTTGTGCAAATCGGACAAAGCTTCCCCCGAAACCCTTATGACGTCCGGAACAAGTCGCATGTTTTTCGGGTCTGTGAAAGCGCGTTGGCGGGGAGTGCCCTGTGAGCTACGACTATATCCGCAACTATTACGGCATTGAGATCACCGTGAACCGGCTCGTCCGGCACACGGTGACCGCCCGCTACGGGAAGATCAAGCCGGAGGGCCAGTCGCATCAGCACTACGTCAAAGTGCATTTCCACGGCGACAGGCACTACAGCAATTGCCACCCGGCCGAGTTGGAGTTTGTCGCCTATGACGAGTAAGCGCCAAATCCCCGCAGCCTTCACCAAGGGCTATGTTCTTTGCTCTCCATCCGGAAAGCTTCAGCCGAAAACATGGGGCGAGACCACCGCCAAGGCGATCGCATCCAAATACCGCAAACACGAGACTTGGGAAAAGGCGCAGCGCCGAGGTTGGTCCGTCCAGTTCGTCTATGTGCGGTTTTTCATCCCGGTTTTCAAAGCCACCTTCACCAACACCGAAATCAGCGAGGCCTACGATGCCGAGGACATTTGAACCTGACCAGCTGCTGACGGCACTGATCAACGCTTTCATGAACGATGGGCATTTCGTGCACGCCAAAGGCGGCAGGATGTACGTCCTGGTCGTTCCCGAGGAAGCGGGCGAAGAGCGGACTTCCGAGTTTTGCCTTTCCGACATCGCAGATCACATGGCGAAAGGAATGTCGAAATGAGCAAAACAATTGCCGCCATCAAGATCGAGCAGAAGAAACTCGGCCTCGACGATTTCGCCTATCGCGCCAAGCTCCACATTCTGACCGGCAAGACATCCACCAAGGACATGACCGAGGCCGAGCGGCAGAAGGTTCTCGTCAGCTTGCGAGGCACTGCCGCGAGGCCCGCGCCGGTGCGCCAGGACGGTCGCGACGGCAAGCACAAACTTTCTGGCAAGTACCTGCCGAAGATGCGTGCACTCTGGATCGCCTGTTACAATCTCGGCGTCATCGACGATCGCGGTGACACCGCACTGGAAGCCTTTGCCATGGGCAGGCAGTTACCGGATATTTCGGACATGCGTTTCGTTCACAAGCCAGAGGACGCCGCCAGCGTCGTCGAGGCGATGAAGGGAATGCTGGCGCGGGCCGGTGTTGTCTGGGCCGATCGCCTGCCGTCCGAGCCTTACGAGAAAAGCCCCGGCTACAAGATCGCCCGCGCACAATGGTCGATCCTGCATCCGACCCAGCCGAATGCCTTCTGGCAGGCCGTCACGCACATCGTCATGGAAAGCATCAGCTACAGAAATTTGAGCGATGCCGAGTGGATCACGGTGATGAACCATTTCGGGCCGCAGGTTCGCCGGCTGAAGAAGGCTCAAAAGTGATGACCGGGAACATCGCTCCCCTGAATGGCATGCCGCTCTTTGGCTGGCCGGACCAGCGGGAGATCGATGTTCTTCAGAACCGGCGTGACCAACTGGCGGAAAGGATCGCCAAGCTGCCGCGCTTTTCACACCGGCGTATCGAGCTGGAAGCACGCCTGAGGGCGCTGACCGAAGAGCAGCTCATCATTTCGAACAGGATTACCCGTGGCCGAAGACCTCACCCTTGATCTGTTATCGACGCTTGGCGAAGATGGCTTCTTCTCTCTGGTCGAGGCGCATGCCGGCGTCAGGCTTTATGTTCCGTCTGATCCGGAGCGTAGCGAACTTTCCTCGACGATCGGGGTTGATGCCGCATACCGTCTAGCCAAAGCATATCCGGGCGGATATATAAGGGTGCCTCTGGCACGCGAGTTTCGCGCCCGCCGCTATGTCGATGCCGAAATGAGCAACCGCGATATTGCCAAAAGGCTCGGTTTGACCGAAAGCGGTGTCGAAAGACTTTTGAAGCGCGCCCGAAAACGGGAGCCACTCAAGTCCAGGCGAAAGACAGACCCCCGCCAGATGGAAATGTTTTAAAGGCCCGCCTGCAATGGCGGGCCTGATTTGTTTCAGGCCCAAACTCTAATTTGCCCCCATATCGGCCCGCGCGATCTCCGCCAGTTGCCATCATGACGGGGCTTTCCTTGACCACTCAAACGTTTGACGAATGGCTGATCGATCGCTTGCGCGTCGCCGGCGCTTACGGCGGGGTCGCGGACGGCGTCCATGGCCGTGAGGTTATCGCGGCGCTCCTGCGTTTCCAGCATGCGGCGGGCCTGAACGAGACCGGCCGCGCTGATACTGCGACCGTAAACCTCCTTCGCGGCGTAAAGAGCAAAAACCCGAACAGCACACTTGTTGTTCACGACAAGGTCGTGGTCCCAGCTGAGCCGGTGTGGATGCGCGAGGCCCGCCGCTTCATGGGCCTGAAGGAAATCGCTGGCCCGAAATCCAATCCGACCATCATGGGCTGGGCCAAGAAGCTCGGCGGCTGGATCGCCAGTTTCTTCACCGACGACGACATTCCCTGGTGCGGTCTGTTCGTCGGCAATCTCATCGCCACGACGCTGCCCAAAGAGGCGCTACCTGCAAATCCTCTCGGCGCTTTGAACTGGAAAAAGTTCGGCGCTGAAAGCCGGATTGCACGCGGGGCGATCCTTGTCTTCGAGCGCAAGGGTGGCGGCCATGTCGGCCTCTACGTCGGCGAAGACCGGACGCACTACCACGTCCTCGGCGGCAACCAGAACAATTCGGTTTCGATCACCCGTATCGAAAAAGGCCGCCTCGTCACTGGCGGTGTCCGCTGGCCGAAGACGGCCGACGCGCCGATCGGCGGCAAGGTCGAGCTTTCCAGCGCCGGCGCGCCGGTCTCGAAAACCGAGGCCTGACGGAAATGCCCTTTCCCCCTCCCATCATCAAAAGGACCATGATGTTCAAGTCTGTCTTCGTCGCAGTTGCCGCAACGCTTGCGTTGTCGGCCTGCCAGTCCACCGGATCGATCGACAATGCGATCCAGAAGAATTTGCCGCACGCCTGCTCGGCCGCTGCGACGGCGCATAGCGCTTTCGTGATCGTCGCGAGCACCGGCACCATCAAGCCATCCGTTGTGGCCAAGGAAAATGCTGCATGGGCCGGAGCGGACGCCGTTTGCCGTGACCCTTCCTCCGTCACCGCAGCGAATGCCCTGGTGAAGGTTGCAGAGGCCTATGCCGCCATCACGCGCGCCCTGCACGAAGCCAGAAAGGTAGAGGGGTAATCATGACCAGGCTCTTTTATTACCTTGCTGGACTGGTGGCTCTCGTCTGCATCAGCTGGTTCATTCTGACGCCGGCCTTCGCCCAGGACGCTGCCCCAGTCATCGCACCGTCTTCGATCTGGTATGAAGCTTGGACGATCGTGCAGCCGGTTATCGTGCTACTCGTCTCGACCGTTGGGCCGGTGTTGGTCACATGGATCAGCGCCCGCGTGATTTCGCTCCTGAAGATCACGGACGAAAAGCAACGCATCGATATCGAAAGCAAGCTCCGCGATGCCCTGCATCAATCGGCCGCCAACGCCGTTCGGTTTGCCCTGGCGAAGGCCGGCGTCATCCACGTGGGTGGGCATGTCAGCGAAGCGATCATCGCGGACGCCGCAAGATACGTCATCGAGAAGAACCCGGATGCGATCGATAAACTCGGCGTCAACGCAAAGGCTTTGAACGAGATCATCATGTCGAAGCTGCCGGAACTGGCTCAAGGCGTCAGTCTTCGCCAGGTGGTGGAGACCCCCAGATGAACTTTGGTGGAAACGCCGCTCTCGATCTGGCCGCCGAACGGGCCGAACAGGAGCGCGAGGCGGGGATTGCCGCCGCCTCGCGCTCTCTGCGCACAACCGGCACGATCGAGTGTGAAGACTGCGGCAATGATATCGCCCGCGAGCGCCGCATCGCATTGCCATCCGCCACACGGTGCATCGTCTGCCAGACAAACTTTGAGAAGGCCCGCCGATGACGCCGACTGAAATCATTCCCTGGCTGACGCTGGTTCTCTCCAGTCTTGCTGTCCTCGGTCACCTCAAGGTCTTTTTCTCCAGCGGCGAAAAAAAGCTTGAGGCCGACATCAAAAGCGGTCGCGAGGAAATCGCGCTCCTGGGCAAAGACGTAGAGGCCCACGAAACCAAGCTTACCAGCCATGACCGCCGCATCCAGGCGATCGAAGGGGAAATGCGCCACCTGCCCGATCGGGAAAGCCAGCACCGCCTGGAGCTTGCCCTGGAGAAGGTGAATGGCCGCCTCGACACGCTGAACGAAACCCTCAAGCCCATCAAAGCCACGAACGAAAGAATGAACCAGCTACTGGTGGAAACGGCAGGCAAACAATGAGCATCGGTATCGACTATATGAAAATCATGCGCGAGGAAGCGCGGCTCATCATCTTGAGGGCTTTGGCGGAACAGGTGAATGAGAGCTTGAGCAGTTCCATGCTTGAGCCGGTCCTTGCCAATTTTGGCATCAACCAGGAACGGCCATGGGTTCATCAGCAGATCGAGTATCTGGAGACCATGGGCGCTGTTGTCGTCGTCAGCGCCGGCAGCATCAAGATTGCTTCCCTGACCGATCTCGGCCGTCGCCATGTCGATCGTCAATCCGCCATCGAGGGCGTGAAGCGTCCGTCGCGCGTGGGTGGCTGACATGGCGAAAGCACGCGGCCGTCTTTCAGCAATCGACCTTCTACCCGAGGAATGCAGCGATACCATCTCTTGGGCATCGCAGGCGCTTGCCGACCGTGATCGTAGCCAGCTCGACATTTACGCCGAGTGGAAAACCAAGCTGATCGCGCTTCAGGGGGAAATCGGTCTCGATTTCGACATTCCGTCTTTTTCGGCGTTCAACCGCTTCGCCATCCGGCTGTCGCAAATGACGCGCCGGCTAGAACAGACGCGGGAGATTGCCGCCACCATTTCCGAGCGTATGGACGCGGCCGGTTCCGACGATCTGACGCTGATCGCGGCCGAGGCGATCAAGACGCTCATTTTCGAACTGCTGCAATCGGCAGGCGACGCCGGCATTTCGCCGAAGGGTGCAATGGAACTGGCGAACGCGCTGCGCGCTGCCTCGGCCGCTCAGGTAACGTCTTCGAACCGCCGCCTGAAGCTGGAAGCCGAAGAGAAGGCCCGCCGCGTTGAGGCCGATATGAAGGCCAAGGCGGAAAAGGCGCTCGACGTGCTTTCGAACGAACCCGGTATTTCGAAAGAGGCTATCGCCCGCGCCCGTCGCGAGTTCCTCGGCGTGCGGCCGAAGGCGAAATCCGTTCCCGAGGTCTCTCCGGACGCCGAGAAGAAGGATGGCGAGCAATGACCGTCACCCTTCCGAAAGACCCGTGCACCAGGTGCGATGGCACGGGGCGGGCGATCAAGCGGATTAACCGTCGCCGAGACGGCACCATTTCCAGCACCGTCTATGACCTGAAGAACGATTGCCGGTCCTGCAAAGGGACCGGTCTTGCGTGCATGGAGGAACAGCGTGGCTGAAGCCTTGCCCGGTTTGCCGCAAGGCAAATGGACCGACCCGCCAGTGCTTCCGATCGATCCGGCCAAGTTGCCGGACGAATTGCCTCGTGGTGCCGATATTCCGGTTGATCTCGATCCATTGGCCGAAGGCGTCCTTATGGCGCATCAGGCCGAATGGATTGCCGACGACAGTCTGCTGAAGGGCTGCGCCAAGGGCCGCCGAACCGGCATCACCTTCGCCGAGGCGCTGGATGCAACGCTGATCGCCGCTGCCCAGCGATCCGCAGGCGGGCAGAACTATTTCTACATTCCGGACACCAAGCCGAAGGGCCGGGAGTTCATCGGCTATGCTGCGCATTTCGCAAAGACCGTCGCCAAGGAACTGCTGACGATCGAGGATGGCATCTTCTTCGACCAGCGTGACGACGGCACCACGAATGCGATCTCCAGCTACATCATCCGTTTCAAGTCCGGTTTCCGCATCGAGGCGCTTTCCTCGCGGCCGGAAAACATTCGTGGTCTTCAGGGAACGGTCTGCATCGACGAAGCCGCCTTCCACCGTGATGTTCGCGCCGTCATTGATTCCGTCGCGGCCCTGCTGATCTGGGGCGGCAAGGTCCGTGTGATTTCCTCGCACAACGGCGTCAGCAATCCGTTCAACGAACTGATCAAGGAAGCCGAGGCCGGAAAGAACGGCTTTAACTTCCACACTTTCACCTTCGGCGATGCCGTCAAGAACGGCCTGTTCAAACGCGTCTGCCTGATCAAGGGAGAGGAATGGTCGCAGGAGAAGGAAGACGCCTGGGAAGCGAAAATCCGCTCGGCCTATGGCACGCGCACCTCCAAGATGAAACAAGAGCTGGACGCGATACCCGCCGAATCGGAAGGCGCTGCATTGACGCGCGTCCTGATCGAGCGCTGCATGTCCGCCGATCTCCCGGCCGTCGTGCGATGGGACCGGCCGGACGAATTCAAAAACCTCGACGATTTCGAGCGCGCCGAACAGGCTGAAGAGTTCTGTGAGGGCCTCTTGAAGCCCCTTTTAGATCAGCTCGACAGGGACCGTGAACACTGCTTTGGCGAAGACTTTGCCCGATCCGGCGACAAGACTGCAATCGTGGTCTTTGAGATCGGGGCCGATATGATCCGCCGCGCCCGCCTGATTGTCGAGCTGAAGAATATTCCGTTCGACCAGCAGCGCGACATCCTCTTCTACATTGGCGATGCCCTGCCACGCTTGATCGGTGGCGCGCTCGATGCGCGAGGCAACGGGCAGTACCTTGCAGAAAAGGCCCGCCAGCGCTGGGGGGAATGCATCCACGAAGTGATGACATCTGCCAAATGGTATGCTGCCAACATGCCCGGTTACATTGAGGCGTTTGTAGATAAGAGCCTGCTTTTACCGAAAGACGCCGATGTTCTCGCTGATCACCAGGCGCTCGCCTACGTCAACGGGATCATCAAGGTTCCGGACGAACACTCGACCAAGGGCGCTGACGGTTACGATCGCCATGGCGATACCGCGCCGGCCGGGGCGCTCGCGTGGTTTGCCTCCAACCAGGAGGCAATCGCCTACGAGTACGAGACCAACCGCAAACCCAACAATCCGATGCAGGGCCACAATGGCGGCCCGCCGATGCATGACGATGACCGCCGAGGCGGAACCGTCAATGTCTACCTGAGAGGATCGCTCTGATGGCGAAAAAGAAGAAGCAGAAGATTTCTCATCACCTCGCCAGCTCGATGAAGGATAAGGACGGCAAGGTCGTCAGCGCGGCCGAGCTGGAGGAAGAACTTGCCGGCGCACATGTGGGCGGGGTTCGCCAGTGGATTTCCGGTCATCCGGCCGATGGCATGACGCCGCTCAAACTGGCGTCCATTCTCCGTGCTGCCGACCAGGGCGAAGTGGAAGCCTATTTCGAGTTGGCCGAGGACATCGAAGAACGCGATAGCCATTACCTCGCGCAGCTCGCCACGCGCCGGCGCTCGGTTTCGCAGTTGCCGATCACTGTCACGCCCGCGTCGGATAGCGAGGAACACAAGAAGCACGCCCAGTTCTTGCGAGACTGGATCGAGACAGGCGTGCTGCGTTCCGCTCTCTTCGACATGCTCGATGCAATCGGCAAGGCGATCTCTGTCCTGGAGACAGAATGGCACCACAAGAACGGCAAGGTGCTTCCACGCGCACTGACTTGGCGGACACAGCGCTGGTTCACGTTCGACCGGACAGACGGAGAAACCTTGCTGCTGCGCGAGGGCGTTGTTGGTGAGCCGCTCATTCCGCACAAGTTCGTCGTCCATCGCTCCAAGGCGAAATCAGGCCTGACCATCCGGTCGGGCATTGCCCGCGTTGCGGTCTGGCTTTGGATGTTCAAGAGCTTCACCGTGAAAGACTGGGCGGTCTTCGTGCAGAACTACGGCCAGCCGATCCGCGTCGGCAAATATGGCCGGGGCGCGACAGAGCAGGAAAAGGATGTTTTGTGGCGGGCGGTCTCCGGGATTGCCGGCGACTGCGCGGCCATCATTCCACGCGAGATGCTGATCGAGTTCCACGAGGTCGGCTCGAAGAGCAGTTCGACGGACATGTTCGAAAAGCGGGCGGACTGGTACAATCGCGAGATTTCCAAGCTGATCCTCGGCCAGACGACAACGACGGACGCTGTTTCCGGTGGCCACGCCGTCGCAAAGGAACATCGCCTTGTCCAGGAAGACATTGAGCGTTCCGACGCGCTTGACGCATCCGACACGCTCAATGCGCAGCTCGTCCCGAACATCATCGCTTTCAACTTTGGCCCCCAGGATGAATACCCGAAAATCCACATCGGCCGACCGGACGAAGTGCCGCTAAAGGATTTTGCCGAGGCTTTCGACAAGCTCGCCAAGCACGGCCTGACGGCCGAGGCCAGCTTCCTTCGTGACCGCCTCGGCATTCCCGCACCTGCGACGGATGCGGAGCTGGTCGGCGGACGTGCCGAGACAGTCGTTCCGCCCGAGGACAAGCCACAGCCGAAACCGCTCACCGCAAAGCAAAGCCTCGATAGGCTGTTCGCCTCGGCGCATTCCCGCGAGGAACCCGATCTGCTCGAAAAACTGACCGATCGGCTGGAGAAGGACGCGGCGGTAGCCATGGACGGCATGATCGACGAAGTGCGCGAAATCCTGTTTTCCGCCACGGATCTTCGGGACGCAGCGAACAAACTCGCGGGTCTTAAATTGTCGGCCGAGGATCTCGCGGAAGCCATGGCGCGAGGCATGACGATGGCACACCTGATCGGGCAGGCCGCGCTCATTGATGACCTCAAGAGGCAGTCATGACAGGAGGCCCGCTGGCGCGCTTCGGGGGGCTTTTTGCGGCATCCGTAGCTTCTGGCCCGAAAAACGCCTCCACGGCCTTTAAAAGCGCCTCAACTTTTAAGCCGTTGGTCGTTGCTCTGATGGCGACGACGGTGGGCGCGATCAATCTGCCGTTCGATGAGGCGATCGACTTCCTTCGCCGGAAAACCGCCGTCCCGACTGAAAGCTATCGCGATGTCTGGGACGCGGCCCATTCGAAGATGTTCATGGTGGCCGGCGCGAACAAAAAGGCGCTGGTCGAAGACTTTCAGGCGGCGATCGTCAAGGCCGCCGAACAGGGCCTGACGCTGGAAGATTTCCGCGCCGACTTCGATGCGATCGTCGCCCGCCACGGCTGGCAGTACAACGGTTCACGCGGCTGGCGCTCCCGCCTGATCTTCGAAACCAATCTCAGTACGGCTTACGCGGCCGGCCGCTACGCCCAGATGACGGCCCCGGAGACGCTCGAAGCGTTTCCCTACTGGATGTACAATCATTCCGGCGCGCTTCATCCGCGCCTGGAGCACAAGGCATGGGACGGTGAATGCTACGAAGCAACCGATCCGGTCTGGGCGAAAATGTACCCGCCGAACGGCTACCGGTGCGGTTGCTTCGTGACGCCGGTGTCTCGTCCTGGTCTTCGCCGCCTCGGCAAATCCAAGCCCGACACCCCGCCGAACCTTGACCAGCTCGGCACGGATCAGCCGCGGGGCATCGATCCGTCCTTCGCCTACAATCCCGGTGCTGCCTGGCTGACGCAAACGGCACCTGGTCCGAAAGCTGTTAGTGCTGACCAGGTGCAGGTTGCCGCCTTCGTTCAATCGGCGCTGAAGGGCAAATGGCCTGACGGTGCCTGGACGCCGGTTGCGACGGCAAACAAGGCGACGGGTGCCGCCCTCGATGTCGCCGCCGGCACGGAAATTCGCCTGACGGCGGACACCATCCGCAGCCAGGCACAAATAGCCGAGGCATTGTCGCCCGACACAATCGGTGTCATCCCCGGCCAGCTCGTCCAGTCCGGAAAGCTGGTGCGCGACAATCGCGGTCGGCCGGCCTTCGTCGGGGAGCATGATGGCGTCTTTTATCGAGCCAATGTCGATATCGTCATGAAGGCCGATCGCAAGACGGTTTACATGACCTCGCTCCAGCGCGTCAGCCGCTCCGATCTGACTGACGCCTTCGGCTCCGGCTGGCGGTGAGGTTTGCGGCATGAGCGGCGCGTTAATCTCGATCACGGCACAGGTTCTCGATTCGGAAGTCCGACGCGGCTTTCGCCAGCTCGAAGGCCTGATGACGAATACCACGCCCGTCATGCGCGCGATCGGCGTAGGGCTTGTCGGCTCGACCCATATGCGCTTCGTCACCCAGACCGACCCGGACGGCCAGGCGTGGCAAGCGCTGAACACGGGATATGCCGAGGGCAAGCGCAATTCCCGTATCCTGACCGAAAGCAGCCGGCTACGGAACAGCATCAATGCCAGGGCAAGCAATGACGAAGTGCTTGTCGGCACGGATGTCATTTACGCGGCCGCTCACCAGTTCGGCGCGACGATCGTGCCGGTGCGGGCAACGCATCTCTGGTTCCGGATTGGCGGGAACCTTATCAAAGCCGACAGTGTTACCTTGCCCGCGCGTCCCTTCCTCGGTATATCGTCGGATGACGAAGCGATGATCGCCGAGACCGTATTCGGGTTTGTGAGCCGCTATTCCTCCCGCTGAAATTCTCTCTACATCAGGCCCGCCCGCAGGTGCTGGCATGAACTGAATTTTGCCCGCATGGCATATCCGGACCATGCGAAACCTGATCTCGACCACTGTTGTTGCACTTCATTCGGCCTCGGCTGTGCCGGTCTCGACCCATATTGTCGTGTTGCAGTCGGCCGCCACGGTGCCCGAATGGCTGCATGTTCTGCCGACCGGCCGTTTCTCCGGCGTCGATGGTCGCGGCCCTTATGTCCTGGACAATGCCGACGCCCTGATCTCGGCATTCAATGCCGAGGGCAAGAAGCTGCCGGTCGATGAGAACCATTCAACCGACCTTGCGGCAAAGCAGGGTTTTTCCGCGCCTGCCCGTGGCTGGCTCACCGCGCTTGAGCGCCGTGACGATGGTGTCTGGGCAAAAGTCGAGTGGACGCCTGACGGCCTCGCGATGATGCAGGGCAAAGCCTACGGCTACATTTCCCCGGTTTTCACCCACAGCGCCAAGGCTCCCTTTGCGGTTCACAAGCTGCTGCGGGTAGCGCTGACCAACGATCCCAACCTCAACCTGAAATCTCTTCACTCTCAGAACTTGGAGACCACCATGGATTTGGAAGCTCTCCGGAAGGCACTTGGCCTGCCGGAAACCGCAGATGAGGCCGCGATCCTTGCGGCGCTCACTGCGGCTCACTCTGCCCAGACCGCGCAGGCGGCACTGATGTCGAGACTGGCGGAACTCGCCGGCGTTGACGTCACCGTCGGTGCTGACGCCCTCGTCACCGCCCTTCAGGCGAAAACGACGCCGGCCACCGGCATCGAGCAGGAAAACGCAGACCTGAAAAATCAGGTCAAGGCGCTCAATACGCGTGTCGAAACGCTTATCACCGATTCCGCGAAGGAAAAGGCCACCACCGTTATCGACGCTGCGATCGCCAAGATGCAGATCGTGCCGTCACTCCGCGAGCACTTCATTTCCCGCCACATGAAGAACCCGGCCGAGGTCGAAGCGGAGCTGAAGGTCATGCCGTCGCTCAACGCCGGCGGCCTCGGCGGTCGCCAGTTGCCCGCCGAGGGCGAAACCGCAACCAGCGATGAGCTTTCCGTCGCCGCCATGATGGGTGTCGATCCGGAAGCCTTCAAGAAAGAGCACAAGGCGCTCTTCGGAAAGGGTCAGTGAAATGACAGCCACCACCGACATTCGCCGCAAATGGCGCAAGGGCGATGCCTACGGTTATCCCGTTCTGGGCGGCGTCCGCATCTTTGGCGGCACGATGATCGGCGTCACCGCCGCACTTGCCGCCGTCCCGGCCGCCCACGCTTCTTGCGTGGCGCTGATCGGCTTTGCCGAGGAAGCGGTAGACAATCGCGACGGCGCAACCGGCGACAAGCTGATCAATGCCCGGAAGGGCGTGGTCAACATCCCGCTCGCTGGTGCGACGCCGGCCGATATCAACAAGCCGGTCTACGCCTCGGCCGATGACACCTTCACGCTGGCTGCGGGCGCTTTGCTCCAGGCCGGCACCATCGATGCCATCGACGCGGACGGCGTCTGGCTCAAGACGCTTTAAGGGGCAGAAATGGACATCAACGCCACCAATCTTCGAGGCATTTACACCTCGCTCTCGACCATCTTCAATCAGTCGCTTGCGGCAACGCAGACCTTCTACAGCACCATTGCGATGACCGTGGGGTCCACGACATTCGCAAACGAGTACCCGCGCCTAGACGAACTGCCCGGCTTCCGCGAATGGATCGGTGATCGTGTTGCTCATGATGTCGGCGCTTCGCTCTACTCGATCACGAACCGTTCGTTCGAAAAGACGATCGCCATCAAGAAACGGCAGATCGAAGACGATCAGGTCGGCATCTTCACACCGATCGCCGCACAGTACGGCCAGGACGGCGCAGCTTTCCCCGACACGCTCGTATGGCCGCTGCTCAAGAAGGGCGAAACCACGACCTGCTATGACGGGCAGTATTACTTCGACACGGATCATCCCGGCTACAACGAACAGGGTAACCAGATATCGGTTGCCAACTATGCAGCCGGTGCTCAGCCCGCCTGGTATCTGATCGACGATACGCAGGTCATCAAGCCGATGATCTGGCAGTCCCGAAAGGCGCTCAAGCTGACGCAGCTGTTTTCGGAAACTGACCCGAATGTGTTCTGGCGCGATGAATATGTCTGGGGCGCCGACACGCGTGGCAACGCCGGGTTTGGCCTCTGGCAGCTGGCCTTCAAGTCCAAGCTTGAGCTGACGCAGGCAAACTACGAAGCCGCACGTACCGCCATGCAGTCGATCCGCAAGCGTGATGGCCAGATCAACGCGATCCGTCCGACGAAGCTGCTCGTTCCACCAGCGCTGGAGCGTCAGGCCCGCCAGATCGTCGAAGCTGCGTTGATCAACGGCGGTGAAACCAACGTCTGGGCAAAGACCGCGACCGTCGTGTCCGTCCCGCATCTCGCCTGACCTCAATGGTCGAGCGTTCTACATCGCTCGATCGACCGCCAGCAGTCACCTCCCGATTGCTGGCGGGTTTCCGGAAAACGGCCATACCGCCGCTTTCCCGAAACCCGAAGCCCAAGGAACTACACATGACGCAAATCCAGATCATCTGCTCGAAACCGGGCATTCGCCGCAACGGTGCGGAGCATCCCGCCCAGGCGATCTATGACGCCGGCCATTGGACGGAAAAACAGCTTGATGCCTTCCGCGCCGATCCTGCCTTCATCGTCCAGGAAGTCACCGGCAAGACGGTCGAAGTCTCCTGCGCCGACATCGAGCAGGCCGTGAACGCCCGCGTCCAGATCGAGCGCCAGAAGCTTCAGGACAGCTTTAACCAGGCTGTTGCAGACGCCGTCGCCGAAAAGCTCGCCGACACGAAGGCGGATCATGACAACGCGATGGACGCCCTCGGCAAGAAGCTTGAGGCCGCTGAAAACGAAATCGTCACGTTGAAATCCGCCCAGGCGGGCGGCGCTGGCGAGGCCAACCCCAGCGACGGCAAAAAGACCGTCAAGAAGTAATTCCTGACGGGAGCGCCGCAAGGGGCTGGCCTTCGGGTCAGCCCTAATCCCCGCCTTGAGGAAGACCATGACAGACAAGAATAAACCAACTGTCGAAGAACTTGCTGCCTGCCTCGGCGGTGCCATCATTGGCGCTATCGCGGTGACCCTGGCGTTTCTCATTCTGGTGCTTTTTACCGCCCCTCGGTCGCTCCTCCTGGTTAGCCTCAGCCTTTCGCTTTTCCAGATCGCGGGCGGCCTCGCAGGCGCTACCGCTTTCATGTTCATGCTGAAATCACGGGAGAAGTGACCATGTACGCCACCGTCACCGACATGATCGCCCGCTTTGGAGAGGTGCAGATCGTGCGCCTGTCCAATCCGGAAGATCGTGAAGCCGAGACGCCGGACGTGGAAAAGGTCAACACCGCGCTGACCGACGCCACCGAGCTGATCAACAGCTACATTCGCGGCCGCTACCTGACGCCGATCGCGACCCCGCCGCAGGACGTAGTGCGCGCCACCTGCATCCTCGCCCGCTACGATCTCGCCGATACCGAACGTTCCAGCCCTTCGGAAGAAATGGCCAAGGGCCGCGCCGAGGTCATCAAGTGGCTTGAGAACGTCGCCAAGGAAATCGTGCACCTGGACATTCAACTGGCATCGCCGACAGGCGGCAATGCGGTGGGCTCTGGCCCGCGCATCTCCGACCGCGAGCGCATCGTCACCTTCGACACGTTAAGGGGTTTCTGATGGACAGCTTTCCCCTGATGCCGATCCGCAACCAGGAGCCGCTTATCATCGAGCGGCTCCGTATCGCCTTCCCGAAAAACCCTTTCACGATCGAGCGCGTCCCTCAGGTTCTCAGCCTTGATGAGTTCAAGCGCGTCGTCAAACTGTCGCCGTTCATCGGCCTTGCCTGGACTGGCATGAAGCCTGACCCCGACAATGGCCGGATGCTGAAGGGCAATATGCTCTGGCGTCTGATCCTCATAAACAGGGTTTCGAGCGGCCTTGAAGCCCGCTTCAAGGGCGACAAGTACGATATCGGCATGGACGCCATGGTCGATGTCGCCTCGGTGCTTCTCCAGGGCGTCAGCTTCAGTGGCCAGGGTGTCACCAATGTGACGCTGATCAACAGCGTCATCGCCGATGGCTGGACCGACGACAACGTCGCGATTGCCCAGCTCGATTTCACCTTCAGCTTCGCAACCCGCGCCGCTGCGACCGGCAAGATGCAGCCCGAGGACTTTGAAGCGCTTGGCGTCACCTGGTCCGTCAACGGCTCGACCGAAACCGTCAGCGACGAAATTCAACCACCCCAGGAGTAAACCCGGCCATGGCCACCACGAAAACACTCATCGCGGCCGAGGGCCGCACGGTCCACCTTCCGGACGGTTCCGAATGGCCGAAGGAAGGCTTGCCCGACCCGAACACGCATTTCACGCGCCGGCGCATTGCTGACGGTGATCTGATCGAGAAACCCGCCCGGACGGCCAAGTCGGAAGAGGCGAAGAAGCCTGAAGGAGACAAGTAATGGATTTCAACGAAATCCCCGTCGATCGCCTCGAACCCGCAACCCTGATCGAGATCGCGCCGAATTATCGCAATGTCGGCATCCTGCCCTGGCCGGAAAAGGTCTTCATCATCGGCCCCAAGCTCGCCACCGGCACGCTGGCGGCTGGTGTCATTCAGGAGGTGACCCGCGCTGACCAGGCCGTCGCGCTTTTTGGCCGTGGCTCGATCGGTGCGGAGCAGGTCGCTTACTTCAAGAAGGCAAACCGCAACACGCCATTGTACGTCATCGGCCTTGCCGACGATGAGGAGGCCGTGAAGGCAACCGGCACCTTCACCTTCGCCGGTTCCCCGAGCAGCTCAGTCGTGCTGCGCTTCAAGATCGGCGGCCGGCAGGTTCGCATGACCGCGCTCTCCGGAGACGCGCCGGCAGCGCTGGCGACGAAGCTTGCCGCCGCCATCAATGCGGACCTCGACATGGTCGCGACCGCAGCGGCCGCCGCAGCCGTCGTGACGGTAACAGCCCGCCACGGTGGCGAGGTCGGCAACGAGATCGATCTGCGCGTCGATACCAAGGTTCAGCCGCTTCCGGCCGGCCTGACATGCGCCGTTGTCGCGATGGCGGGCGGTTCCGGTAATCCGGACGTACAGCCGGCGCTCGATCTTCTTGCTAGCACCTGGGCGACCAAGATCACGCATCCCTGGGCTGACGCGACCAATCTTGCAAAAACCGCCGAGTGGTTGCGCATCCGCTATATTGCGACCTCGAAGCTCGATTGCCATGGCTTCGTGTTCAAGGGCGGCACCTATGGTCAGTTGACCACCTTCGGAAATCTCACGAACTCGGCTTTCCTGACGAACGCCGGCCTGAAGAGAAGCCCGACGCCGTCCTGGGCGATCGCGGCCTCGGCGCTTGGTGTCGCCTCGTTCCATCTGACCAATGACCCGGCCCGCCAGTTGCGCTCTCTCGTGCTGCCCGGTGTCGAGGCTCCGGACGAAGCGGATCAATTCCTTGACGAGGAAAACGATCTGCTGTTGCGCAACGGCATTTCCACATTCGACTGCCTGTCGGATGGTTCGGTCACGATCTCGCGCATGATCACGACCTACAAGAAGACCACGCTCGATATCGCCGATCGCGCCTGGCTGGATATCATGGTGCCCGTCACCATGAGCCGCATCCGCTACGACTGGTCCGCCTATGTCGGCCTGATGTATCCGCGCTCCAAGCTGGTCGATGACGAAAGCGCCGGCGCATTCGCTTCTCGTCATGACGACGATCAGGACCCCGGCACGGCCGTGGTTACGCCGAAGCGAATGGCCGCGTCGTGGGCCGCCCGGTGCTCGCTTTACGGCGAAAAGGTCTGGATCGAGGACGTGCAGCGCACGGTCAGGGAAAGCGTCTTCGAACGGTCCACGGACGATCGCAACCGGCTGGAAAGCCGGCAACAGGTGGAGATCGTCGGCAACCTCATGGTGTTTGCCGGCCGGATCGAGTTTCAGGTTTAACAGGAGCTTTTAAGCGATGACACAGGTATTGGGCATCGTCGATATTGTCTGGCGGGGGCGAAACCTCCCCGTCGAGAGGGGCGCAAAACTGCGCATCGGCGGCATCAAGAACAACGCAGTGACCTATGGCCGCAAGGTCGGCCGCGCCCAGGAGTTTCAGGGGTCGCAGGTCACCGCCACAACCAACCTCGAAAAGGGCCAGCGCTGGGGCAATCTCTGGGACCCCGGCGAAGGTGAACTGCAGGTGCTTTGCGACACCGGCCAGACGTATGTCTTCAATGATGCCTTCCTCGTGGATGATATCCCCGAGATGACGGGCGGCGAAGGCGGCAAGATCGAACTCAAGTGGGCTGCATCTGCGCCTGAGGAAATTCTCTGATGGGCACTCCGAAAAACCTCAACATTGACCTGGACGAAGACGAGCCAAACGGCGAGGTTCTTTCGAGCACGGACACTGTCATTAACGAAGACGCCGGCGCGAACGTCGCCGACGATATCATTGACGAGGATGCCAGCGCCGATTCCAAACTCCCCAAGCGTGCGCGCCCGAACGCCAATGGCTCGGTGACGCTTCCGCTGTTTGAGAAGGTAACGCTGACCACCCGCAAAGACGGCAAGGTCCGGGACCGCGTTTTTACCGAGCTGGTCTTCCATCGCTTTAACGGCGCTGATCTGCGAGCCATCCAGGCTACCAGCGATGCCAAGGCGTCGATCGTCACCTTTTCGCGTTCCACCCGGATTTCAGAAATGGTGATGGACAAGCTCTTCGATAAGATGGACGGCGTCGATATTGCGGACGGCGGCAGGATCATCGAAAGTTTTTTGACGAGTGGCCCGAAGACTGGCCGATAAAGTTCGGCGGCCTCGCTGACGGCTCCGGCTTCAGCGCCACCGAGATTGAGACCATGACGATCGACGACGTTCTGTTCTGGTGGAACTGCGTCATGGCATATCGAAATCACGTCCGGCAACTCTCCGAAACTTAATCAGGCCCGCCCGCCACAGCGGGCCTGATCTATTTCGCGCGCGCGTGAGAATTTCCGCCTTATTCTCAAGCGAGGCGGATGATGGCCAGCCGGAACATGAACCTTGATGTCATTGTCCGTCTCAGGGACCTTTTAAGCGGGCCATTGCGTGGCCTTAAAGGTGCTCTTGACGGTATCTCCAGCGCCGCGCGCAAGATCGGTATCGTCGGCGCTGCCGTCGCCGGCATTTCTTTTCTCGGCCCCATGCAGGAGGCCGCAGCTTTTCAGCAGCAGTTGCTCGATATCGCCGGAACGTCAAACCTGACGAGACAGGCGGCCTTTGCGTTCGTCGATCAATCGAAGGCGAAATTCGAGCAACTCGCCCTCGATGTCGGACAGCTTTCCGATACCGTTGCCCGAGGCGCGGGGCAGATGATCGCCGCCGGCGTCAATAACGACCTGGTAGACCGCTCGATCGGTTCGATCAGCCGCGCTGCCACCGCCGCCAATGCCGAAATGAACGACATGGCGTCCGTCGCCACGTCGCTTCTCACCACGCTGAAGCTTCCGGCCGAGCAACTGGATGACGCCATGGGTGCTCTGGTCACGGCCGGCAAACTCGGTTCCTTCGAGCTTAAGGACATGTCGCGTTACTTCCCGACACTCACCGGACAGATGGCGAAATTCGGCGTGACGGGCCGCGAGGCTGTCAACTTCCTCGGCGCTGCCCTCCAGATCGCCCGCAAGGGAACGTCGGACCCGGCCGAGGCCGCCAACAACCTGAAGAACTTCCTGTCGAAAGTGCTTGCCCCCACCACGGTCAAGAATTTTGCGGACATGGGCGTCGATATCCAGGGCGTGATGCAGGATGCGGTAACGAAGGGCATCAACCCGATCGAAGCCGTGGTGCAGAAGATCACGAAGCTGACCGGCGTTTCAGCCAAGGAAATTCAGGGACTGATGGGCAAGGCGAAAGCCGCTGGTATGTCCGATGCCGACGCCCTGGCAACCGTTCGGGAGCAGCTCGAAAAGATTTACGGCGCTGGCAAGCTTGGCGAACTGTTCTCCGACATGCAGGTAATGGATTTCCTGATCCCCATGCTCGGCAACATCGACGAATACAAGTCGATCAAGGACGAGGTTGCGAAAGCGACGGGCAGCGCCATCGATGCCGACTTCGAAACCCAGATGATGGGCCTCAATCGACAGCTCACCATCTTCCGCGAAATCGGCACGCAGGCGTCCCGCGAAGTGGGCCTTGCGTTCGGCACATGGATGCCGGCGATCAATGGCTATCTGATGGACGGCCTCAAATGGGTGCGCGAGTTTGATGCAGCGACGGGCGGCATGGTGAAACAAGGCCTCGCCTTCGCCGGCGTTGCCGTCCTGGCGGCGGCCGGTCTCGGCGTCCTTGGCGTCGTTCTGCCTGCGATCGGGGCGGGCCTGTCGGTTCTGGCCGCATTGTTCAGCCCCGTGGGCATTGCACTGGCGGGCATCGCTGCTGCCGGCGTCTACATCTATCGCAACTGGTCGAACTACGGGCCGCGCCTGTCCCGCATGTGGGAACGGCTGGGCGATGCCTGGGGAACCGTGCGCCAGAAAGCAGCCGCAGCGGTCCCGCATCTGCGCAGCATCGGCAACCAGGTCATGGGTGTTGCCCGTGAACTGGCAGGGCGGTATGGCCCCATTATCCGCTCCGGCCTTGGCTCCGCGCTCGATGACGTGACGGCCGGTTGGCAGAACCTGAAAAAGCTCATGTCCGGTTTTGCCGAGGGCCTCGATCTCAAGATCGATCTCTCTGGCCTGACGATCGACGATGCCAAGCTCGCCGTCTTCCGTGGCCTTGACGTTGCCCTGAATGGCATCGCCAGGGCATGGCAGGGCATGAAAGATTTCGGTTCCGGTTTTGCACCGTGGCTGGAGCCGATCGGCAAGGCGGCGGGCGGGACGGTCAGATCGATCGCCGGAATAGCAACCGGGTTCATGCGCCTTGCGACGGCAATTCGCGAACTCGTCGGCCTGGGCGATGGCGGCAGGCTGCAAGGCGTCATGAAATTCCTCGGAGACCTTGGTGGCAAGACCGTCCTCGCGGCCGTGATGATCCTGGAAGACGTTGCGAAAGCTATTGAGTGGGTCGTAAACGGACTTGCCTCCCTCATCGAAGCCATCAATCGCGGTATCGACTGGAAAGCGCTGATGCCGCAAGGTGTCGCTGACGCTTGGAATGCCGTGGCCTCTGCTCTTGAGCGCGTCAAAAATGCGCTCAGTGTAGAGGGTGTCAAGGATGCGCTCGGCATCACCAAGATCAATCGCACCGAATTCGGCCCCGGTAGCCGCCAGCCTGCCAACCAGAACGGTGTCCTTCCGGCACAGGCATCGCCGACAGCGCCGCAGCAGCTCAATGTCAGCACTGAAGCGAAGGTTGTTGTCGAAGGCCCCGGAAAGGTGGCCGGCCAGACAACAACCGTCACGTCACCGTCGCCGAACGTCAACACCGGCCGCGCCGTCGGGAGGCCCTGATGCTTCTCGACAGCCTCAATTCCGCGCAAGGATTGTTGCCGGGTGTCTATCGCGGCATTCCGATCTCCATCGTCGATATATCCAGCGACCATGGACGGCGGGTCCTCGAATATCTGTTTCCGGGCGTCGATCCCGCCGCCTATGACGATTTCGGCGTCGGGCCGTCCGGCATCAGCATCGAGGCGTTGTATGTCGGCGACGATTACCGCTTGCGTGCGCAGCTCCTTGCCAAAGCCTTCGAGACGCCCGGTCCTGCGTTGCTCATTCATCCATGGCTTGGGCCGATGCAGGTCATCATGGAGGAGCCGGCGCAAATCCGGTTCTCTGAACGTGAACTGCGCGTCATCCGGATTTCAGCACGGTTCAAGCGTGCGCCGTCGTCATCGATCTCCGGCTTCTCCGGTGGCCTGCTGTCCTCGGCGCTCTCCGGTTTCACCAGCGCCGTGACCTCGCTTGCCGCCTCGATCGCGCTGACCGTCATTTCCAGCGCCAGAACTGCCGCCACCGTCCGCAGCCGTCGTGTCACGTCTTCGGTTGCCGATTCCGTCACGGCGCGTCCGGACGCGCGTTCGGCGGTCAGCCGGATACGCTCGGCGCTGGCGGCCTCGTCGCCATCTTCGCCCGCGGCTTTCGATAGCTGGGCCAGCTCGGCCGCCTCGGTCATTGCCCAGACGGTCGAGGTTCCGGCCGTTGCGCCGGCGACGACAGCCGCAACAACGACGCCCAGCGCCCAGGCGCTGATGAGCGCCGGCCTTTCCCTGGCATCGGGATTGCTGACGGAAGCAGGCAAGGCACCTTCCGCGATTGATGCGCTGTTGCTGGCCGATGCGGCCGGCCAGTTCCTCGCGGCGACGGCCGAGCAATCTTCCTATGCGGATTTCGTTTCCCGGCAGGAGGCGCTTCGGTATCGTTCGGCGATGACCTCGGCGCTTGCCGGCCTCATTGACCAGGTCGAGCAGCAAGCGCCCGAGACGATGCAGGCTGCTAGTTCGGCGCTGTCCTCGGCCGCGCGATCGCTGACGGCCGCAATCGTCTCCGATCTCAACGAGGTGATTGGCCGCCTGCCGTCCGTCCGTCGCCTGTCGGTCAGTCGCGACACGGATGCGTGGCTGGTGGCGCAGCATCTTTCCGGCGATACGCCGGCACTGCTCGAAACCGTCTATGCCGATATCGTCACTCGCAACGACCCGACACATCCGGCGCAACTGCCTGCCGGCAATGTCGAGTTTCTGGAGCGCGGCTGATGGCGAAAAGCATAAAACTCTTTCTCGATGGCACGGCCTACGACCAGTGGACATCCGGTGAAGTCACCCGCGACCTGAAGGACTTTTCCGGCAGCTTCAGCTTCACGTTTCGCGATGGCGAAGCTTCAAAACAGACCTTGGTCTTCGCCTCGATGCCGAACCTGCCGCGCCTTCATACCCAGATGCAGGCAAAAATCATGATCGGCAAGCGCACCGTTCTGATCGGCCATGTCGAAACCGTCGCCTATGATGTGAGCGACGGCAATGCCGCAGTGACGATTTCCGGCCGGGACAAGACCGGCGATCTGATCGACTGCTCGGCACTGGCGGAAGGACCTGCCGAGTTGAAGGGCGTCAAGCTGGAGGCCGCAGCCTCGAAGATCGCCGAGGCATTCGGCCTGAAGGTCCGCACGGAAGTAGACACCGGCGACAGCTTCGACCGGTACTCGATCGACCTTGGCGAAACTGCCTTCTCAGCAATCGAGAAAGGGGCGCGACAACGCAGCGCCCTTATCCTTTCGGATGGCGTCGGCAATATCGTTATCACCCGAACGGGCAAGACCCGCGCACCCGATGGGATTAATCTTCCGGGCAACGTGATCGCGGTTCGAGCCACCGAAAGCACCGCGAACCGCTTTAGCAAGACCGTGGTGCGCGGGCAGTCGGAACGGTCGGGCAAGGCCCGCAGCGCTGCCGCCCTTGATGGCACCGCCGAGCCAATCAGTGCTGATGCCCGCAGCGATGGCGACGGTTCGGCCCGCGAGCGCGAACGGAAAGGCACGGTTGCCACCGGCACCTCGTCCGATGACGAAATTAAACGGTATCGCCCGGTCGTCCATCTGGCCCGCAGCAAGGCAGGCGCAGTGAGCGCCCAGGATGAAGCCGACTGGCGCAATCGCACATCCCGCGCTGAAGGCGACGAACAGACCTATACCGTCAAGGGTCATGAGGTGAACGGCGAGCTATGGACCGTCAACCAGCAGGTTGCCGTCTCCGATGCTTTCCTCGGCATCGAGCGCGATCTGCTGATTTCGGCCGTCCGCTATGGCGAGGAAGAAGGCGAGATCGTCACGGATATTTCCGTCTGCTCGGCCGAAGCCTTCGACAAGGAGCCGGTCGGTAAGCGCCGCACGAACAAATCCGGCAAGGGTGCGAAGAAGGCCAGCTCCGGCCCGCTGGACGGCACGGCGGAGGCGTTATGAGCGAAATCTTCAACAAGATGCGCGGAATGATCCGCCGTGTCACCGTGAAGGACATCAAGGACGATGGCCAGATGCAGACGGCCTCGGCCGAGGTCGCGGAAGGCGTCTTTCGCTCCGATCTGGAGATCATGCAGCCCTATGGCCTGATATCCGTGCCGGATGATGATGGCGCGGTCGGCGTGGCGCTTGCGATTGGCGGTGACGAGGGTGACATGGTTCTTCTGCCGCTCGGCAATCCGTCGCAACGCATGGGCGGCCTCAGCAAGGGTGATGTCGGTCTTTCCAACAAGTTCGGCGATCGCATGATCATCAAAGCCAGCGGCGGCATCGATGTCCAAGCCGCCAACTCCATCACCTTCAAGGTGGGCGGCGTGACGATGACGCTTGACGCCTCTGGATTGAGCGTCGAAGGCGGCAGCATCAAGCATGACGGCGTGGTGATCGACAAGACGCACAAGCACACGGGCGTTGTGCCAGGTGGCGGCATCAGTAGCGTGCCAGTTGGTTGACCGCCCGCCACGGCGGGCCTGATCAGGCTTGCGCGCGCGCGATAATTTCGCGCCATGACCGGATTTCTCGACCTTGCCCTGACCTATGACGCCACGCGGCGCTGCTGCGATCTGGTGCTCGATGACGATTTCAATCTGGTCATCGACGAAACTCCGGTCACGCCGATCCTGCTTTCGGTCGGCGTTGATCGCCGCGCCTCTCCGGACGATGACCTGCCGGACGGCCGCTCGCAGTTTCTCGCGCCTGTCTCTTTCTCCGAGCGCCGTGGCGCGCTTCTCGACGGCCTCAATGCTGCCGGCGACATGGCCGGTTGCAAGATGTGGCTGCTGGAGCGAGCCAAGGAAACCGAGACCACCCGCCAGCTCGCGGAATATTACCTTGCCGAGGGGCTGGCGTGGGCAGAGACCGATACCGGCACGCCGGCTGAAATTGAAGTCTGGTGGCTCCGTGCCGGCGTTCTTGCCTATCGCGTCCTGGTCGAGGATGTCACGCTCGAACTGACGCGGAAGGTGGCGTGATGGTCTGGCCTGTCCCTTCAGCAAAAACAATCTTCTCCCGCATCGCTGCCGCCGCCGAAGTCGGTTTGCTTGGCCTTTATCCCGAGGCGGACGTGAAGGCTATTTCCCGCGCCGTTCGTTCGGCGCGTGGCATGTTCGCCGTTATCTGGAGCGCCGTTGCTCCGGAGGTTCGCGAAACCCACGACCATATCGCATGGTGGGCGCGGCAATGGATGCCGGACAGCGCCGACGACGAAACCATGATCCTGCGGCATGCCTCAATCTGGGGCGTGGAACCGCGCGCGGCGACAAAAGCGGTCGGATCGGTCACGGTCGAAGGTGTCGCCGGAACCGTCCTGGCATCGGGTATCGTGCTGGCCTCGACTGCCACCACCACATACGTCACCACCTCGGGCGGCACGATCGCGGCCGGTGGCACAGTCATCGTCACGGCCGAGGCGGTTACGGCCGGCAGCGTCGGCAATCTGGAAAGCGGTGTGCAGCTTTCAACGGTTGCCGCATACCCCGAGATTTCGAAGATCACGGTCGCAACCGCCTTTGCGGGCGGCGCTGACGATGAGACGCCGGAAGAAGTCCAGGTGCGATATCTTCAGCGCATCCGCGAGCCGCCGATGGGCGGCTCTTCCGCAGACTACAAGGCGTGGGTTGGCAATGTCGCCAGCGTCTACGCCGTCAAGGTCGTGGAAGATTGGATCGGTCGCGGCTCCGTGGGTCTCGTCATCGCCCTGAAGAACGATGACGGCACGCCGCGTGTCCCAACCGAACTGGAGCTGACCGCGATCGGCAGCTATATCGGCGCTCAGGGTAGCCAGACCGGCGTCAGGCCCGTCACGGCTCGCGTCATCCCCTTGGCGGCCGAGCTGGTGCAGGTGCCGGCAAGCGTACGCCTTCGTCCGGACGGCGCATTGACCAGGGCGGCGGTGCAGGCCGCCTATGATCGCTTCCTCGCCACCATCGGTGACGAGGACGATATCGAGAACGAAAGCCCGATCGGCGCGACCATTGAGCCGTCGCGCATCTCGGAAGCGATCTCGGCCGCCGACGGCGAATATTCGCACGATCTCACAGTCCCGGCCGCCAGATACACGCTCGGCACCAAGGAATGCCCCGTCGCCACCGAAATCACGTGGCTGGATTAAGGGGGCTTTGAAGCATGTCCAGGACTTCTTCAACGATCCTTCAAAGCCTGTTTTCGAAACTGCCGATCGGCTGGGCGCTCCGCTATCGCGGCGGCGTCATGGGCGTGATCCTCCGCGCGATCTCCGAGGCCATTGCCGACGCCGAGATAGCGGCCGAGGCGATGATGAACGAAACGGACCCGCGTCTGGCTGACAAGCTTCTTTCGGATTTCGAGCACTGCCTTGGTCCCGATCCCTGCGGGCGTGACAATGACGGCCTGACGGTTCACCAGCGCCGCCAGCTCGCCTTCCAGCGCTGGACGGCCCGAGGCGGGCAGTCGATCCCTTATTTCGTGTCGATTGCGGCAGCGCTCGGCGTGACCGTCACCGTTGAAGAGTTCTGGCCGAGCCGAGCCGGTGTTCTTCGCGCCGGACAGCCATTGCGGCCGGAAGGCTCGCAATTCGTCTGGCGCGTCAATATTCCCGGCCTCGTGACCGTGACGAACTTCCGGGCAGGCGCGAGCCGCGCCGGCCATCGCCTCGGCTCATTCGAAATCTCGGCCATCGAATGCGTTCTGCGGCGCTACAAGCCCGCCCACACCCAACTCGTTTTCAAGTACGGAGAAGCCTGATGGATCGCATCAACGGCGCTGACACAATCGATATCGGCGGCGGTCGTCGCGGCTTTCGCGATGAGAACCTCGTGGCCGGCGCTGCCGGCACAGAGGTGACCGCGCTCTTTCTCAACATGGTTCAGGAAGAAATCCTGAAGGTCATCACCGAAGCGGGCCTCGCCCCGAGTGAAGGCGACTGGACGCAGCTCTGGCAAGCGTTGCAGATACATGGCCTGTCGGCAGACAGCCGCAGCCGTCGCTGGCTGTCCGTCATCTCCATGACGCTCTCCAGCGCCCCAGGTGCGCCCTCGGCGGGCGACACCTATCTGATCCCGACCGGCGCGACCGGCATCTGGGCAACCCATGTGGGCGAGATTGCGCAGTGGACAGGGTCTGCATGGTCATACCTGACGCCGCCTGACGGACACGGCATCAGCCTGCCGGACGGTCGCGTGTTTGAGCGCATCGCCGGCACCTATGTCGAAAAGCTGGCGCTCGATGCGCAATCTGGCAAATGGACCTACGCCGTTGCAGGCGGCACAGCGAATGCGCTGACCGCCGTTTTGTCGCCCGTGCCGGCCGCCTTGACGGAAGGCATGACCATTCGCCTGAAGATCGCAACGACCAACACCGGGGCCGTGACGCTGAACGTGGGTCTTGGTGCGGTTTCGGTGGTGTCTACGCTTGGTGCCGCCCTGATCGCCGGAGAGCTACAGGCGGGCACAATCCGGGAGTTCATCTGGACCGGCGCTGCATGGCGGCTACGCGCTTTGGGGGTGACCGATTTCCCGATGGTGAAGAGCGGGATTGGCTATCAGAAGCTCCCATCCGGCTTCATCCTGCAATGGGGTACCTACGTCACAACCTCCAACCCCGCTCAAACCATCACTTTCCCGATCGCTTTCCCAACCGGGATTTTGACGTGCGTGGCCAGCCAGGGGAACGCCGGCGATGCGAACTGGGGCGCGGGTATTCCCGACGTGTCCGCACCGCAAAACTCAACATGGACCGCCTCGCAGGTCAGAATTTACACGCTTCGATGGAACGCCACGTCGAAGAGCTGGGAAGGTCAGAACGGGCTTGGCGTCAACTGGATCGCGATCGGGTACTGAAGGACACCGCCATGGGACAGAAATACGCAGCGTTTGATGCCGAGGGGCAGATCACCGGGTTTTACGATTCAATCGACAGCCCGCCACCGGGAAACCTCGACGTGCTCGAAATCAGCCATGCTCAGTGGCTGATGCTCATTTCCGGGTTCGGCTACACCATCAAGGATGATGCAATTGTCGCGCCGCCCCCGGCCGAAGAAACCCCGCTCACCGAAATCAAGGCCAAATTGAAGGCCCGTGTTGATGCCTTGGCCGAGGCCGAGCGCAAACGGTACATCACCCCGGGTGAAGGACAGGCCATGACCTATCAGCGCAAGGTCGAAGAGGCCAAGCGCGCGATCCTCGAAGAAGAACCGAGCGCAGACGATTACACGATGCTTGCCGCCTCCCTCGGTGTGGATGGCGAGACGGTCAAGGAGATCGCGACCATCGTGCTTGCAATGGATGCGGCATGGGCCGTGATCGGCGCTGGTATCGAGAAAATCCGCATGAACACGAAGAAGGACGTTGACGACGCCGCCAGCGCTGAAGCGGCGAATGCGATCGTTGATGCCATTGTCTGGCCCGAAGCGGGCGCGGCATCGTAGTAAATAGGTCCGGTCGGTTCTGACCGGATGGCTCGGGTGCGGAAACACCCAAGCGACGGGCCAAAGTTTGGCGACCTAACCCGTCCGACGACACCACACGATAACCGTCGCACCCGTACCCTGCAGGGCGGGTTCCTTGTGACTGACTCGTGAGCTTTTTGATATGCAAAACATTCGTTGTGGCTCCTGTTCAGCCCTTCTTTTTAGGGCTGGACAGGGAGCCATTTCCAACGATATCGAAATCAAGTGCCGCCGTTGCGGCACCATCAATCACTTGAGGCCAGCAGAGCCCTTAACCGACCGCCCGGAGCGGCGATCTAAGGAGCGGCCTCATGCCTCAAACGACAGACCTTCCACCACTTCCAAAATCTTCACCCGGTAAAAACAAATACAGCTACAAGCCGCAGTGGGGCGTCATCCTCGTTTGCGAGAGCGAAGACGATCAGGTCAAGCTTTACGATGCCCTCTCCGCCATCCGCAATTGCAAGATTAAGGTGGTGGTGACGTGAAACTTGATCTCATCAACACCTGCGAAGACTTCGACAGCTACCGGGCCGCTCGCGTCCGGAGCCTGTTCAATGTTGACGATGGCAGCCGCTTTGAACTCTCCGTAGACCTACCGATCGAGGGCACGGATTGGCGGCTCGGTCTTGTGGTTGGCCCTTCCGGTTCGGGAAAGTCAACCCTCGGCCGTCATCTCTTCGGGACCGACAAAACCGCTTCGATCGAGTGGCCGGCCGACAAGCCGATTATCGACGTCATCGATGCTGCGGGATCGTTCGACAACGCCACGGCCGCACTATCGGCAGTCGGCCTCGGTTCTGTGCCGAGCTGGTTGCGGCCGTGGCATGTTTTATCGAACGGAGAACGCTTCCGAGCCGATCTGGCTCGTATCGTCTGCGACCGGCCGGCAGAGATCGTGATTGACGAATTCACCTCCGTTGTCGATCGGCAGATTGCCCGAGTGGGTGCACTGGCCTTCGGTAAGGCATGGCGGCGAACTGGAGGCCGGGCCGCGCTGCTCTCCTGCCATTATGACATCATCGACTGGCTTGACCCGGATTGGGTCTTTGATACCGCGACAGGTGCTTTCACCGGGAGGTATCTTCGACGACGCCCGCCGATCACCGTGGAAATCAGAAAAACCGACTGGCGATGGTGGCGATATTTTGAGCCACATCACTATCTGAAAATGCCCCTGATGATCGCCGCCGATTGTTATGTGGCATTCGTCAACGAGGAGCCGGTGGCGCACTTGGCGGTATCGACACGGCCGGGTCTTGTAGAGGCGCGCGCATGCCGCCTCGTCGTCATGCCGGAGTGGCAAGGGGCGGGTGTTGGCACCCGCTTTTTGAACATGGTTTGCGCCGCATGGCGACGCGGCGAAAACCGCTATCGCAAGCCCATGCCGGTTCTGTTCCACACCTCTCATCCGGGCTTGGCGGCGGCCCTTCGACGCGACCCACTTTGGACGCAGGTTTCCGGCGTTCTTTACGGCGGCCCGAAGGGCGCGACCGAAAAAGAACTCGGCCGGGGGACATCGACCAAATCGGGATACGGCGGCCATTTCCGCGCCGTGCAGGGTTTCAGATACATTGAAGGGATAGAGGTGCGGGAATGCGCATAGCGTTGATTGGTCAGAAGTGGATCGGAGAGCAGGTTTTGAACGCGATCGGAGGGGCGGCCACGGTGCGGATCGTCGCCGCTCCTAACAGTGAGGACAGGCTTGCCGCAGCGGCCGAACGCGCTGGCATCGAGACATTCGCTTACGGTGGCCGTGGCTTGCGGGATTTCAACCTACCGGAAGGTATCGACCTGTTGATAACAGCGGGCTCCTTTGCATTTGTTCCGCCTACACTGCGAGCGCAAGCGGCATGGTGCATCGGGTATCACCCGTCGCTTCTTCCCCTTTACCGGGGGTCTCGCGCCGTCGAGGACGCCATAAGCGCCGGCGAAAGCATCACGGGCGGTTCGGTATATCATCTCACCGATGAGATGGACGCGGGCGATGTCGTGTTTCAGGATTGGTGTTTCGTCCGTAAGAGCGATACGGCCGCCGACCTATGGCGTCGAAGCCTTGCTCCAATGGGCGTGGAGTTGATTGCCCGCGCCGTCGACCACCTTGCTGGATACGGTTTTCTTCCGGGGCGGGAACAAGCGGCAGACTTTTGACGCCTCAAGAAAGCCGATTTGAGGGGTCAATAAACCCTCCTCAAAACATCCTCAACGCGGCTTCAAAACCGCGTTGAGACTTTAAGGAGAGACCTGTGGACCCCGCAGCGGACGACGACATCGAGAAAGCTATCGCAGTTGCTCTGGCGGTGGTGCCGAGGACCTTCCGAAACGGATTTGGGGGAAAGGGTGTTAGACGCCGGCGAGAGCCGACTGCTACAAAGGAAGTCTCCGCCGTCGTCACTCGCTATCTCGGTCACACCTACACCTTCTATGAGAACGATAAGAAGGTCGAGAAAAGCGATGTGGAAGCCTTCCTGGCTGCTGAGTTGACGGCCGTGCCTGACGATCTCGCAAAGACCTTTGCCGACAAGCTCACCCTGTATTCAGAGCCGGCCCGCAAAGAGATCGCGGCGCGGTTGGCAAAGGCCATATCTGATAAATGGCGGTGGACCTATAAGCCGAGCGATGCGATCCACCTGAAGCCGATGTTCGGCGGGAACGACTAGTCTTGCAGAATGCCGATGGATCTAGCTGTCGTCTTTGTTAGCGCGCAGGCGCTTTTATCGCTGCTGTTTCCGCTGAATATGGTCATCATGTTGCTAAAGTAAGCGAGACCTTCGGGCGTATCCAAACCCGACTTCGCGTAGTACGCTTCAAGCGCGGGTGTATCGATTTCGAACCCACAAGAAGGCGCGCTCGATACAATCTTGGCTAGCCCTTGTGCTGTTTGCTTCTGGTCATGGTCGAGAGCCATGGCACTCGACAAGGCGGTGCAGCTGACCAGCAATCCAAGAACAAGTGTCTTGCCCGATACCGAATTTAATGACCGTTTTCTCAAGTTCATTCTGTCGTTCTCCCTTTGTAGCCGCGTTGGCAACGACGCTAGCAGAGAACAACTCGCAATGAAAATTCTGATGCCGGAAAAAGCACAGATAGCCAATTTGACACCCCAATCAGAAACGGGCGAAATTCCGATTTCTCGTGTCAAAATTCCGAAAACGCGCTACAGGGTACAGTGCGATCTGGATTTTTCATATGAAGGAAAGTGGTAGCGGGAGAGGGACTTGAACCCCCGACACGCGGATTATGATTCCGCTGCTCTAACCACCTGAGCTACCCCGCCACAGGGGAAACGTGACAGTCATGTGACCGGCCGTTCCATCAGGATGAGCGGCTTATAAGGTGCCGCTCCCCAAAGTGTCAAGCGCAACATGCGCAAAAAATTCGCTTTCCGCATCGCTGCAAAAAGCGAATGGTTTCAGGCGGCAACCGGCTTTTCCAGAAGCGCCTTCAGCGACGCCTCGGCTTCCGCCGAGCGTTCCGACCGTTCGATGAAACCACCGCCGTAAACGCGGGCATCCGCACCAGGCGCGGAATAAAGCACACAGGCCTGACCGGGAGCGACACCCGCTTCCCCCGTCATCAGGTCCACATAGATACCGTTTTCGTCCGCATGCAGCATCGCTTCCGTCGGCGGGCGGGTGGAGCGCACCTTGGCGAAACAGGCAAAGCCCTGCCCGGCATCGTTCGCCAGCTCGCCGTCACCCAGCCAGTTCATGTCACGCAGATAGACCCGGCGGGTTTCCAGTGCTTCGCGCGGGCCAACGATGACCCGGCGGCCGCGCGCATCGAGATGCACGACATAAAGCGGCTCCCCGGTCGCGACACCAATGCCGCGGCGCTGGCCGATCGTATAGTGCACGATGCCATCGTGGCGGCCGAGCACGCGGCCGTCGAGATGGACGATATCGCCCGCCAATGCCGCATTCGGCTTCAGCTTGTTAATGATATCGGTATATTTGCCCAGCGGCACGAAACAGATGTCCTGGCTGTCGGCCTTCTTGGCCACGACAAGCCCCATATCTTCCGCCAGAGCGCGCGTCTCGGCCTTGGAAAGGCCGCCGAGCGGAAAGCGCAGATAGTCGATCTGTTCCTGCGTCGTTGCGAACAGGAACCAGCTCTGGTCGCGGTCGCTGTCGATCGGCCGATAAAGCGCACGCCGCCCCGGTTGACCGGAAACGGGATTGGGACGCGAACGAATGTAATGGCCGGTCGCCAGCGCATCGGCGCCCAGTTCCTGCGCCGTGGCGAGCAGATCCGCGAACTTTACCGTCTGGTTGCAGGCCACGCAGGGGATCGGCGTTTCACCCATCGCATAGGCTTCGGCAAAGGGGTTGATGACGGTTTCGCGGAACCGCGCTTCGTAATCCAGCACATAGTGGGGAATGCCGAGCGTTTCGCAGACCCGGCGCGCATCGTCTATATCCTGCCCCGCGCAACAGGAGCCCGCGCGGTGCACGGCAGCACCGTGGTCATAGAGCTGGAGGGTAATGCCGAGGACATCATAACCCTCGCGCTTGAGGATACCGGCCACCACCGAAGAATCGACGCCACCGGACATGGCGACAACGATCCGGGTATCTTCCGGCCTCTTGTTAAAATCGAGCGTATTCACGTTTTTTCCCATCGTCAGTCATAACGGGGGTAAAGGCCCCGCCGCCTGTCGGTCATCCGCCGCGAGAAACCTTGGCCATCAATCGGGCCGTCCTGTCTCGTCATCCTGCGGATTTAAGGGCTGCATATAGAAAGGAATGGCCGCGCACGCAAGTACGGGGCGGAAAACCGCCCCGCAAAGCCGCCAGATTCAGGCTTGAACCGGCCGTCAGGCGCCAGCCGTCTTCTGGCCGCTGCTGCCGAACCACTTGTCACGCTCCCGCCACAGGGCTGGCAGAGCCAGCAATCCGATAGCCGTGAAGGCGATCAGCGTCTTGTTGAGCTGCGACAGCTCCGCCGTGCGGCCATCCAGATAATAGACGCCATAAACGATCGCCACGTGCCAGACATAGACCTGTAGCGAATGGCGGCCGAGCAATTGCAGGAACTTCAGCGACAGCACCCAGATGACGCCCTCGGCGAGGGAGCGCACGAGCGGACGGTGGTGCTTCGGGCCTGCTATCACCAGCCAGGTCAGGCCAATGCCGACGGCGAGGAAGTTGATGAGATAGACCGGGCCGAAATCGGCGCGGATTTCCATGGTGGAAAATTTGCCCATCATGAATTCCGGCATCAGGCCCCAGGCGGTGGCGATGCGCAGCGGCATGAAGAACAGGCAGATGACGAGTGCCGCCTTCGGCAGCCACGTATGCTGAGGCGAGAAGATCGCCTTCCACGGAATGCGGTTCTGCGCCGTCATCGCGCCCATCACCAGCGCCGAATAGAATACGAGCTGCCAGCCGAGCAGGTTGAAGCTGACGCGAATGCCCTGCTCGTCCGCACCCTTCACGAGTTCGTTGAGCGGGGTTGTGACGATCTGCTGGAGGCCAAGCTGGCCGGCCATCCAGACCAGCAGGGAGCCGGCCATAACATAGGCCCACTTACCGTCGAGGCAGAGCTTCACCAGCACCGGCGCAAAGATCATGTAGACGATATATTGCGGCAGAATATCCATGAAGGTCGGCTGGAACAGAAATGTCGCGATCGCCGCCAGTCGCAGCGGATCGTCGAACGACGTCATGCCAAGCCAGTTGTACCAGATGTAAGGTGCATGCGGGATGACCATGCGGAAGAACAGCACGGCGATGATGAGACCCATCGCGTAACGATAGAGTTCCAGCGCCCGGTTCCAGATCATCTGCTTGCCGGCGTCATAGCCGTATTTCATCATCTTGCGCGCATAGACCATGCCGATCAGCAGGCCGGACAGGAACACAAAGCCCTGGGCGTCCTCGACAAAGGCAAACTGCCGGTGATTGATTTCCACCAGCCAGAAGCCGCCGGCAAACACCAGATGGTTGATCAGCATGAAGACGAGGAAGTAACCACGCATCCCGTCGATCAGGTCAAAGCGTTTCATCGCGATAGCTCTCCGTTCTCGCAGGGCCTGCATTGCCCGGCCACCCAGCCCGGCTTGGGAGGGGCCGGGGATTGGATTGTCAACGCTGTTTTGCGCCTGAGGTTCCCTTTCCAAAGCGGTTTAGAACCGGCGCGAAAAGTCACATTGACGTGTATGCATTCTGGTTAGGATGCAGGGACTGAATGCCGGATGAATAAAAAAAGGCAATTCCGTGAAGCGGATGAGCCATGCGCGGGCAACATGCCGCGACAAGCAGGGCTCAAAGCCTTGCATAGCAGGGCGAAGCGGAATTCACCGCCGATGAGCGGGGGAGATATCACCCGTTAGATTTATCAGTCGTTTTTTGACCGCATCTTGCTGTCCCTTTAGCTGAGCGAGCGTCGGCGTGACCATGCTTTCCGGAAGCGAGACGAGCAAAGGCCCGGCGGTCACCAAACCGCCGGGCCTTTATCTGTTAAACACGCTTCGATTCGTCAGGCAGCGGCCTGAATAGCGGCCACCTGCCAGTTGTCGTTTCCGGGGCGGCGAACGAAGGTCCACATTTCCACCGCTTCAGAAGGCTGGTGCTCGTCACCTTCGATTACCTTGCCGGAGGTGCGGTCGCGCATCACGTCGATGGCGGAGTAACGCATCGCCACCGTTGCATAGTCCTGGCCCTCTTCGTGCCATGCTTCGGCAACGTCGCCCTGTAGCAGCGTCACATCGCGCACGTCGTTTTTCACGCCGCTCGTGGCGTTGTCGCTCAGTTCTTCTGCGAGGTAAGACATGGCTTCCGGCGTCGTCAGCTTGCGCAATGTGCCATAATCCTCGGCGGCATAGGCGGCCTGCACGTCTTCCAGCATTTTCTGGAAAGTTTCGAGATCGCCCTGGGTAATGCCGATTTCATCGCCTTCCGACATGGCATTGGCATAAGGCGCGGGGGCATGAGGCGCAGGCTTTGCCGTTGCGGCAGCGGCGGCCACACCGCCCGCAGTGCCGGCCAGCGCGCCGATCTTCGGAATCTTGAACGAGGATGCGGCAGAACCCGCCTGCGAAGCGCCATTATAGGAAGAACCGGAATGATCCGTGCGCTGAGACCCGCCGGCCGAGCCATAAGCGGGCTGGCCCTGACGACGCGAGGCAAAGAAACGCATGGCAAGCATGACCAGAAGACCGATCAGCGCCACCTGCAACAGCATGCCGAAGAAACCGGCCATGCCGCCAAAACCGCCACCCAGCAGCATGCCGAACAGACCGCCCATCAAGAGGCCGCCCATCAAACCACCCATCATGCCGCCGAACAGGCCGCGGCTCTGCTGTGGCGCCTGCGCGCCCGGACGAGCCGGCTGAGCAGCGTTCGGCGCTGCCTGATTGGTGTTAGGCGTCATGCTGCGGTTGATCGGCGCGGTCTGGCCGGGCGCGGTGCTGGTCGAAGGCGGAGCGGAATAGGTACGCGTGCCGCGGCTGCCGAAACCGCCGCTGGCGCGACGCGCTTCTGCCATATCAACCGCCACGAAAGACACCGCGATACCAAGCGCGGCGACTGCGAACAAACCCTTGAAGCGCCGAAAGGCAGCAAACATCGTTATCTCCTGTTGGCCGCCCTCCCATGAGCGGCATGTCAGCAGGCGATATAGCAACTCATGATCATCATTTTTAGAGCACTTGGCTTAAATTTTTTGTGATATGCAACCAATGCGATAGTCGCCCGTATTTTGCGACAAAACAGACACTGGAAAAACGAAAAACCCGGCACAGGGTCTCCCCTGCGCCGGGCCTTATTGTCCCCTTGGGAGGAACGATAAGATCAGTCGACGTTGAAGGTCAGCGGCTTCACCTGGCGGATCGCCGGGTTGGCGCGCAGCTTGTCCAGCACCGCTTCGGAAACCGGGCCGTCGACATAAAGCAGCGCGATGGCGTCGCCACCTTCCTTTTCACGGCCGAGCTGGAAGTTGGCGATGTTGACGCCAGCTTCGCCGAGCGTGGTGCCCATGAAGCCGATCATGCCAGGAACGTCGGTGTTGGTGATGTAGATCATGTGCGACCCAACATCGGCATCCATGTTGATGTTCTTGATCTGGATGAAGCGCGGCTTGCCATCCGAGAACACCGTGCCGGCAACCGAGCGGATCTGGTTTTCCGTCTTGACCGTCAGCTTGATGTAGCCGTCGTAAACGCCGGTCTTGTCGCGCTTGACCTCGGAGAGGATGATCCCCTTTTCCTTGATCATGACCGGGGCCGAAACCATGTTCACATCCGCAACCTGGCTGCGGATCAGGCCGGCCAGCAGGGCGCTGGTCAATGCCTTGGTGTTCATGCTGGCGGTTGCGCCGTCATAAAGGATTTCGATTTCCTTGGTGGCGCTTTCCTGCACCTGACCGACGAAAGAGCCGAGAACATCCGCCAGGCGGATGAAGGGCTTCAGGCGCGGCGCTTCCTCAGCCGTGATCGACGGCATGTTGATGGCGTTGGAAACCGCACCCTTAACGAGGTAATCCGACATCTGCTCGGCAACCTGAAGGGCAACGTTTTCCTGCGCTTCCGTGGTCGAAGCACCGAGATGCGGCGTGCAGACGACGTTCGGCAGGCCGAAAAGCGGGCTCTCGGTGGCGGGCTCGACTTCGAACACGTCGAAACCGGCGCCGGCGACATGGCCGGACTTGATGGCTTCGGCAAGGGCCGCTTCATCCACCAGACCGCCACGGGCGCAGTTGACGATACGAACGCCCTTCTTGGTCTTGGCAAGGTTTTCGGCATCGAGGATGCCGCGCGTCTTGTCGGTCATCGGCACATGCAGGGTGATGAAATCGGCCTGGGCCAGCAGCTCGTCCAGCTCAACCTTGGTGACGCCCATTTCCTGCGCGCGCTCCGGCGAGAGGAAGGGGTCGTAGGCCAGAACATGCATCTTCAAGCCCAGGGCTCGCGAGCAGACGATGGAGCCGATGTTGCCGGCGCCGATGACGCCGAGCGTCTTGCCGGTGATTTCGACACCCATGAATTTCGACTTTTCCCACTTGCCGGCCTGCGTGGAGCTGTCTGCGGCCGGAAGCTGGCGGGCGACGGCGAACATCAGCGCAATCGCATGTTCGGCTGTGGTGATGGAGTTGCCGAAGGGCGTGTTCATGACGATGATGCCGCGGCGCGAGGCGGCCGGGATATCGACATTGTCCACACCGATGCCGGCGCGGCCGATGACCTTGAGGTTGGTCGCAGCCTCGATCAGCTTTTCCGTTGCCTTGGTGGCGGAGCGGATGGCGAGACCATCGTAGTTACCGATGATTTCGGCAAGCTTGTCCTTGTCCTTGCCGAGCTTCGGCTGGAAATCAACTTCGACGCCACGATCGCGGAAGATCTGGACGGCGGTTTCCGACAGTTCGTCGGATACGAGTACGCGAGGTGCCATGGTTCACGGGCTCCTTGAAAGCGGTGCAGTTTTGAAAGCGGGGAATATGCGGCCCCGCATCAGCGCAGGGCCGGTATCAAAATCAGGCGGCAGCCTTGGAAAGTGCTGCCTTCTGCGTCTGGTAGGCCCAGGCAAGCCAGGGCATGACGGCTTCCATATCCGCCGTCTCGATGGTGGCGCCGGCCCAGATGCGCAGACCGGACGGGGCGTCACGGTAAGCGCCGATATCGAGGGCGACATTTTCCTTCTCGAGCAGGGCGACGACGCCCTTGGCGAAATCGGCCTGTGCGGCAGCATCCAGCGCCTGCACCTCGGGATCGACGATCTTCAGGCAGACGGAGGTGTTGGAGCGGGTTTCCGGCTTGACGGCCAGGTTGGCGATCCAGTCGTTCTTTTCGATGAAGTCGTAAATGACCTTGGCATTGGCATCGGCACGGCCGATCAGCGCCTTGAGGCCACCGAGATTCTTCGCCCACAGCAGCGCGTCGATGTAATCTTCAACGCAGAGCATGGACGGCGTGTTGATGGTTTCGCCGGTGAAGATGCCTTCGATCAGCTTGCCGCCGGAAACCATGCGGAAGATTTTCGGCAGAGGCCAAGCCGGTGCGTAGCTCAGCAGACGCTCGACAGCGCGTGGCGAAAGAATGATGACGCCATGGCCGCCCTCACCGCCCAGCACCTTCTGCCAGGAGAAGGTGACGACGTCGAGTTTTGTAAAATCCATGTCCTGTGCGAAGGCCGCCGACGTGGCGTCACAGATGGTCAAACCCTTGCGGTCAGCCGGGATGAAATCGGCATTGGGAACGCGAACGCCGGAGGTGGTGCCGTTCCAGGTGAAAACCACGTCGCGGTCGAAATCGACTTCGGAAAGGTTCGGCAGCAGGCCGTAATCGGCCTCGAATTTGCGGACGTCCTTCAGCTTCAGCTGCTTGACGACGTCAGTGACCCAGCCGGCGCCGAAGCTTTCCCAGGCGAGCATATCGACGCCGCGTTCACCGAGCAGCGACCAGAGCGCCATTTCAACGGCGCCGGTGTCGGATGCGGGAACGATACCGATGCGATAATCGGCAGGAACGTTCAGAACTTCACGGGTGAGATCGATGGCCTGCTTCAGCTTGGCTTTGCCAACCTTGGCGCGATGCGAGCGACCGAGCGGCGCATCGGAGAGAGCATCTAGCGACCAACCGGGACGCTTCGAGCAGGGACCAGAGGAAAAATGCGTATTGCCCGGACGGACGTCCGGCTTCACGATATCTGTCATTTGACTACCCTTCCAGATAGGCGCTCCACGTTAGGGTGGAGTGTCCTGACGCCGTTGCTATTCCTCTCGCCGATCCCAGTCAAGCGGAATATGTCGCTACGCAGAAGAATTTTGGTCCATATGCGTCATGCCCCGTGTCAGATGCCGGTAAAACAAAACCGCCCGCACCCGAAGGATGCGGACGGTCTGAAACTACCAGCGGGGCGTGACGTTTATTTATAAACGGCAGGCTGCAGCGGAATATCGGCGGGCGGCATGTATTGCGCGGTATCGCAGCCGTTGAAGACATAACGGCCGCCGACGCGCACTTCATGCGAATAAAGGCCCTTGTCCCGACCCGGACCGCCGCCATTCTCATAAGCGAACATATCGCCCTTGTTGATGTGGCGGAAACGATAGCCGATATCGGCCTTCAGGTTACAGGTGACGTCGATGGATGCGCCGGCCATCAGAGCGTAGGCGAAACGCCACTTGCCCTTGCCGCCATGTTCCGTGGTCGGGTCGCAGCCCAGGCCATTGACGCTGCAGGATGTGTTGCGCAGCTTGTCCCACTTGACGTAGGAACCGCCGATACCGCCACCGACATAAGGCGTGACACGGCCATAGGTGCCCAGATCGACATAGGCATTCGCCATCAGAGTATAGGCGCGAACCGAGCTAAGGTCCTCCGAGACGCAGCGACCGGGAACGGAACCGCAGAAACCGCTCGTGGAGCCGCGGAAATCCGACTTACCCATATAGTCAAAGGTCACGTCACTGCGGAAATAGTTGTTGAACTGATAACCGACACCGGCGCCAATGACATAGCTGTCCTTGATCGTCGCGGTATCAAAATCCGCGAGGTAGCCGCCGGGGCCGCCCTGATAATAATGGGCGCCGCGCAGCTTGTTGAAGGAATAACCGACGTCGCCGCGCAGATACCAGCCGCTTGCCTGGGTGATCTCGACTTCCGGGGCCTCGACATAGGCCGGTGCGGGCTCGGCTTGATAAAGATCGGCAGCGATAGCGCTTGTACCGGTCAGCAGGACGGCCAGAAATCCGGCCAGGACGTTTTTCATGACTTCCACTCCAGAAGAGGCACGTGCGGTTTCGGCAGCAGATGCCAGTGAACTGTTCAGTCATGGAGATTGACGTAAAATGGTTAAGTCCCGATTAACCACGATCATTCACTATATTTATTAGGAAATACTCAAAGAAAAAGCCGGCTGCAGAGCCGGCTTTTTCAGGCGTTACTGTCGCGGAAGCTCACGCCGCCGAGCGGGCATTGGCGATGACGCCGACGAGATCGTTGACGATCTGCTCCACCTTCGCGCTGTCGTCGCCTTCCGCCATGACGCGGATCAGCGGTTCCGTGCCCGAGGGGCGGATGACGAGGCGGCCATTATTGGCCAATGCGCTTTCCGCATCCGCAATCGCCTGCTGCACGACAGGGTTTTCCAGCGGCTTGCCGCCTGAGATACGGACATTCTTCAAAAGCTGTGGCACCGGCTCGAACTTGCGGCAGACTTCGCTGACCGTGAGGCCGGAGCGCTTGACCTTGGCGAGAACCTGCAAGGCCGCAACAAGGCCATCGCCCGTCGTGCCGTAATCCGACAGCACGATATGGCCGGACTGCTCGCCGCCGACGTTGAAATTGTGGTTACGCATATGCTCAACGACATAGCGGTCGCCCACCTTGGTGCGGGCAAGGGTAAGGCCCTTGTCGCCCAGGAAACGTTCAAGACCGAGATTCGACATGACGGTCGCCACGATACCGCCGCCGCGCAGCGTGTTGTCGGCAGCCCAGCTATCGGCGATGACGGCCATCAGCTGGTCGCCATCGACGATCTCGCCGCGCTCGTCAACGATGATGACGCGGTCCGCATCGCCATCGAGCGCGATGCCGATATCGGCCCGTACTTCATGCACCTTCTTCTGCAGCGCTTCCGGGTGGGTGGATCCGCATTCCAGATTGATATTGATGCCGTTCGGCTCATTGCCGATGGTGACGACTTCCGCGCCGAGTTCCCAGAGCGCAGCAGGCGCCACCTTGTAAGCCGCGCCATTGGCGCAGTCGATGGCGATCCGCAGTCCGCTCAGCGTCACATCACGCGGCAGGGTGCGCTTGACGAATTCGATATAACGATAGATGTCGCCATCCACGCGCTTGGCGCGACCGATCTCGCTCGGCTTGGCAAGCTGCGCATAGATATCCTTGTCGAGAAGGTCTTCAATCTCCAGTTCCAGCTCATCGGAGAGCTTGTAACCATCCGGTCCGAAAAGCTTGATGCCGTTATCGGAGAAGGGATTGTGCGAGGCTGAGATCATCACACCGATATCGGCGCGCAGGGAGCGGGTCAGCATGGCGACGGCGGGCGTCGGAATGGGGCCGAGCAGGAAGACATCGAGACCGGCGGCGGTGAAGCCGGCGACCAGTGCGTTCTCCAGCATATAACCGGAAAGGCGCGTATCCTTGCCGATGACCACGCGATGGCGATGATGGCCACGGCGGAAGATCGTCCCGACCGCAATGCCCACACGCATCGCCAGATCAGGCGTCATGGGGAATACGTTCGATTGTCCGCGGATACCATCGGTTCCGAAATAACGGCGTGCCATTTGAACTCCAAATCTTTTCCAACATTCCGGCAAAGGTGAAAACAGCCGGAAGCGTTTTTGGCTAGATGCCACAAACCACGATAAACAGCACGTAAATTAGCGCAAAAATGGCTTATATCTTGTTACCAAAATGAAAAGGCCACCCGGAAACCCGGATGGCCTTTTACAATTCTTAGCTTGCGCGAACGATCAATGCGGCTGCGGCTCCATGCCACCTTCGGCCTCGCCGTCGCCTTTTGCTTCGCCGTCACCCTTCACTTCACTGGGGCCGTCCTTCTTGGTGCCTGCCTTCGGCACTGCCGAACCACGGCTGCCCGGAGAATCGTCACCCAGATCGCGGGCGGGCTTCTCGCCCTTCAGCAAGGCCTTGATCTCGTCACCCGTCAGGGTTTCGTATTCAAGCAGACCCTCGGCAATCGCAACGAAACCATCGTGGTTTTCCGTCAGGATGCGGCGAGCCTCGCCATAAGCCTCGTCGATCAGGCGGCGAACTTCCGTATCGATGGTCTGGGCCGTCGCCTCGGAGACGTTCTTCGACTGCGAGACGGAATGGCCGAGGAAGACTTCCTGCTGATTTTCACCATAGGACACTTGTCCGAGAGCATCGGAGAAGCCCCATTGCGTGACCATGGCGCGGGCAAGCTTGGTGGCCTGCTCGATATCCGAAGAGGCGCCGGAGGTGATGTTTTCCTTGCCGAAGGTCAGTTCCTCGGCAACGCGTCCACCCATCATGATGACGAGACGCGACACCATCCACTTGTAGCTCATGGAGTACCGGTCGCCTTCCGGCAGCTGCATGACCATGCCGAGCGCGCGGCCGCGCGGAATGATCGTCGCCTTGTGCAACGGATCGGCAACGGCAACCTTCAGCGCGGTGATGGCGTGTCCGGCTTCGTGATAGGCGGTCAGCTTCTTTTCGGCCTCGGTCATGGCGGAGGAGCGGCGTTCCGCACCCATCATGATCTTGTCCTTGGCGTCTTCGAATTCCTGCATGGTGACGACGCGCTTGTTGCGGCGGGCGGCCATCAGGGCGGCTTCGTTGACGAGGTTCATCAGGTCCGCACCCGAGAAACCGGGCGTACCACGGGCCAGAACCTTGAGGTCGACATTCGGCGCCAGCGGCACGTTGCGGATATGCACTTTGAGGATGCGCTCGCGGCCGACAATATCCGGGTTCGGCACGACGACCTGACGGTCGAAACGGCCGGGACGCAGAAGAGCGGGGTCGAGAACGTCGGGGCGGTTCGTGGCGGCGATGAGGATGATGCCTTCATTCGCCTCGAAACCGTCCATCTCGACCAGCAGCTGGTTCAGCGTCTGCTCGCGCTCGTCGTTACCGCCGCCAAGACCGGCGCCGCGATGGCGGCCGACAGCGTCGATTTCGTCGATGAAGATGATGCAGGGCGCATTCTTCTTGGCCTGCTCGAACATGTCACGCACGCGGCTTGCGCCGACGCCGACGAACATTTCCACGAAATCCGAACCGGAAATGGTGAAGAACGGCACGTTGGCCTCGCCGGCGACGGAACGCGCGAGAAGCGTCTTACCGGTACCCGGAGGGCCGACCAGCAACACGCCGCGCGGGATTTTACCGCCGAGGCGCTGGAACTTCTGGGGATCACGCAGGAATTCGACGATTTCCTCGAGGTCCTGCTTGGCTTCGTCCACGCCTGCAACGTCATCGAACGTCACGCGGCCATGGGCTTCCGTCAGCAACTTGGCCTTGGATTTGCCAAAGCCCATCGCACCACGCGAGCCGCCCTGCATCTGCCGCATGAAAAACAGCCAGACGCCGAGAATGAGGAACATCGGCAGAAGCGTGCCGAGATAGCTCAGGAAACCGGAGGAACCGTCGCTTTCGGGACGCGCTACGATGGTCACGTTCTTGCTCTGCAAGCGCTCCATCAGGCTGTCATCGATGACGGGGGAATAGGTCTGAAAGGCCGTGCCGTTTTCGGTATAGGTTCCGAGAACCCGATTACCGGTGACGGTCACGTCGCGAACTCGCCCGGAATCCACATCGCGAAGAAACTGGGAATACGGAATTTCCCGCGAACCCGTTTGCGTCGGCGACGTCTGGAACATGCTGAACAACGCGATCAGCAAGAGGGCAATCACGGCCCACAAGGCGAAATTTCTGAAATTTGGGTTCATCGAACTCCCCGAACTCACACGGGCATATCTGCTGCCCGCTCTTACGTGCCCCTAACATAAGGACGACATCTGCCGTTGCCAAGGCAAAGCGCATTATCTGATGCGTTTTGGTGTAAAAACTATTCCAAGGCAATTCACGAAAAAGAGGCCGGATTTAAACCGGGGGCTGTGGATAGGCGGCGCGCAGGAGGCGCATGGCAATCACATTGGCCAACTCAAGGTCGAAACGCGGAAGAAAAAGATCATAAGGCGCAAGCAGCGGGCGGATCGCCGCCACGCCGGACCCCGGAAATGCCAGATCGTGATTTTCGCGCACGAAGACCGGCATTGTCTGGCTGGAGCGTTTCAATATCCCCGGAGGAATGACACCGGAAGGTTTGATCGGAATACCCATTGTGTCTCCGGCGCCAAAAGCGCGGACGACTATCTCTGCATCGGAACGGTTGAACACGTCAAAGCGCTCGTCCCAAACCATCCTCGCGCCCGGCGGCATTCGCAGTGATGGAATGTTTCTGTTTTCCCGCATCAGGTAGAGGGCATCCTTGCGGTAATCGAACACGACGCGGTTCGCCGTTATCCTTCCCGGTTCTCGATTCGCGACAAGCGCCATCACCCTGTCCATCGTGTCAGACGCCATGGGATATCGTCGACCGCCGATAACACCTGATAGCGCCGACAACGCGTACCGGATAACGGCGGGGTCTTCACCGAGGCTCTCAGCGTTTATCCTGATTAAACCAAGGGAAAAAAACCAAGAGTTATGATGTACAAACCGGGCTGCGCGTGCGGATAATTCCGACCTTGTGTCTGACGTTCCGTACGGAAAAAGACGAGGCGTATCGTCCAGCGCCTGCCGCACCCTCACCCGCTCATATTTGCGGTTTTCATTGCTGGGATCATCGATCCAGCCTTGCGCCCTTTCGAGAAGATAATCGCGAATGGCTTGGCGCTCGCAATGCAGAAATGGCCGCATGACCCAGTGACGCCCACCATACAGCACGGCGTCTGCCATACCCGACAAGCCGAGATTATCAGCCCGTTTACCGCGGGCGGCGCGCATCGCAACCGTTTCCCGCTGGTCGCCCTGTGTATGCCCCGTCACGATGAGATCGGCGCTCATCGTGTCCGCGACACCAGCAATCAGACGGTAACGCGCCAGGCGCGAGGCCTCGGCCAAACCGGAGGCGGGTTTTTGGTCATCCCAACGGCGCACGGCATGAAAGATGCCAAGCCCGGCGCATAACGTGGCGACTTTTTTTGCCTCGTCAGCGGATTCGGGCCGTAGCGCATGATCGACCGTGACGGCCGACAGCCACACCTGATCCCCTGAACCGATGGAAGCTTCGTGCAATGCGAGCAACAAACCGGTGGAATCGCTGCCGCCGGAAATTGCAACGAGAATATGCGCAGGTTTGCGCAGTTTCGCGACGAACAATCGCGCAGCCTCAAGCGGGACAAGCCCGGTTTCGTCTGGAATGCTGGTCTTGGCAGGCATGGACAGACCGCACTTCAACGGGAAAGAGGGATCAGCAGCTCAGCCGCTTCTGTTCACTTGCAACCTTGCTCAGCACGGTCTTGGAAGCATTGGGATAACGCTTCGGCACCTCGCGCAGCGTGGCGCAGGCGGTTTCGGTATTGTCGAGAGCGGCAAGCGACATGCCGAGCTTCATCAGCATTTCCGGCGCCTTCGGAGATTTGCCATAGGCCTGATGGCCGTTCAGGAAGGTCTTTGCGGCCTCATTGAACTTGCCCTGGGAATACTGCGCCTCGCCCAGCCAGAAGCTCGCATCCGCGGCCTTCGTGCCCTTGGGATAACCCTGCAGATATTGCTGGAACCCCTGTTCCGCCAGCTTGTAGTCACCGGAAAGAACATGGCCGTAAGCGGCCTGATAAATATCGCCTTCGCTGGTCAGCGCCGCCGTATTCACCGGATCCGTCTTGCGCTGGCTATTGCCCGTGCTGACGCCCGGAAGGCTGGCGGAGGAATTATTAGCGCCCTGATTCAACGTGCCGCCAACCGGCATTCCCTTGGAATCGAGCTCGATGGAGCCGAGCGTCGTCTCTCCCGGTGCGCCTGTCGGAGCGGTGGAGGGAGCAGACGGAGAAACGGAAGCGCCACCCTCGGGTGGCGTTTCGATGATCGTTGCAACGTCGTCGGTCGGCGGTGAGGCCGGATTGACCGGACTGGCTTCCGCCTTCTTTTTCGGCGCAGCGGTCGGGCTTGCACCCTTGCCGCCGGCATTCCCGCTCTCCAGTTCCTGGAAGCGGAACTCATTGTCTTCCTGCGCCTTGCGGATCGTTTCCTGCATCTGCAGAAGCTGGAAGCTCATTTCCTCGATACGGCCGTTGAGCTGCCGGATCTGTTCTTCAAGCTGCTGAACCCGATAGGCTTCATTGGCCTGAACCCGGACGACCGGGGGCCGCTGCTGAGAGTTGATCGTGCCGAAGCTACCCCCCGCACCGAACAGCGGACCCGAAACGGCGATGCCGCTCAAGCCGGTGCAGGCTGCAAGCCCCAGCATTCCCGCCACGACAAGTTTCTTCATCTCATTCGTCCTGCCTTAACTGATTTGCACCGGAATGGCGCAAGCCGGATTTTTTCCATATCAACCGAAAAAGCAACTTAACTTCGGCCAAACTATGAAAAAAACAAAAGGCGGCCCAAAGACCGCCTTTCATTCAAGATCACAATAACGTCAGGCAATCACATGCCCGCGCCACCGAGAACCGTCACGGCGCGGCGGTTCTGCGACCAGCAGGAGATGTCGTCGCAAACGGCGACCGGCTTTTCCTTGCCGTAGGAGATCGTCTTCATGCGGTTAGCCGGAACACCCTGGGAAGCCAGGAAGTCGCGGGTTGCAGCCGCACGACGGGCGCCGAGCGCCAGGTTGTATTCGCGCGTGCCGCGTTCGTCGGCATGGCCTTCAACGGTGATGGCGTAGTTCGGATAACGGGCGAGCCACTGAGCCTGGCGCTGCAGGGTCTGTTGGGCGTCAGCGCGGATAGAGGTCGAGTCGGTGTCGAAGAAGATGCGGTCGCCGACATTGACCGTGAAGTCCTGCTGGGAGCCCGGCGTTGCGGAGCCCGCGCCACCAAGGCCAAGTTCACCGGCGCTGTTCGGCATGTTCTTCTTGTTCGCGCAACCTGCGAGGGCGAGCGCGAGCGTCATGGCGATGACAGCCGGGTTACGGGCCAGTTTCTGCATGGGGCTGAGTGCCGAAATGTGTGTACGGCTCATCGCCGGTCTCTCCTTAGGATTTCAATAACGTTGCCGGACACTAACTGATCGCGGTTAATAGCCGGCAAACGCTTATGGTTAACAGAAAGGAAATGTCCCATTTTTTTGCTCCCTCACAACAGTTTGCGGCAAGAAAGAGGCGCACTTCCCCATGGTATCAAATAAAACATGACGGCGCCGGTTCATGCCGGCGCCGTCATGGCAGTTATATCAGTCCAGAAGCGGCGACCATGCCGGATCCGAAGCGAAAGTCGGCGTCTTGATGAGCTGCTCGTTGTAGCCCGTCAGGTCGATCGAATAGAGCTGCGGACCGCCCGCACCGGCGTTCTGACGGAAGAACATCAGCACGCGGCCGTTCGGCGCCCAGGTCGGGCCTTCATTGTGGAAACCGCTGGTCAGGATGCGCTCGCCCGAACCGTCGGTCTTCATCACGCCAATCGAGAACTTGCCGCCCGACTGCTTGGTGAAGGCGATCAGATCGCCGCGCGGCGACCAGACCGGCGTGGAATAGGAACCATCGCCGAAGGAAACGCGCTGCTGGCCGGAACCATCGGCATTCATCACGTAGATCTGCTGGCGACCGCCGCGGTCGCTTTCGAAGGCGACGCGCTGACCGTCGGGCGAATAGGACGGCGCCGTATCGATCGCCGACGTGTTCGTCAGCCGCGTCGTGGTGCGAGAGCGCAGGTCCATGGTGTAGATATTGGCGTTGCCATCCTGCTGCAGGCTCATGATGACCTTCTGGCCATCCGGCGAGAAGCGCGGCGAGAAGGTCATGCCGGGGAAATTGCCGACAACTTCGCGCTGTCCGGTTTCCAGTTGCAGCAGATAAACGCGCGGCTGCTGGCCTTCGAAGGACATGTAGGTCACTTCCTGACGGTTCGGCGAGAAACGCGGCGTCAGGACGATGTCGTTCGAGTTGGTGAGATTGCGGACGTTGAAGCCATCCTGGTCCATGATCGACAGCTGGCGCTTGCGGGCCGTCTTCGGGCCGCTTTCAGAGACGAAAACGACGCGGGTGTCGAAGTAGCCCTTTTCACCGGTGATGCGCTCATAAATAGCGTCGGCGATGATGTGGGCGACGCGGCGCCAGTTTTCCGGCTGGGTAAAGAACTGCTGGCCAGTCATCTGCTGGTTGGCGAACGTATCCCACAGGCGGAATTCGGCGCGCAGGCGGCCATCGCTTTCACGCGTGACACGGCCGGTCACGAGCGCCTGGGCGTTGATGACCTTCCAGTCCTCGAAACGCGGCTGCTGATCCGGATTGCTGATCTTTTCGATGAAGGCGTTCTTGTTGACCGGCGCAAAAAGGCCGGAACGCTGCAGGTCGGCGGCAATGACCGCGGAAACCTGCGCGCCGATGCCGTCGCTCGACATGAAGTCGGTGATGGCGATGGGCAGCGGCTCGACATTGCCCTTGTTGATGTTGATTTCCACCCGCGCAAAAGCCGGTGCGGAGAAAACCGACATGAGGGCCGCGACAGCGAGCACCAGCCGGATCGGCGAAAATATCTTCATGTTGCCAGGCCTTTCAGCATTCATAGCAATTCACTGGGATCGAAGTTCACGACAACTTCGTTCCATGCGTCATATTTGTCGGCAGGAAGGTTGGTGAACGGAGCAGAACGCATGATGGCGCGATAGGCTCCGCCGGAAAGAGCACGACGCGTTCCTTCGGAACCGCCGGTCGCCTCGATCTCGGGCCGACCGATGATGGTTCCATCACGGTCGAGCTTCATGGTGACCCGGACGCGAACGTCCGAGGCATCCGCCATGCCGGGAATGATCTGCCAGTTCTTCTGGATCGCGCCACGCAGCGCATCCATTTCCGTCTGGCTGAGCGTCGAACCGCCCGTCGTCTTCTTGCCGCCAAGCGAAGCCTGCTGGGTGGAGCGCTTGGCGCCGCCGCCCGAAGGCGCCTGCTTGTTCAAAAGCGCGGCGATATCGTCAGCGTTAAAATCGCTTTCCTTCGAGGAAGCCGATTTCGCAGTCTCCTGCTTCTTCTCGCCGGGCTTCTTGTCGGAAGGCTTGTCGGTGGACTTCGCCTGATCGGGCTTGGTTTCGGCCGGTTTTTCCGCGGGCTTCTGCTCGGCAGGCTTGGTCTCGGCCTGCTTCGGCTCTTCCGGCTTCGGCGGCTCGGGACGGGAATTCGGACGCGGCACGTTCTGCGGCACGGGGATTTCGGCCGGTTCCTGCTGCGCTGGCGGCGGCTCTTCGGCCTTGGTTTCCTGCGGCGGCGGCTCCGTCTTCGGCTGCGGCGCGATCTCGGGCTTGGTCTGCGGCAAGGCGGCCATTTCCTGCGGCTTCGGAGCCGAGGTTTCTTCCTTGACGATTTCCTTCACCTCGTTCGCCTTGGTGTCGACGACGGGTTGCGGCTTTTCCTGCTTTGGCGGAGCGGCGGCGCTGATATTGTCGTTGGGCTTGGTGGTCGGGGTCGGCGGCGCGTCAAGATCGACCGTGTTGTTGCCGACATTCTGGGCGTTCTCGACAATATCCGGCCGCGTGGTCGGGACCGGGGCCGACTTTTCCGCTTTCGGCGCGTTCTTGTCGCCCTGCTGGATCTGGCTCAGCTCCTCGATGGGCACCAGTTCCACCGGCAGGGCCTCGGCCTGCGAAACGTCAAGCGGCTCCGGCGAGCCCAGGGATACGAGGGCGAAAGCCAGAAGCGACGCATGCACGATCGCGGATGTGGTAAGGCTGCCCTTCATCGTTTTACGTCAATTGTCCTGTTTTTGCTGGGTCACAAGGCCGATATTCTTGAAGCCCGCCGCCTGAATACGCGCCATCACATCGGCAACGACGCCGTAAGCGGCAACGGAATCCGCGCGCACGAAGATGCGCTCGTTATAACCTGTCGTGGCGATCGCCTGCAGCTTGTCGGCCACTTCGGCCGCCTGAATTTCCGTTTCCTGCAGATGGATCTGGCCATTGGCATTGACGGAAATGGTGATCGGCTGCGTGTCCGAGTTCAGCGCATTGGCGGATGTCTGCGGCAGATCGATCGGCACGCCGACCGTCATCATCGGCGCTGCCACCATGAAGATGATGAGCAGCACGAGCATGACGTCGACCAGCGGCGTCACGTTGATCTCGCTGATCGCGCCGCCCCTGCGTCGTCCGCCGCGCCCCCGGCGTCCACCGGAACCGCCGCCGCTGCCACCTGCTGACATACCCATATCATCTACTCCATTTTGCCTTGCGGCAAATTACTGCACAGCATGCGGCCGCTTACTGGGCGGCCTGCCGCGTCTGAAGTTTTTCATCGATCTGGCGCGACAGGATCGCGGAGAACTCGTCGGCGAAACCTTCCATGCGGGCGGAAAGCTTGTGCGCGTCGGCCGTGAACTTGTTGTAGGCGATAACCGCGGGAATAGCCGCGACAAGGCCGATGGCCGTCGCCAGAAGCGCTTCGGCGATACCGGGCGCCACAACCGCAAGGTTGGTCGACTTCGAACCGGCAATCGCCTGGAACGAGGTCATGATACCCACAACCGTACCGAAGAGACCGATGAAGGGACCGGCCGAACCGATGGTGGCGAGCGAGCCGAGGCGCGCCTCGTATTGTTCGCTTTCACGCGCCATGGTCACGTCCATCGCCCGGTCGATACGCATCTGCAGACCGATGGGCGAACGTGCGCCGCGCTCGAAGGATTTCTTCCATTCGCGCATGGCGGAAACGAAAATCGCCGCAAGACCGCCGTTCTGGCGTTCCGCCAGCGTGCGATAAAGCTCTTCGAGCGACTGACCCGACCAGAAGACCTGTTCGAACTGGTCGAACTGGCGTCTTGCCTTGCCGAAGCTCACATATTTGTCAAAGACGATCGCCCACGTCCAGACCGAGGCGGCGATAAGTCCGATCATCACGAGCTTCACGATGAGGCCCGCCTGCATAAACAGTGCCCAGAGACTTACATCGTGCGTCGCCGCTGCCAAACCTGCCTGTTCCATAAATATCCAATCCCCGAATCCAAACGCCCGGTACGGGACCGGGCGATTCAAACGCGTGTTAACGCTCGAAGTCCTGCGGCAACAGCCGCCAACCCCTTAGCCATACCCCGATACTTGCCAGTAAGCCTTACTTGCCAATAAATTTGGTGAAAGGAAGGCGTGCGCCGCACAAATGCCAGTTGCTAAAGTAAGACACCATTATGGTTAAAGGAGTGTTACAGCCGGGCCACGCGGGATGGATTTACTGGATGCGGCCGCCAATTACTTCAGGAATTTTTCCGCCACGGTCTCCGGAAGACGCCTCGGGCGACCATTGGCGTTGATGACGGCGATGATGACCTTGGCGGCGACCAGCAGCGTTTCGCCGCGCCGGATTTCCTGATTGAGCACCATTTTCGCACCACCGGCCTTCTCGGTAACGGTGGTGATCGTCAAGACGTCATCCATCCGCGCCGGGCTTTTGAAATCGATCTCCATGCGATGCACGACGAAAACCAGCCCCTCCTCGTCAGCGGTCAGAAGCGCGCTTTGCTCGCAGCCGAGGCAACGCAGGTAGTCTGTGCGGCCACGTTCGAGAAAATGCAAGTAACGCGCGTGATAAACGAGGCCGGAGAAATCCGTATCCTCGTAATAGACACGCTGCGTCAGGCGGTGGCCATGTTCGATAAGCTCACCCGAAAGCGAAACCACAAGCTCGCTCATACTATCTCCTTGGGAATTTCGACTGCATCGGGACGTCCTTCACGGACAATAAGATGCTCATGCCGTTGCGGCAGCGCATCGATACGCTCCGCGATGAAACGGGGCCTCAGATCACTCTTCAGAAGTGCTGAAGGCTGCGCGGGCAGCCAGCGGAACTCCACCTCGACACCATCAAGCACCCGATGCACGATATCGCTTTCATGGAACGGCAGGGGCTGGCGAAGCGAAACGAGATAATAAAATCCGAGCTCATGCGCCGCAAAATCGTCATAAGCGAAAAAATTTTCGGCCGACCAGAGAAGACGCTCGACCGAACAATTCCGGTCAAGCTCCTCGCCGATCTCGCGGATGATGGTTTCCTGCGAGCTTTCGCCGATTTCGGCCCGTCCGCCGGGCAAGGCCCAGTAGCTATCCTTCGGCCCCCGCTGGACGAGAAGATGATCGTTCTGAAAGATCAGCGCCGCCACGCGCATGCTGAAAAGCTGCGGCTTGCGTTCCAGCCGGATCATGTGGCGTTCAGGCGCAGGGGTCATTTATCGTCCAGATCGCCGTCATGCCAGACGAGGTGTCTCGTGGCCTTCGGCAGGTGCTCTATTTCGTCGGCGATGAAATAGGGCGGAATATCAAGCTCCGTCAATGCCTGCCGGGTTGCGGCGACCCAGCGGAACTCCAGCTCGTTGTCGCCATCCTGGATGCGGTGAATGATATCGGTCGGATGAAAGGCCAGCGTCTCCGGCAGGTCCATCAGGTAATAAAATCCGAGTTCGTGCCAGTCCTTGCCCTCGTAGTGGAAGAAATTTTCGACCGCCCAGAGAAGCCGCCCGATCTTGGCCTCGACGCCAAGCTCTTCCACCATTTCGCGCGCCAGCGTTTCTTCGGAGCGTTCGCCCATTTCGGCGCGGCCGCCCGGAAAGGTCCAGAATTTTTCATGCGATGCCCGGTGCACCAGCACGTGGCCATCGCGAAACGCCAGTCCCGCCACCCGCATCTGGAAAATGCGCTTCGGCTTGAACTTGATGCGGATGCGGGTGTCCTGCTTGGTATCGTGTGTCATGGCGCTGACCTGCGGGCTGGAAACATCAAATCGGTTTCCGTCCACCCTAGCGCATCCATCTCTTCTTTTCTCGCCTTTGCGTCATCTCCCACAATGAATTCATCCAGTTGCGGCGGCTTGAGCGCGGTGCCGGACAACATCGCATGCGCCTGCCCGCGATGATGCGTCTGGTGCTGGAAGAGATGCGACAGAACATCGTCGCAGCGATCATGCTGTATACGCGCACCGCGGTGAACATTGACGTTAGCCACAAGGCCGTCTTCATCGAGACTGTCGACAAATGCGATCAGCACCTCGTCCAATTCCGTCTGGGCGACATGCAAATCCGCCATGGTTGCGAAAGGCTCCTCTTCGGCAAAGGCCGCAAGACCGAGCGTGCCGCCCTGCAGGGCATCGATATAAAACCGGTCGACGGTGTAGATGTGGTTCAGCGTCGCACGCAGCGTGGGAAAGAAACTGACGCGGGAAGCCACAAACGCTTCCTGCGAAAGCTGAAGACAGGCCTGATGCAGCCGAAAATTGGCCAGCCGGTTATTGCGCGCGAGTTTGCGGAAGACCCGCAGCGGATCGTAAGACATGAAGGCTCCTCCATTGCCGCCGAAGGACGGCGTCGTTCAATCGACGCGCTCAAGCTCCGATCTGCTTTTCAGAACCCTGGCGCCGTCTTCCTGCTCGATCAGATAGGCAGGCTCATGCCTGCTCGCCTTCCGCTTTATTCTGGAGCCGGCGATGGTGCGTTCGACATCATCCGTAAAAGTCTCGACGATTTTACCTTCACCGGTGGCGCCGCTCCAGTTCCACCGGACTTTCGTGCCCTTGCGATACACCGACATGACCATCTCCGTGCCAAAGACGATCAAATGCCGGCACGCCGGGCTTGTTCCCTCAATCCTCCTCCAGCGTCAGCCGGAACTGCGCCGCCTCGATGTCCCTCGGCGGCTGCATGCCCAGATGTTTCCAGGCCGTGCCGGTCAGAATGCGACCGCGCGGCGTGCGCTGGATGAAACCCTGCTGGATCATATAGGGCTCGATAATATCCTCGATAGCGTCGCGCGGCTCCGACAGGCCGGCGGCGATGGTTTCGATGCCAACTGGGCCTCCGCCGAAATTGACCGCGATCATGGTGAGATACCGCATGTCGAGCTGGTCGAGACCCATTTTGTCGACCAGAAGCCGGGTCAAAGCCTCATCGGCGATCTCGCGGGTAACTGCTTCCGCCCGCGCAACCTCGGCGAAATCGCGCACCCGGCGCAATAGCCGTCCGGCGATGCGCGGCGTACCGCGCGCGCGCCTTGCCACCTCGCGCGCCCCCTCGTCGGTCATGTTCAGCCCCATCAGCCGCGCGCCGCGCCGGACGATCAGTTCCAGCTCATCGACGGTGTAAAAAGCCAACCGGACGGGAATGCCGAAACGGTCGCGCAGCGGCGTCGTCAAGAGCCCCAGACGGGTCGTCGCAGCGACAAGGGTGAATTTGGAAAGATCAATCTTCACCGAGCGCGCCGCCGGTCCCTCGCCGATGATGAGGTCGAGCTGGAAATCCTCCATTGCCGGATAGAGAATTTCTTCCACCGCCGGGTTGAGACGGTGGATTTCATCGATGAAGAGTACGTCGCGCTCCTCGAGATTGGTCAGAAGTGCTGCAAGATCGCCCGCCTTGGCGATGACGGGGCCGGAGGTGGATTTGAAGTTGACGCCAAGTTCCTTGGCCATGATCTGCGCCAGCGTGGTCTTGCCGAGGCCGGGCGGGCCGACGAACAACACGTGATCCAGTGCTTCGCCACGGTTCTTGGCCGCCTCGATAAATACCTTGAGATTGGCGCGGGCCTCCGCCTGGCCGGTAAAATCGTCCAGCGACTGCGGGCGCAGGGTGGTGTCGATGTCCTCACCGCGCTTTTCGGGGGTGATCAGCCTTGCCGCATCACTCATGTCAGAAGTTCCATTCCCGGCAGCTTGCGAGCAGCCTTTTTGTCAAACGTATATGTCGCCACGCAGCCATTGACCCTGTTGCTTTCCGATACAATCGCGTCGGAAAAATCCGCATTTGTATTCCGGCATATGTCGATGGCATTGCCAATCGCCTCATAATTCGGAATTTCCAGTTCCCGCCGCTCAAGCATAAGCTGGAAAAACTCCAGAACGGCGCTTTTAGGATAACCGTAGAACTGGCCAAGTACCCACGCCGTCTCCAAAATCACAGCGAGACTTACAAGCAGGGTTTCTCCGTCCTCAAGCCGTGTAAGAAGACGCTTCACCGTTTCTTTTTGTTCGACATCGTCATCTACCACGATACGGAGCAGAATATTCGTGTCTATTCCGAAACGGCTGGTCATTCGTCTTCCGTCTTACCCGTAGAACGCTTGTACCGCGCAACGGCTCCCTCACCAATCGCGTCATGCATCTGCTCGACGGTAAGCTTTTTGCCATTCGGAGGTTTACCGAGAATTCCGGCCAGATCGGCAAGAGATTTATTACGAGGGACAACGATCATCTCCCCGTTACGAACCCAGGCGTAACATTTGTCGCCAGGCTTGATTTTCAATTGTTCGCGCACGTTCTTGGGAACTGTCATCTGCCCTTTGGAGGTGATTGTCACCTGAAAGCCCATGCCGCCGCCCTTTTTCTTACTTTTTACCCATTGTAAGGAATTTAGCATTAAGCGCATCAACGCGAAAGCTCTTTCAGCCCGAGCCGGATCAGCTTGGCGCTGTCGCCGCCCTCCCCGCCGTTCTTCAGCGCCGCGGCAACCGCATTGGCGGCCTGGTCGCGCGAGTAGCCGAGATTGGTGAGCGCGGAAACGGCATCCGCCACCGGTGCGGATGCGACACCCTCACCAAGCTCCTGCTTAAGGCCGATCGAGGCGGAAGCCTCTCCTGCGAAGGCCGGCGCCTTGTTGCGAAGCTCGGTCACGAGGCGCACCGCCACCTTCGGCCCGACGCCCGGCGCGCGTGAGATCATCGTTTTGTCCTGTAACGCAATGGCATTGGCCAGTTCGGAGGGCGACAGCGTGGAAAGAACGGCCAAGGCCACTTTCGAGCCCACGCCCTGCACGCTCTGCAAAAGATTGAACCATTCCCGCTCGAGCGCCGAGAGAAAGCCGAAGAGCTTCAGCTGGTCTTCACGCACATAGGTTTCGATGAACAGCACCACCGCCTCTCCGACGGAGCCGATTTTCGACAGCGTGCGCGCCGAACAATAGGCGACGTAACAGACGCCGTGCACATCCACCAGCACATAGTCCGCGCCGATTTCCTCGATGCTGCCCTTCAGTTTTCCGATCATGATGCCGCCCGCTGCAATGAGACTTTAAATATTCAACCGGCCGCCAGCAGTCGCCGCATCCTGTCACCGCCGCGATTATGGGCGTGGCAGATTGCGATGGCGAGCGCGTCCGCCGCATCGTTACCCTTGAATTCGGCCTTCGGCATCAGGATTTTCAGCATCATGTGAATTTGCTGCTTTTCGCCGTGCCCTACACCGATCACGGCCTTCTTGACCGCGTTCGGCGCATATTCGAAGACCGGCAGTCCCGCGCGTGCTGGTACCAGCATGGCGATGCCGCGTGCCTGGCCGAGTTTCAGGGTCGCAACCGCATCCTTGTTCACGAAAGTCTGCTCCACCGCCGCTTCATCGGGCTGATGGCTGTGCACGATATCCGCCAGCCCGTCATGCAGCTGGCAGAGCCGGGAGGCCAGATCCATATCGCCGTCCGACGTCACCGTGCCGGAGGCGACAAACCGCAGGCTGTTGCCGAGGGTGTCGATCACCCCCCAGCCGGTGCGCCTTAATCCGGGGTCAATGCCGATGATTCGAATCGTCTTTTGCATGAGGCACCTTATCTTTCCGGCTGCGACCCTGCCAGCGATAAGTGAACAAAACGACAACATTCATCAAATTTGCAGTGCAGCATTTACCTCTGCTTAAACCGCGTACCGCATTGTTCCCCCACAAAACCAAAAAAGGGGAGCTGCGGACATGATGATCCGCAGCATAATATTTGAGCCATATCAGCCATCCGGTGGTGCCACATGCTTGGCGCGGGAACTGATCCGGCATTGGGGGCTGCATCGGCCATGCTGAACCGTTTTCATTCCATATCCACCAAAGTGCTGGCGATTTTCCTGGCGCTGATGGCGATCTCGACCGGGGCTCTGACGCTTCTCGGCTATCAAAGCAGCAGCGGCGTTCTCGAAGAACAGGCGTCGAAATCCATGGAGAGCATTCTCGTCTTTCGCGGCGACATGCTTCAGGAGCGTCTTGAGCAGCTAAAAACGCAGGCGGATTCCATTGCCAAGATCGAATCCCTGCAAATGGCTGTCGTCTCCATGCGCAGCGGCTGGGCGACCGTGCAGAAGAATTCCGGTGATGCGAAGGCGGAACTGCAGCGCGTCTTCGTCAAGGAAAACCCCTTTGGCGAAAAGGAAAAGCTGATCAAGCCGGAAAGCCCGAGCGGCTTTTATTATTCCACCCATGAAAAAACCCAGACGGATATTGGCGGTTATCTGCAGGGAACGCCATTCAGCGACGTTCTCTTCATCGATCCCGCAGGCACGGTCTATTACTCTTACCTGAAAGGATCGGCTTTCGGGGAAACCGTCACAGGCGGCGCCTGGGCGGAAAGCGGCCTCGGCGCGGCTTTCGCACGCGGCGCTGCGAATGCCGAAAAGGCCGTGAACGACGTGGCGCAGACCAGCTTCTCCGGCCTACGCATCGATGCAGCCACGAACGAGGCCGGCATTTATTTCGGCGTTCCCGTCGTCAAGTTCGGCGCGTTCAAGGGCATCGTCCTCTTCCGGGTCAAGGAAGAGGTCTTCAGCCAGATCCTCACGAAGGGTGTGACGACCGGCAGTTCCGAACAGTCGGCAATCGTTTCCGCCGATGGCAAGGTTATCGGCGTGGAGGGCAACAGGCTGGTCGGCCTCGATCCGGCAATCTACGGCTTCCATGGACAAGCGCTGAATACGACGGGCATGACGATTGCCAAGATCGACCGCGCCGATGGGGAGGCCAATGCCTATGCCCGCCCCTTCTCCTTTGCCGGGGAAAAATATCTCGCGGTGGAAAGCATGCTGCGCAGCGAATTGAATGCGGGCTCGGTTTCGATTGCCGGCACGCTTGCCGTGATCGGCCTTTGCGTTCTGGCGGCCATGTGCGCGGCCACGGCCTTTTTCGCGCGGCGTCTCTTTGCACCGCTGGAAAAGCTTGCAGGATTGACCGGCGAAGTGGCCGCAGGCCGTCTCGATGCGGAGATCGGCAATCAGGACCGAAAGGACGAGATCGGCCGCATGGCGCAGGCGCTCGGCAGTTTCCGCGAAAAGCTCATCCTGCAGCGGGAGATGGAAGAAACCGCATCGCGCACGCGGGAGGAAGCAGAAACGGCCCGCCGCGCGCATCTTGCGGAACGGGAGGCCGAGGCCGGCACCCTGCAGATGGTCGTGCATTCCCTGGATGAAGGTCTGGACCGGCTGGCGAACGGCAACCTCGCCTATCGTATCGAAACCGTCTTCCCCGACGATCTCGAAAGCCTGCGCCACAACTTCAACACGGCGCTTGCCCGGCTCAGCGAAACCATGCAGGCCATCGGCGGCAACTCCGCCGCAGTTCGTGGCGGTTCCGAGGAGATGCGGGTGGGCGCCGACCAGCTCGCCGAACGGACCGAACGGCAGGCAGCATCCATCACCGAGACGGCAAGTGCCATCAAGGCGATCACGGAGGCCGTCCGCGACCAGATCGAACGCGCCGAACAGGCAACGCGGATCGCCCGGGACGCCAGCGCGGAGGCCACGGCATCCAGCCGCGTCATGGAGCAGACCATCGCCGCCATGGAGGCCATCCAGACCTCGTCGCGCCAGATCAACCAGATCATCGGCGTCATCGATGAAATCGCCTTCCAGACCAACCTTCTCGCCCTCAATGCCGGCGTTGAGGCAGCCCGTGCGGGCGAAGCCGGCAAGGGCTTTGCGGTCGTGGCGCAGGAGGTGCGCGAACTGGCGCAGCGTTCGGCAGCGGCCGCAAAAGAAATCACCAGCCTGCTGAAACGTTCCACCGACGAGGTTTCCGCCGGCGTGGCGCTGGTGGAAAAAGCCGGCACGTCGCTTTCCGGCATCGGCAAGCATGTGCAGACCATCAGCGCACGCATCGAGGAGATCATGGACTCCACCCGCGAGGAAGCGCACACGCTCTCGGAAATCAACAGCACCGTTGCAGGTCTCGACACCATGACCCAGCAGAATGCCGCCATGGTGGAAGAAACGACGGCCGCCATTCACAATCTCGCCTCCGAAGCGGGCGAAATGGATGGCAGGCTTGGACAATTCACGCTGGCTTCCGACCGGGATGCAGCAGGTCATCGCGACGCCCGACAAATTCGGCGGGCAGGCTGAAAAAGCAAAGGGGCCTCTTCGGAGGCCCCAATTTTTTTGAACCATCCTTCAATTCTGCGCGACTTCACTGGTAAATCGGGACACGCGTCTTACATCCGCAGCAAAGATTTAAATTTCGCAGGAGCGTCGGATGATCCCCTTTTCAATTCTCGACCTTTCGCCCATCGGCGAAGGCGAGAGCGTCAGCGAGGCGCTTGAAAATTCCCGCCGAATGGCGATCAAGGCCGAAGAACACGGCTATAACCGCATCTGGCTGGCGGAGCACCACGGCATGCCGGGCATTGCCAGTGCTGCAACATCGCTGGTCATCGCCCATGTGGGCACGGCCACGAAACATATCCGCGTCGGCTCCGGCGGCATCATGTTGCCCAACCACTCCCCGCTCGTCATCGCCGAGCAGTTCGGCACGCTTGCGGCGCTGCTTCCCGGCCGCGTCGATCTCGGTCTCGGCCGTGCGCCCGGAACCGACATGCGCACGGCACGGGCGCTGCGCCGCAATCTCGATGCCGGCGCGGAGAATTTCCCGCATGATATTGTCGAACTCCAGCGTTACCTCGGCCCGCCGCAGCAGGATCAGGCTATTCTCGCTGTGCCGGGCATGAATTCCAACGTGCCGATCTGGCTGCTCGGTTCCAGCACCTATAGCGCACATCTCGCCGCAGCCCTCGGCCTGCCCTATTCCTTCGCCTCGCATTTCGCGCCTGACATGCTGATGGAAGCGATCCATATCTATCGCGAGCGCTTCCAGCCCTCAGAAGTGCTGGACAAGCCCTATGTGATGGTGGGTGTGATGGGCGTCGGCGCCGATACGGACGAAGAGGCGCAGCATCTCTTCACCTCCTCGCTGCAGCAATTCGTCAACCTGCGCCGCAACGTGCGCACGCAGTTTCCGAAGCCGGTGCACAACATGGACGATTACTGGAACGAGATGGAGCGTTTTTCTGTCGAACACACACTGCGTTTTGCAGCCGTCGGCTCGCCTGAGACGATCCAGCGGCATCTCGACGGCTTCCTTGCGGAAACGCAGGCGGATGAGCTGATCGTTTCTATGCCGATCCATGACATCGAAAAACGGCTGCGATCCGTGGAGATTTTTGCCGACGTGCGGACCTCCATAAAGAAGGCCGCCTAAACAAAAAGCCCCGGAGCGGATCGCTACCGGGGCTTTTTTGAAACATGAGACGTCAGGCGGAAAGCTTGGCGAGAATTTCTTCGGACACTTCGAAGTTGGAATAGACGTTCTGTACGTCGTCATCGTCTTCGAGATTGTCGATGAGCTTCATCAGCGACTGTGCCTTTTCTTCATCCACCGGCACCGTGTTCTGCGGCTTCCAGATGGCCTTGACGCTTTCGGCTTCGCCCAGCACGCCTTCCAGCGCCTTGGAAACCTCGTTCATCGCTTCGAAACCGCAGATGATGGTGTGACCGTCTTCGGAAGATTCGACATCGTCGGCGCCGGCCTCGATGGCGGCTTCCATGACCTTGTCGGCATCGCCGACTTCAGCCTTGTAGGAGATTTCGCCGACGCGGTCGAAGGAGAAGGAGACCGAGCCGGTTTCGCCGAGAGCGCCGCCGGCCTTGGTGAAGATGGAGCGAACGTTGGAGGCGGTGCGGTTGCGGTTGTCGGTCAGGGCCTCGACGATGACGGCGACGCCGCCCGGGCCGTAACCCTCGTAGCGGACTTCGTCATAGTTTTCGCCATCGGCGCCGGAGGCCTTCTTGATCGCACGCTCGATATTGTCCTTCGGCATGGACTGGGCCTTGGCGTTCTGGATTGCCAGACGCAGGCGCGGGTTCATGTTCGGGTCGGGCATGCCCGTCTTTGCCGCAACGGTGATTTCGCGCGCAAGCTTGGAAAACATTTTGGACCGCACGGAGTCCTGCTTGCCCTTGCGGTGCATGATGTTCTTGAACTGTGAATGACCAGCCATGGAAAACCTGATTGTCGTAATTTGGAGATTGCGGGCCTTATAAGTGCGATAGCCGCGCCATTCAACCCCGCAAGCGCTTTCTCTTGCCGCAACAACGGAAGGAACTGATTTATCCGCTCTTCGTTCTGATCATGAACGCGGCGGAACAGGGCATTTTTCCTCCGTCGCAGCATGAGACCCGAAGGAGAAAACATATGGTCAGCCTGACTGAAGCACGAGAAGCACCGGCCCGCCAGCTCTGGGATGAGATCAATTCCGTCCATGCCGGCATGCTCGGTCTCGAAGGACTGCACAACCACATGCAGCCCATGGCGCCTCATGCTGACCCCAAGACCAACACCATCTGGTTTTTCTCCAAAAAAGACACCGATCTGGTGAAATCGCTGAAATCCGGCTCCCGGGCGCATTTCTGCGTGGTGGGCAAGGATCACGACTACCACGCCTGCCTTTCAGGCATCCTCGAAGCCCGCGACGACAAAGCCAAGATCGACGAATATTGGAACTCCGTCACGGCGGCCTGGTACGAACACGGCAAAAGCGACCCGCAACTGACCATGCTGGCGTTGCATGTCGACGATGCCGATATCTGGGCTTCGACGGACAGCACGCTGAAATTCGGCTGGGAAATCGCCAACGCGAATATGTCGGATGACAAGACGCCTGACGTCGGCGTCCGCCAGCACCTCACCTTTGCCTGATAAACCACCCCGGCCTTCCCCGCCCGTCGCCATGCTACATGCCTTTTGGCACCAGTATCTGCGGCTGGCGGGGAAGGTTTCTCATCGAAACGCGGATCACCGGATCGGTCGCATAGGCAATGCGGAAACTTTCGCCGAACATCGTCAGAAACTGCTCCAGTGGCGGGCCGGTGCGGTGCATCGGCAGGATCAGCGCGGAGCGCAGGCGCTTGACCACCCGGCTCATGCTGTCGGCACCCATGGTCAGCCCGCCATCCACCGGCACCATCAACACATCCAGACGGCCGATCTCAGCATAATGCGTATCCGTCAACTCGTGATGCAGATGCCCGAGATGGCCGATGCACAGCCCGGCAACCTCGAAGATGAAGATGGAATTGCCGTTCTCCTGGAAGGACTCGTAATCGCCCCAGCGGTTGCGGATGTCGGTTGCGACATTGCGGATATAGACATCGCCCACCAGAACCTTGTGCTCGGCCTTTTCTCCCGGCGTATCGCTCCAGCCATGCAGCACATATTGAATGGCCGGGTCCGGACTGAGGGTAAAATGCGTCGAATGCGCCCGGTTCATCGTCACGACAGTCGGCGTGACGGGCGGACGATAGACGCCGTTATAATCGGTGGCGATGGTCACACCGCCGGGGCTTTCGATCAGATAGGTGGAATGGCCGATGAAGCTGATCTTCACCTCTTCCTTTGCCGTCGCCTGCGCCAGCTGCACACCCGGCGGATCGAAGCTCGCGAACATGACGCCCGGAATGTTGCTGGCGATCGCCTGGCACTGACTGACGGGAGGACGGCTCGCCGTCTGGGAGAAGGCCGCTCCCGAACAGGCGATCAGCCCCGTTATTGCAAGCATTAGCACGCGCAGCATCATGCCACTCCCCTGAACTTGCGAAGCTGAGAGGATGGGACAGGTTTTGGCGAGCGTCCAGTTACAAGAGCAACGGAAGGCTCACCCTCTCGTCATTGTGAACGCATCGGGGGAAGATTAAACCCAGAAGGACGGCAGGGTTTCCGAAAGCCGCGGCCCGATGCGCAGCGGCGCAATCTTTTCCGCCAGTCCGGTTCGGTCGGAAATCTCAACGCCGACACCGCAGATCGTCGCAGGTCCGCTGGCTGCCTCGAAACGGCCCTTCGGCATTTTGGAAATGAAGCGGTTGATCGGCTCTTCCTTCTCCATGCCAAGCGAGCTGTCATAATCGCCGCACATGCCGGCATCCGACATGTAGGCGGTTCCGCCGTTCAATATCTGCGCGTCGGCGGTCGGAACATGGGTGTGGGTGCCGACAACGAAGCTGGCGCGCCCGTCGACGAAATGGCCGAAACACTGTTTTTCGCTGGTCGCTTCCGCGTGGAAATCGAAAATAATGGCGTCGGCCTGTTCCTTCAGCGGGCAGGCGGCAAGAATGTTTTCAGCCGACTTGAAGGGATCGTCCAGTTCCGGATGCATGAAGACCCGGCCCATGATGTTGGCAACCAATATGCGCGCACCGTTGCGGGCATAAAAAATGCCCGAGCCCTTGCCCGGCGTACCATCCGGATAATTGGCGGGCCGCAGGAACTGGTCGTGGCGCTCACAGAAGGAAACCGCTTCCTTCTGGTCCCAGACGTGGTTGCCGGTCGTCACCACATCGGCGCCGGCATTGATGGTCTCAAGATAGATATCCTCTGTGATACCAAAACCGCCGGCAGCGTTTTCACCATTGACGATGACGAAATCCAGCTTCAGGTCGGAAATCAGCCCCGGCAATCGTTCCCAGACAGCCGTGCGTCCGGTCTTGCCAACCATATCTCCGAGAAAAAGAAGCCTCATTCACCCGCCCCGATCTTGCGCATGTTTCTATATTTCGTCCCCTCTAGTGCATTTCCAGGGAAAGTGGAACCCGGTTTTCCGTCCGGAAATGCGAACGAAACAAAGAGTTAGAGGGTCTTCGCCATTCAAAGAAAGTGGAGCCCCTCTAGCGGGTATTCCATCTTTTAAAAAGTGCTAAAGCGCCTTTTGCCCACTATCGGAGATCGACAACGGGGCGGAAAACCAGCGCAGGCCGCTTTCCGTCAGAATGGCGTGAAGCGACACATCATGCGGCTCCGCCGGTACGGACGGCACTTCCTGACAATCGAAGGCGACGCCGATGAGCACAGGCTGACGGCCCCTGGCGTGCAACCGCGCAATGGCGCGGTCATAATGGCCCGCGCCATAACCGACCCGCTGCCCTTTGCCATCGAAAACGGAGAGAGGCACGAGCAGAATATCCGGATCGAGAACCTCCGCATCCTCACCCGGGCCGGTCGTGCCGAAGCCGGTCTTCACCAGCGGCGTATCCGTTTCAAAGGCGCGGAAGACAATGGTTTCACGATCCAGCACAACGGGCAGGACAAGACGCCCGCCCCTTGTCCGCAACGCCTCCATCAGCGGCCGGGTATCGGCCTCGGAGCGGATCGGCATGAAGCCGGAAATTACGGTGCCCGGTGCAAAGGGGATGCCGGAGGCGCCATGAGCCATGATGGACTGGCTCTTCTGCTGGCGCTCCGCCAGCGTCAGCGCATCGCGCGCGGCGAGCCTTTCGCCGCGCAGCCTTGCTTTTTCGGCAACGTCACCGGGCATCAGGCGGCCCGGCTCACGAGAACCTTGTCGATACGGTGGCCGTCGAGATCGATGACCTCGAAACGCCAGCCATTGCGAGTGACATGTTCGCCCAGTTCCGGCAGGCGGCGGAACTCGTCCAGAACCAGACCGGCAACGGTTTCGAACTCGGCATCCTCGTCGATCTGGAAACCCATGCGATAAGCGAACTCATCGGCGGGCATCCAGCCGGCGACGAGGAACGAACCGTCCTCGCGCTCGACCATGGCCGGCTCCTCGTCATCATCTTCCTGGAACGCGCCGGTGATGGCTTCCAGCACGTCGCCGGAGCTGATGATACCTTCGAAATGGCCGTATTCGTCGTAGACCAGCACCATATGCACGGTGGAACGGCGCAGCGACTGAATGACGTCCACCGCACTCGTCAGATCCGATACCACCGGAACTTCCCGCAGAAGCTCGCGAATGTTGAGTTCCTTGCCGGAAGCCAGCGCATCGAAAGCGTCCTTGGCGAAAAGCACGCCGAGAATTTCATCCGAGGCGCCATTGCGCACCGGCAGGCGCGAACGCTGCGTCTGGCGAAGCTGCTCGCGGATTTCTTCGGCGCTGTCTTCGATATCGACCACTTCCACATCGCGACGCGGCGTCATCAGGCCGCGCGCATTGCGGTCGGCAAGGCGCATGACGCTGGTGATCATCGCCGATTCCTCGGTCTCGATCACGCCGGCACTGTGAGCTTCGGCCAGAACCGTGCGGATTTCATCGTCGGTGACCGAAGCGTTGGATTCACCGCTATGGCCGAGAAGCGCCAGAACGGCCTTGCCCGACCGGTCGAGCAGCCACACCAGCGGCGCGCCGACCTTGGACAGCAGCATCATGGTGGGGGCGACGCGGGCGGCGACCTTTTCGGGGTCGCGCAGCGCAATCTGCTTGGGCACCAGTTCGCCGACGATCAGCGACAGATAGGTGATGGCGACGACCACCGAGCCGACACCGAGCGCATCGGCGGCACGGTCGGGAACGCCCTGCTCCAGAAGCCACGCCGTGAAGCGGGCGCCGAGCGTGGCGCCGGAAAAAGCGCCGGAAAGGACGCCGACCAGCGTGATGCCGATCTGCACCGTGGAAAGAAAGCGTCCGGGATTTTCGGAAAGGCTGAGCGCCATTGTGGCGCCCTTGCTGCCTTGTGTGGCAAGCACCTTGAGCCTCGCCGGCCTGGAGGAGACAACGGCAAGCTCGGACATGGCAAGCACACCGTTCAATACGGTGAGCAGGACCACGATCATAATTTCAGTAAACAAGTTTAGCTCTTTGGGCTGTTGAACGGCACGTCGCGGTTTTGACCGCAGCGCCCTTTTTTAAAGGGCATGACAGACATACCAATTCGGATAATAGGGAATTGTTCCGCCATTGCAATGACGGCAATATAAAAAAGCCGCGTCCGGCAGTTATGAAAAATGACTGTCGAATATATCAAGGATACAGGGAAGCCCCGGAGGTTGATCCGAAACTTCAAGCGCGATCCACGGCGACCGATGGAGATTTACGATCCTGGGCGCCTACAAAAGTAGGTGGGCACCGTGTGTCCAGCCCCACGGGACTGGCCAGGGACAGCTCCCTTTGGATCGAGTATGGCCCCAGGGATTGTGGTTCCTGTCGGGAAGCGCAGAACGCATAGAAGATATAGGACGGATCGGAGAAAACCGCCAGAGGGCAGCGCGCGAAATTTTGCCGCCTCAGAACCCTTCACGCGGTCAATGCGCGGCGGGCTTCGGCCGCGCCAGCAGTTTTTCGGTAATCCCGTTCAGGCGGTCGGCCAGATCGCCGATAGCGAGCGCCACCATCTCGTCTGATTTCGCCCGGTGCTCGGCCATGCCGTCGCGGTTGCGGGAAAGGGAGGCGACCTCTCCTTCCAGCTTCTCGATCTTGCGATTGAGTTCGGAAAGCTCGTCCATCACCATGATGCCCGCCATAACGGTCAGGCGAAGATCGCCGATTTCGCCGAACTGGCTCTTGAGGTGCCCGACATACCGGTCGAACCTCGTTGCGAGATCGGTCAGATGGTCTTCCTGCCCCGCCTCGCACGCCATGCGGTAGGCCTTGCCGTCGATCATAACTGTGACTTGCGCCATGAGCCCGCTCCTATCGATCCAGCACCGCGCGGATCGTCTCCATCGCCGTCACCAGCCGGCGGGAAACCTCGCGATTGACTTCTTCAAGACGATTGGCGCGAAACTCGGCCTGATCCAGCTCATGCGCGAGCCTTGCGCGGTCGACATGGACCCGCTTGACCTCGTTATCGATCTCGCCCGTCTCCCTTTGCCGCTCGATACGCATGTCGATGGCATTTTCGAGATTTGTGATGGCAGCATTCAGCTCCGTCAGCGCAGATTGTACGGTCTTGTCAGCCGACATCGTTTTTTCCAACTCGCACGCCACCGGCCGAATCGTCCGGTTTCAGGCCTTTTCAACAATCACGAGGTTATTACCCGATTTACCATCCCGTCAATCAAACCAGTGCATTGAGGCGTTTTGCTCTGTGGATGAACGAAGAGGCGGCGACGCCTATCGCACGAATTTTATCTGGACAGCCGATTTTCTAAACGATTTTTATCCCTCGGCGAACCGCAATTGCCCGTGGATTTATTGACTTGCCTGCCTCACCTGCTATGGATCAACCCGCTTTTTGGATAGTTGCGTAAAACTATCTCCTTTCACCCGGAAACAGACGGAAAAGCCATGATTTCTCGCGACAAACACAACCGGATGGCAAATGCGATCCGATTTCTTGCCATGGATGCAGTGGAGAAGGCCAATTCCGGCCATCCCGGTCTGCCGATGGGCGCCGCCGATGTCGCCACCGTTCTCTTCACCCGTTACCTGAAATTCGATCCCAAGGCTCCGCTCTGGGCGGATCGTGACCGCTTCGTGCTGTCGGCAGGTCATGGCTCGATGCTTCTTTACTCGCTGCTCTATCTGACGGGCTACGAGGACATGACGATCGACGAGATCAAGCGTTTCCGTCAGTTCGGTTCCAAGACCGCCGGCCACCCCGAATATGGCCATGCGACCGGCATCGAAACCACCACCGGCCCGCTCGGCCAGGGCATCGCCAACGCCGTCGGCATGGCAATCGCCGAACGCAAGCTGGAAGAGGAATTCGGCTCCGACCTGCAGAGCCACTTCACCTATGTCCTGTGCGGCGACGGCTGCCTCATGGAAGGCATCAGCCACGAAGCCATCGCGCTTGCCGGCCACCTGAAGCTCAACAAGCTCGTTCTGTTCTGGGATGACAACAACATCACCATCGACGGCGAAGTCGGCCTCTCCGACAGCACCGACCAGATCGCCCGCTTCCAGGCCGTTCACTGGAACACCATCCGCGTCGATGGCCATGATCCGGACGCGATTGCCGCCGCCATCGAAGCCGCGCAGAAATCCGACCGCCCGACCTTCATCGCCTGCAAGACCGTCATCGGCTTCGGCGCACCCAACAAGCAGGGCACCCACAAGGTTCACGGCAACCCGCTCGGCGCCGAAGAAATCGCCGCCACCCGCAAGCACCTGAACTGGGAAGCGGAAGCCTTCGTTGTTCCGGAAGACGTGCTGGATGCATGGCGTCTTGCCGGCCTGCGCTCCACCAAGACCCGCCAGGACTGGGAAGCCCGCCTCGAAGCCGCTGAAGCCGGCAAGAAAGCCGAATTCAAGCGCCGCTTCGCCGGCGACCTGCCCGGCAACTTCAACAGCGCCATCGATGCCTTCAAGAAGAAGATCATCGAGAACAACCCGACGGTCGCCACCCGCAAGGCCTCGGAAGATTCGCTCGAAGTCATCAACGGCGTCCTGCCGGAAATGGTCGGCGGGTCGGCTGACCTGACGCCGTCCAACAACACCAAGACCAGCCAGATGAAGTCCATCACGCCGACGGATTTCTCCGGCCGTTACCTGCATTACGGCATCCGCGAACACGGCATGGCAGCAGCCATGAACGGCATCGCTCTGCATGGCGGTCTCATTCCTTATGCCGGCGGCTTCCTGATCTTCTCGGATTATTGCCGTCCGTCGATCCGCCTTGCAGCGCTCATGGGCATCCGTGTCGTCCACGTTCTGACGCATGATTCCATCGGCGTCGGCGAAGACGGCCCGACCCACCAGCCGGTGGAGCAGATCGCAGCCCTGCGCGCCATTCCGAACCTGCTCGTCTTCCGCCCGGCGGATGAAACCGAAACGGCGGAATGCTGGCAGCTGGCGCTGGAACAGAAGCATCGTCCTTCCGCGCTGGCCCTTACCCGCCAGAACCTTGCGCCCTCGCGCAAGGAATATGAAGAGAAGAACCTGTCTGCTTACGGCGCTTACGAACTCGTCTCCGCCAGCGACGCCAAGGTTTCGATCTTCGCATCCGGTTCGGAAGTCGAAGTGGCGCTGAAGGCCGCCGCAACGTTGAAGGACAACGGCGTTTCCGTCCGTGTCGTCTCCGTTCCCTGCTTCGAGCTCTTCAAGGAACAGCCGGAAACCTATCGCAACGCCATCATCGGCAAGGCTCCGGTCAGAATAGCGGTCGAAGCCGCCATTCGCCAGGGCTGGGATTATTTCATCGGTAACGACGGTGCTTTCGTCGGCATGCACTCCTTTGGAGCGTCCGCGCCGGCGAAGGATCTCTTCAAGCACTTCGGCATCACGGCGGAAGCCGTCGTCGCCGCAGTCGAGGCAAAACTTGCGTGAGGGCTTCCCAGGCCCTCACCATTCAGCAAAGACCACGCCCATTCTTGTTCGGGAGACTGTAAATGACTGTAAAAGTTGCCATTAACGGCTTCGGCCGCATCGGCCGCAACGTCCTGCGCGCCATCGTCGAATCCGGCCGCACCGATATCGAAGTCGTTGCCATCAACGACCTCGGCCCGGTGGAGACCAACGCCCACCTGCTGCGCTACGATTCGATCCACGGCAAGTTCCCGGCCGATGTGAAGGTCGAAGGCGACACGATCATCGTTGGCGGCGGCAAGCCGATCAAGGTGACGGCCGTTCGCGATCCGGCAACGCTGCCGCACAAGGAACTCGGCGTCGACATCGCGCTGGAATGCACGGGCATCTTCACCGCCCGCGACAAGGCTGCCGCTCACCTGACGGCCGGCGCAAAGCGCGTCATCGTTTCGGCTCCGGCTGACGGCGCTGACCTCACCGTCGTCTTCGGCGTCAACGACGACCAGCTGACGAAGGACCATCTGGTCATTTCCAACGCGTCCTGCACCACCAACTGCCTGGTGCCGGTCGTGAAGGTTCTTGATGACGTCGTTGGCATCGACCATGGCTTCATGACGACGATCCACTCCTACACCGGCGACCAGCCGACGCTGGACACCATGCACAAGGACCTGTACCGCGCCCGCGCCGCAGCCCTGTCCATGATCCCGACCTCGACGGGCGCTGCCAAGGCCGTTGGCCTCGTCCTGCCGCACCTCAAGGGCAAACTGGACGGCACGTCGATCCGCGTTCCGACCCCGAACGTTTCGGTCGTGGACTTCAAGTTCATTGCCAAGCGCGCCACCACGGTTGAGGAAATCAACGAAGCGATCAAGTCTGCCGCCAATGGCAAGCTGAAGGGCATCCTCGGCTACACGGACGAGCCGCTGGTTTCCCGCGATTTCAACCACGACAGCCATTCGTCGATCTTCGCCAACGACCAGACCAAGGTTATGGAAGGCAATTTCGTGCGCGTCCTGTCCTGGTACGACAACGAGTGGGGCTTCTCCAACCGCATGTCGGACACGGCCGTCGCCTTCGCGAAGACCATCTAAGCAGGCATCGCTTCCATAAAAAAACCGGCAGGAGCAATCCTGCCGGTTTTTGTTTGCCTGAAAAATGCCGGCGGAACGAGGAATCCCCACCCCCGGCGTCGATCCCGAAGCAAGGCGGGGCGCTTCGGATCGAAAACCGTCACCGGCCGACCGACGATGCAAGTCGCCCCTCACCCAGCCGGAAGAGGCGCGCGTAATCGTCATTTTCTATTGTTGATAATGACCGGACCGGAATTGCCGGCACTGCTCCAGATCGTATCGAAGGTCTGTTGCCTCAATTCGCTTTGCTGCATGGAGAGTTTCATCATGCAGCCGGCGAAATCCCGCGAGCCTTCGTAATAACCAAACACGCGACAGCGCTCTCGTTGCGCGGCCATGTTTTCTGCCGTCTGCTCCGTACTCGAGCAACCCGAAACCATCGGGCCGGCCGCCAGCAGCATCATAAAGGTAGATATCCGTTTCATCCGATCGCTCCGATAATGGGCAAAAGCAATTCGGAGGCGAGAACTAACGCAGCTGCATTGTCTCTATGTTACGTTGAAACACCAGCGGATGAATTGTTTGTGCAGGGTATGCGCCGCTTGTCCGGGCCTTGCATGTTTTCCCTGCACGCCGAAAAAATTCCCATTTCCTGCCTTTGTCTGGTCCACTTTGGGACGGACAAGAAACACAGGGATAACGGTCGTGCGCAATGCACTTCGGCCCTGCCGTATCATTCGATACACCCCGCCTTGCGTCGCCTTTCAACGCCACCCGAAACAGCGCTGACAGACCGCAACCCGTGGCGCATTGACTGCAGACGCGCAGAGCATTCATTGCGCCACGGACTGCGGTCCATCAACGCGGTTTGAATGAGGCGGTGGACGTGGAATCATTTTATCTTCTGTTGCTGGTCGCAACCGTTCTCGTTCTCGTCGCCGCCTTTTCCAGCCTCATCGCCTTCCGGTTCGGCGCGCCACTCCTCCTGCTTTTCCTGATGATCGGCCTTGTGGCTGGTGTGGATGGCCTCGGCATCGAATTCACCAACAATCCGCTGGCCTATATGCTCGGCTCGCTGGTGCTAGCCGTCATCCTGTTCGATTCCGGGTTCGGCACATCCATCCAGTCTTTCCGGCTTTCGGCGGCACCCGCCGTCGCTCTCGCCACAGTCGGCGTCATCCTCACATCCGTCTTTTTTGCCGGCGCAGCCGCCCTGCTACTCGGGCTTTCCTGGCTGGAAGGCCTGCTGCTCGGCGCCATCGTCGCTTCCACCGATGCGGCGGCCGTGTTCTTCCTGCTGCGCATCGGCGGCATCCATATCCGCGATCAGGTGCGCTCGACGCTGGAAGTCGAATCCGGCACCAACGATCCGATGGCGATCTTCCTCACCATTGCCCTGGTCGAAATCATCGCCAAGGGCCAGGGGCTGGCCGGAATCGATAGCGGCTTTCTGCTGCTTTTCATTGAGCAGATGGGCCTTGGCGTGATTTTCGGCCTGCTCGGCGGCGTCATGATCGCCACCGTCGTCAACCGTTTCGCCGCTGACCGGGGGCTTGCGCCCATCTTCGTGCTGGCGCTGGCGCTGCTCGTCTTTTCCTTCACCGGCTCAATTGGCGGCAGCGGTTTTCTGGCGGTCTATGTGGCTGGCATCGTTGCCGGCAACCGCCGGATCTTCGCCAAGGAAACAATCCGCCGTTTCCATGAGGGTCTGACGTGGCTTGCCCAGATCATCATGTTCCTGATGCTCGGCCTGCTCGCCACCCCGTCGCAGTTTCCGGCAATCGCCATTCCGGCCGTGCTGCTCGCGCTGTTCCTGATCTTCGTCGCCCGCCCGCTTGCGGTGTGGCTGAGCCTCATGCCCTTCAACTATACCCAGCAGGAAACCTCCTTCGTGGCATGGGTGGGCCTGCGCGGCGCAGTCTCCATCCTGCTCGCCATCATGCCCATTCTCGGCGGCCTTGACGATGCGCAGGTCTATTTCAACGCCGCCTTCATCATCGTGCTGGTGTCACTCCTCGTGCAGGGCTGGACCATCAAGCCTGTGGCGACAAGGCTCGGGCTGATCGTGCCGCCGCGCATGGGTGAGGTGGACAAGCTGGAAGTGGACCTTCCCGGCACCGCCAATCATGAGCTGATCTCCTACCGGGTCGCCAAGGGCAGCGCCATCATGCAGGGCGAGCGCATTCCGCGCTGGGCCATGCCTTCGCTGGTGGTGCGCGACGGCAAATCGATCCGCTACCAATATGCCGGACGGTTGCGGGAGAACGATCTCGTCTACCTCTTCATCGCGCCCGGCTATTCCCGCCTTATCGACCGGCTGTTCGCCAGCGCCCTGCCGGTTGCCGATGACGACGCCGATTTCTTCGGCACCTTCGCGATCTCGCCCGCCCGCCCGGCGAAGGAGCTGGATGCAGCCTATGGTCCCGGCCTGCTTTCGCCCGCCGAACAGGCGATGAGCGTCGCGGAACTCATCGAAGCGCGCCTTGCCGGAAAAGCCGATTATGCCGACCGCGTACGCCTCGGCTCCATCGTCCTGATCGTTCGCACACTGGACGAACACGAGGCGATAACGGGTGTGGGCATCTCCCTTGAACCAGTGGAACCGGCCACCAGCCTGCCGATCTTCATCAGCTTTTCGGAAATCCTCAACCGTGTGCGCAACCATCTGGCAGAGAAGCGCCAGCCACGCTCTGCCAGCGTTGAAGAAAGCGCCCCCGCCGCTGCGAATACAGTGAGAGAAAATGAGGCCTGACCGGCTTGCGTCGTCAATCAGGCATAGTATGGTCCGTGCCGAACTCGCAACAAATCAGGATCGACCTATGCCCGCTTTCAAGACCCTCGACGACCTCAACGACATTGCCGGAAAGCGCGTTCTCGTCCGCGTTGATCTCAACGTGCCGGTCGCAGATGGCAAGGTGACGGACGCAACCCGTATCGAACGCGTTGCGCCGACCATTTTGGAATTGTCCTCCAAGGGCGCGAAAGTCATTCTGCTTGCCCATTTCGGCCGTCCGAAGGGCGAACCGGTGGCCGATATGTCGCTTTCCCAGATCGTACCTGCCGTCGAGGAAGTGCTCGATCACGCCGTTTCCTTCGCGACCGATTGCATCGGCGCACCTCCGGCGGACGCCGTCGCTAAACTGAACGATGGCGATATCCTGCTTCTGGAAAATACCCGTTTCCACAAGGGCGAAGAAAAGAACGATCCGGCCTTCGTCGAAGCTTTGGCAGCCAATGGCGATATCTATGTGAACGACGCCTTCTCCGCCGCGCACCGCGCCCACGCTTCCACCGAAGGCCTTGCACGCCACCTGCCCGCCTATGCCGGCCGCACCATGCAGGCCGAGCTTGAGGCTCTGGAAAAGGGCCTCGGCCAGCCAGTCCGTCCGGTCGTCGCCATCGTCGGTGGCGCCAAGGTGTCGAGCAAGATCGATCTGCTGATGAACCTCGTGAAGAAGGTCGATGCCCTTGTCATCGGCGGCGGCATGGCCAACACCTTCCTCGCCGCCCGCGGCGCGCAGGTCGGCAAATCGCTTTGCGAGCATGATCTCGCCGAGACCGCAAAGCAGATCATGATCGAGGCTGCGACATCCGGCTGCGCGATCGTGCTGCCGGAGGACGGCGTCGTCGCCCGCGAATTCAAGGCCGGTGCGGCCAATGAAATCGTCGACATCAACGCCATTCCCGCTGATGCCATGGTTCTCGATGTCGGCCCAAAATCGGTTGAAAGCATCAAGGCCTGGATTTCCCGCGCCGAAACGCTGGTCTGGAACGGCCCGCTCGGCGCCTTCGAAATCGAGCCCTTCGACGCGGCGACCGTTGCCGCTGCAAAACACGCGGCGGAATGCACCAAGGCCGGCAAGCTCGTCTCCGTCGCCGGCGGCGGCGACACCGTTGCCGCGCTCAACCATGCCGGCGTTTCCGAGGATTTCTCCTATGTTTCGACGGCCGGGGGCGCCTTCCTCGAATGGATGGAAGGCAAGGAACTGCCGGGCGTTGCCATCCTGACCGCCGCCAAGTAAACTCACGCTACTTGCCTGACACGAGGCCGGACAAGCCATGCTTGTCCGGCCTTGCTTTTTGGTAAGCGGCACCGGGAGGAAAAGTTTCAAACGATTGAAATCATTTCAATCGTTTCAATGAGTTAGCGTGCCATTTCCCTGCCCTGGAACTTCTGTTATCGGAAATTTATTGTGCCTTGGGAGAATAGCAAATGACCGAACGTCTCGAAGACATCGCAATCAAAATGGTCGCCGACGGCAAGGGCCTGCTCGCCGCCGACGAATCCACGGGAACGATCAAAAAGCGTTTCGACAGCATCAATCTGGAATCCACCGAGACCGCCCGCCGCGATTATCGCGAGATGCTGTTCCGTTCCGACGACGCCATGAAGAAATACATCTCCGGCGTCATCCTTTATGAAGAGACCCTGTTCCAAAAGGCCGCCGACGGCACACCTTTCGTGGATATCATCAAGGCGGCCGGCAGCCTGCCAGGCATCAAAGTGGATATCGGCGCCAAGCCGATGGCTTTCCATCCGCATGAATTCATCACCGAAGGCCTCGACGGTCTTTACGAGCGCCTGCGCAAGTATCATGAGGCCGGCGCACGTTTCGCCAAATGGCGCGGCGTCATCACCATCGGTGAGCAGCGTCCGAGCTGGGGTTCGATCAAGGCAAACTCCCAGTCGCTTGCCCGTTACGCCGCCCTCTGCCAGCAGGCGGATATCGTGCCGATCGTGGAACCCGAAGTGCTGATGGACGGCGAGCCGGGCACGCATGACATCGACCGCTGTGCGGAAGTCACGCAATGGGTTCTCCAGACCGTCTTCGCGGACCTGTTCGACGCCCGCGTGAACCTTGAGGGCATGATCCTCAAGCCGAACATGATCATCGACGGCAAGAAGGCCCGCAAGGCTTCCGTCGAGGAAGTGGCGGAAAAGACCGTGAAGGTTCTGAAGGCGACCGTGCCTTCCGCCGTTCCGGGCATCGCCTTCCTTTCCGGCGGCCAGTCCTCCGAAGAGGCGACGGCGCATCTCTCCGCCATGAATGCCGGTTACGACCTGCCCTGGTCTCTGACCTATTCCTACGGCCGCGCGCTTCAGGATACGGCCCTCAAGACATGGGGCGGCAAGCAGGAAAATGTCGCCGCCGGCCAGCGCGCCTTCACGCACCGCGCCGCGATGAACAGCCTCGCCGCCAAGGGCAACTGGAAGCAGGAACTCGAAAAGGCAGCCTGAGGCTGACAGAGACCATCAGATAAACAGCAGCCGCCCCACCGGGCGGCTGCTTCGTTTGATAAAGCAAGATCATCCGTATTCCGTCACCCGACCCCATCGTCTTTCATTTACCTGACTGATAATTCTCAACCGTTTTGAGTCGTGCAACCTGACGACTTCATAACCGTCATTGCCGCAATAGGCAGCGGATTTGCTCCCCGACTTCTCCAGCGCGTAACGCCAGACCATCCGGCTCGCCCGGCATCACAATTGCTGTCGTCTCGATGGGCTTCCGAAAAGCCCCGGAAATTGCTGCGCGCTCGTTACATCACAGATAAATTTCAATCAATTATAGTATGATCCACTATGTGGACCTATAAGCATATGATGAAAACCGCGCAATACTGCATTTATACAGTTGATTTCGGCACTTTTCCTGTGTATCCCGAATGCATAGTTTTTTAACGGTCCATATTGTGGAGGCAATATACCGCTAGTTTCAGGCTTTTGGAGGGGTCTGGCCGGTCTGGCAATGACAGATATATCCTGATGCGTCGGTCATGATATTGGCCTAGGCGCGGATAACTCTCTTTGTCTGCCGCAGTCCGTTGCGAAGGTTGTTCTGTGGGAGAGGAGGCCCCGATGACCATGACCGCAAACGCGAATGACGACGTATTTGTACTCGACGGAGAGCTGTTGCATACGGGGCCGGTAACAGGCTCGTGGTTCATGCGACCCGTCGAGGCCGTGGCGGCGGTGCTGCTGGCGGTGATGATCGGCCTGCTTCTGCTGGGCGTGACATCGCGTTATGCCCTGCATTTGCCAATCGTCTGGATCGATGAAACGGCGTCGTTAAGCTTCCTGTGGTTTGCCATGCTCGGTGCGGCAATTGCCATCGATCGCAGCGAACACCTGCGACTGACGCTGTTTCTCAACATGTTTCCGCAGCGCATTCTGGGCTATGTCAACTCGCTCGCGCTCGTGCTGGTGGCGACATTTCTTGCGGCGATTATCAAGCCGGCGATAGAATATGCCATTGAGGAATGGGTCGTCACCTCGGCGGCGCTGAATATTCCGATGTCCTTCCGCGCCGCGGCATTGCCGGTCGGCGCCTGTCTGATGCTGCTGCTGGTCCTCAACAATCTCTTCCGCAGGGAAAATCTACGGGACATCATCGCAGCCGTTGTCACCGTCGCGGTCGCCTCCGGCCTGCTCTATCTGGCATCGCCGACGCTCGAAACTTTCGGCAATTTCAATCTGGCGATCTTCCTCGGCCTGTTCGTGGCGGTGTTTCTGGTGCTGGGCGTACCGATCGCCTTCTGTTTTGGCCTTGGAACCCTTGCCTACCTGACCTTTACCACCTGGGTTCCGACCATCGTGATGATCGGGCGCATTGACGAGGGCATGTCGGGCATCATTCTGCTCTCGGTTCCGGTTTTCGTGCTGCTGGGCTGTGTGCTCGACGCCACCGGTATGGGCAAGGCGATTGTCGAGCTGCTATCCTCCATGTTCGGCCATATTCGCGCCGGCATGTCCTATGTGCTGCTCGGCTCGCTGTTTCTGGTCTCGGGCATTTCCGGCTCCAAGGTTTCGGATATGGCGACGGTTGCACCGGCGCTGTTTCCGGAAATGAAGCGCCGTGGCCACAAGCCCAAGGAAATGATTGCGCTGCTCGCCACCGGCGCCGCCATGGCCGATACCGTTCCGCCCTCCATCGTGCTGATCGTTCTCGGTTCGGCGGCGGGCGTGTCGATTGCCGGTCTGTTCACGTCCGGCTTCATGATCGCCATGGTGCTGCTTCTGGTGCTGGCCGTTCTGGCCCGCTGGAAGGCGCGGCATGAAAACATGGAAGGCGCAAAACGCACGCCGTGGCCGCTGGTGGGCAAGGCGGCCCTAGTTGCCGCACCGGCGCTGGTTCTGCCCTTCCTCATCCGCAGCCTCGTCGGCGGCGGCGTGGCGACGGCAACCGAGGTTTCCACCATTGCCGTGCTCTATGCGATGATTATCGGTGCGGTACTTTATGGCGGCATCAGCCTCAAAAAACTCTATTCCATGCTAGTGGAGACGGCCGCCCTTTCCGGGGCGATCCTGCTGATCCTCGGCTGCGCCTCGGCCATGGCGTGGGGGTTGACCCAGAGCGGCTTTGCCTTCCAGCTGACCGCGATGATCACCGATCTGCCGGGCGGATGGATGACCTATATGGTCGTGTCGATCCTGATTTTCATGATCCTCGGCTGCGTGCTGGAAGGCCTGCCGGCAATCGTATTGCTCGCACCGATCATGTTCCCCATCGCCCGCACGCTTGGCATCAACGACATCCATTATTCGATGGTGGTGGTTGTCGCCATGAATATCGGCCTGATGGCGCCGCCCATCGGCATCGGTTTCTATATCGCCTGCAAGATAGGCAATGTTTCGCCTGATGAGGCCATGGGCGCCATCTGGCCCTATCTCGCAGCCATGGTCATCGGTCTGCTGCTGATTGCGGCAATTCCGGGCTTCTCGACAATTCTGCTCTGAGACCGTGGCGGGTCCACCCGCCACGCCGATGAATGACACATGCTTTTATTTTTGGGAGGAGAAAGCAATGAATATCAACAGACGTACCGTGTTGGCCGGCGCCGGTTCTGCCGTTCTTGCCACCGCTTTTGTGTCGCGCGCCCGCGCTGCGCAATTCAATTATAAATACGCCAACAACCTGCCTGCGGCGCACCCCATGAACATCCGCGCCAAGGAAGCGGCTGACCGTATCGCCAAGGAAACCGACGGCCAGGTGATGATCAACATCTTCCCCAGCAGCCAGTTGGGCGCTGATACGGATGTGTTGAGCCAGGTACGCTCGGGCGGCGTTGAATTCTTTACGCTTTCGCCACTGATCCTGTCGACGCTGGTGCCGAATGCATCCATCAGCGGCATCGGCTTCGCCTTCCCGAACTACGATTCGGTTTGGGCGGCCATGGATGGCGATCTCGGCAAATATGTCCGCGGCGAAATCGCCAAGCAGAACCTCGTTGCCATGGACACCATCTGGGATAACGGCTTCCGCCAGATCACCAGCGCGTCCAAGCCCATCGCCACGCCGGCCGATCTCGAAAGCTTCAAGATCCGCGTGCCGGTAAGCCCGCTCTGGACCTCGATGTTCAAGGCCTTCAAGTCGGCCCCTGCCTCGATCAATTTCGCTGAAGTCTACACCGCCTTGCAGACCGGCGTTGTCGATGGCCAGGAAAACCCGCTGGCGATCATTTCCACCGCCAAGCTGTTCGAAGTGCAGAAATTCTGCTCGGTCACCAACCATATGTGGGACGGCTTCTGGTTCCTGGCGAACAAGCGCGCCTGGGAGCGCCTTCCGGATGACCTGCGCGCCATCGTTGCCAAAAACCTCAATCAGGCCGGCAAGGACGAGCGGGCCGATGTGGCGAAACTCAATGCCTCGGTGAAGGAAGACCTGATTGCCAAGGGCATGACCTTCAATGACACCGACGCCTCACTCTTCCGTGCAACCCTCAAGGAAGCCGGTTTCTATTCCGAATGGAAGGGCAAATATGGCGATGAAGCCTGGGCCATTCTCGAAAAGGCCGTTGGCGCCAGCCTGACCTGATCGGTCCGCTGAATAGCTGGCCCCGCGTCAGGCGGGGCCGACCCGACTATTTCTGACGATTGTAATGGAGACTGTTTTGACAGGTCGCCTGACGGGAAAACGCGCCATTGTTTTTGGCGCAGGATCATCTGGTCCGGGTTTCGGCAATGGCAAGGCTGCGGCCGTGCAATTTGCCCGCGAAGGCGCACGCGTGGCCTGTGTCGACCTCTCCGCTGATGCGGCCGAGGAAACCGCGCAGATCATTCGCGGCGAAGGTTTCGAGGCGATTGCGGTTGCTGCCGATGTCACGGAATTCGATTCCGTATCGGCCACGGTTGCGCGGACCTGCGAGGCCTTCGGCGGCATCGATATCCTGCACAACAATGTCGGCGTGACCCATATGGGCGGCCCGGTCGAGCTGGATGAGGAACGTTTTCGAGCCTCGGTCGACCTCAATATCGGTTCCGTTTATCGCACCACAAAGGCCGTGCTGCCGGTGATGCTGGCGCAGGGCGGCGGGGCCATCGTCAACATCTCCTCGCTCGCCTCCATTCGCTGGACCGGCTATCCCTATTTTGCCTATTACGCCATGAAGGCCGCCGTAAACCAGGCAACCGTGGCGCTGGCCATGCAATATGCCCGCCAGGGCATTCGGGCCAATTGCGTTCTGCCCGGAATGATCGATACGCCGCTGATCTACAAACAGATCAGCAATCAATATGCCTCCGTCGAGGATATGGTGGCGGCGCGCAATGCCGCGGTCCCGGTCGGCCGCATGGGCGATGCCTTCGATATCGCCCGTGCGGCAGTCTTTCTGGCATCCGATGAAGCCAAATTCATCACCGGCATCTGCCTGCCGGTCGATGGCGGGCAAAGCTGTGCGGTGGGAGCGTTTTCCTGATATGGCCACGATGATCCCGACAGAAAGCGACCTGACAGGCGCGCGCGCGGTAGACCGGGCGCTGGGACTTCTATCGATGGTGGGGCGTCATGCCGAACGCGGCGTGGCGCTTTCAGTCATCGTCACCGAAAGCGGGCTGAACAAGCCCACGGCCCGCCGCCTGCTGCTGGCGCTGATCCGCGCAGGCCTGGTGGAGCAGGATGAGGAAACGCGCCGTTATTATCTGGGCGAGGAAGCCTATGTGCTAGGCAGCCTGTCATCGCGCCGTTTCGGCTTGCTGCAGATGGCTCAGGACAGTCTGACGCGCATTTCCCGCCGCACTGAGGATTCGAGCTTCCTTTCCGTGCGCCGCGACACGTTTGCATTGTGCCTCTATCGCGAAGAAGGCACCTGGCCGGTGCGCACCCACGCGCTTCAGGCCGGTTTCGAGCACCCGCTGGGCATTGGCGCGGGATCGCTCGCCATGCTGGCGGCGCTGCCCGATGCCGAGGTGGAAAGCGTCATTGCCGCCAATAGCGGGCTGATTGCCGCGAACTATCCCGGCATCACGCTGGACGGGCTGCGCCGCGATGTCGAATTGACGCGAACCAATGGTTATTCGCTCAATCCGGGTCTGATCCTCTCGAATTCCTGGGGTATAGGCGTTGCCATCCGAACACCGGATGGCGCGGTGGCGGGGGCCTTGAGCATTGCCGCCGTCGACAGCCGCATGCGGCCGGAGCGCCAGCCGGAACTGGCGGCGCTGCTGCGCGAGGAAGTGACCCGCATCGAGACACGCATTGCGGAAATGATGGCCAGCCGCGCCCGCACGCGCGGCGAAGGCGACGCGAAACGGCAAACAAGGAGAACGAGCAAATGAGCAAAGCGCAGATCGTCGGCTGGGCGCATTCGCCTTTCGGCAAATCGGCCCTTGAAAATACCGAACAACTGATGGCTTCGGTCGTGGCGCCGGCCATAGACCATGCCGGCGTCGATGTCGGCGATATAGACGGCATTTTCGTCGGCGTGATGAATAACGGTTTCTCGAAACAGGATTTTCAGGGCGCGCTGGTGGCCATGGGCGATGAGCGCCTCGCCTATACGCCCGCAGTGCGTTTCGAGAATGCCTGCTCGACGGGATCGGCCGCCCTTTACAGCGCCATGGATTTCATCGAGGCCGGGCGTGGACGCATCGCGCTCGTTGTCGGCGCCGAAAAAATGACGGCGCTACCAACCGCCGAGGTGGGTGAAATCCTGCTATCCGCCTGCTACCGTGCTGAGGAAGCCGATATTTCCGGCGGCTTTGCCGGCCAGTTCGGACGCATAGCACAGGCCTATTTCCAGCGCTATGGCGATCGCTCGGAAGAACTGGCGATGATCGCCGCCAAGAACCACGCCAATGGCGCGGTCAATCCCTATGCCCATATGCGCAAGGATTTCGGCTTCGATTTCTGCAACACGGTATCGGAGAAGAACCCTTACGTCGCAGGCCCGCTGCGCCGCACCGACTGCTCGCTGATTTCCGATGGCGCTGCCGCCATCATTCTGGCCGATGAGGAAACCGCAGCGACACTCAACCGGGCTATCGGTTTCAGGGGCCGCAAGCATGTCAATGACATTCTGGCGCTCAGCCGCCGCGATCCCCTGGCCTTTGAGGGCGCGCGCCGCGCCTGGGCAGGTTCGCTGGAACTCGCCGGGGCGACGCTCGACGACCTCTCCTTCGTCGAAACCCATGATTGCTTCACCATTGCCGAACTCATCGAATATGAGGCCATGGGCTTGGCGAAGCCCGGTGAAGGCCACCGGGTGGTGCGCGAAGGCACGGCTCTGAAAACCGGTCGCCTGCCGATCAACCCCTCCGGCGGGCTGAAATCCAAGGGGCATCCGGTTGGGGCAACCGGGGTTTCCATGCATGTCATGGCGGCGATGCAATTGATGGGTGAAGCGGGCGACATGCAGATCCCCGGCGCCTCGCTCGCCGGTGTTTTCAACATGGGGGGAACCGCGGTTGCCAACTATGTCTCGATCATGGAGCGCGTGAAATGACGATACATCCTCCGGGCGGGGTTGCGCCTTCGACCACGCGGGTCATGAATCTCTCGCATTTCCTGACCCAGGCAGCGCGCCGCAACCCCGCCGACATCGGCTTCGTATGGGGTGACAAGAGCTGGACATGGGCTGAAATGGACGCCCGCGTCGATGCCATGGCGCAGGCGCTGGTAACGGAATTCGGTGTCAGGAAAGGTGACCGCATTCTGGTGCAGTCTTCCAACAACAACCAGATGTTCGAATCCATGTTCGCCTGCTTCCGCGTGGGCGCGGTGTGGGTGCCGACCAATTATCGCCAGTCGCCCGATGAGGTGGCCTATCTGGCAAAAGCCAGCGGCGCACGCGGCATGATCTGCGCCAGCGCTTTTCCCGAGCATGCAAGGGCCAGCCGGGAGGCGACCGCGATCAATTTCACCATCGCCATTGGCACGGCCGAATTCGGCGAGGACTACGACACCATCGTGGCCCGTCATCTGGGCCAGAAAGTCAAAAGCCAGGCGGTGGATCGGGACGATCCATGCTGGTTCTTCTTCACCTCCGGCACCACCGGTCGGCCCAAGGCGGCGGTGCTGACTCATGGCCAGATGGCCTTCGTCATCACCAACCATCTTTGCGATCTGATGCCCGGCACCGGACCGGGCGACGCTTCCATCGTCGTTGCGCCGCTGTCGCATGGCGCGGGCATCCACCAGCTGGTGCAGGTGGCGCATGGGGCAAAAACGGTGCTTCCGGCTGCGGAAAAACTCGATGTGCCCGCGGTGTGGGCGCTGATCGAGAAATGGCGCGTCACCAATGCTTTCACCGTGCCGACCATTCTGAAAATGCTGATCGAAGACCCTTCCGTGGATCGTTTCGATCATTCCTCGCTGCGCTACGTCATCTATGCCGGTGCGCCCATGTATCGCGCCGATCAGAAACGGGCGCTCGCCAAGCTCGGCCCGGTGCTGGTGCAATATTTCGGCCTGGGCGAAGTGACCGGCAACATCACCGTGCTGCCGCCTTCCTTCCACGCCGCCGAGGACGGCCCGGAGGCGCGGGTCGGCACCTGCGGCTTCGATCGCACCGGCATGGAAGTGCAAATCCAGAACGATGCGGGCGAGGAGCTTCAGGTCGGTGAAACCGGCGAAATTTGCGTTATCGGCCCTGCTGTTTTCGCGGGCTATTACGACAATCCCGATGCCAATGCCAAAGCCTTCCGCAACGGCTGGTTCCGCACCGGCGATCTTGGCCACCGCGACGAGAACGGTTTTGTCTACATCACCGGCCGCGCCTCCGACATGTATATTTCCGGCGGCTCGAACATCTATCCGCGTGAGATCGAGGAGAAAATCCTCATGCACCCGGATATCAGCGAGACAGCGGTTCTGGGCGTGCCGGACGCGGTGTGGGGCGAGGTCGGCGTCGCCGTCTGCGTGGCGCGGGAGGGCGCGAATATCGCCGGCATCGACCTGAAAGCCTATCTCGATGGCAAGATGGCCCGTTACAAGCTGCCGAAAGCCGTTGTGTTCTGGGATGCCATGCCGAAATCCGCCTATGGCAAGATCACCAAGAAGATGATCCGCGAGGAGCTGGAAAAGCGCGGCCAGATGCCGGTTTTCGAGGAAAAACTGACCGGCTGAACGCCGTAACGCATAACCGGGAGGAGATGGGTATGACACAGCAGACGAGAGAGATGAAAGGCGCTGTCGCCATCACCGGCGGCGCATCGGGTATCGGCTTTTCCACGGCGCAGCTGTTGATGGCGCGCGGCTGGCAGCCGTGGCTTTTGGACCTCAAGCGTGAGGCGCTGGATGCGGCCTGCGAAAAACTCGGCATCGATGCCTCGCGCGGCATCGTCTGCAACGTGGCGGATGAGACGTCGATAGAAGAGGCTTTCGCCGCCTTGACGGCAGGCGGCGCCGATCATGCCGTTGATCTGGTGGCCGTCGTCAACAGCGCCGGCATCGGCATCGACAAGCTTTCCGTCGATACCAGCGTGGAAGAATTCCGTCGTATCGTTGACGTTAATCTCGTCGGCAGTTTCGCCGTGGCCCGCGCCGCCGCGCGTTACTGGCTGGACCGCGCAATTTCCGGTTCGATCGTCAATATCAGCTCTGTTTCCGGCATGTGCGGCAATCGCGGCCGCAGCGCCTATGGCGCTTCAAAAGGCGGTGTCAATCTTCTGACGATGGTTATGGCAAACGAGCTGGGGCAATCTGGGATTCGCGTCAATGCGATTGCGCCCGGCCCCGTCGATACCCCCCTCACCCAGGCGGTTCATACGGAGAATGTTCGCAACCAATGGCACAGTCGCGTTCCCATGCACCGCTATGGCAGGACGGACGAGATCGCCTCTGCCGTGGCTTTCCTTGTGTCGGACGACGCGAGCTACATCAACGGACAGGTGCTGGCCGTGGATGGCGGCTTCATTACCGCAGGGCTTGCGGTATGACGATAATGCCCCCGGAGGGGCTTCCGCGCAGCATCGTCCATCCGGGGCCGGCAACACCCGAACGCTTCCGCGTCGTCGGCTGCCACGCCCATCCGGTCACGCTGAATGCCAGACCCGGTGTCTGCGTCAACGAGGCGATTGCAGAGGCCTTTGTCGAACAGGGTTTCGATGGCGGTTATGTCAGACTGAAAAATGTACCGATGAAGCGGTTGCACTATGTCATGCCCGCAGCCGCACCCGATGACGCCCATGCCGCCTGGTATAGCGAAACATTCTCCATGCCGGGGGGCACGATCATCGATGCCGGCCTGCATATGGGGCGGCGCGACGGTCAGCCGTTCCTGCACTGCCATGGTTCGTGGAAAAGTGCCGAAGGCGTTCTATCCATGGGCCACCTGCTGCCTTTGGAGTCCGAATTTTCCGGGGAAACGCCGCTTGAGGCGCTGGCGCTGGATGGCGCAATTCTGGACGTGCAAAAGGATGAGGAAACCAATTTCCCCCTCTTCACGCCCATCGCGCAGCCGCGCAACCGGAAAGATGCGGGGCTCCGGGCGCTGTTGTGCACCGTGCGGCCCAATACCGATATCTGCACGGCTCTTGAAGCCGCCTGCAGACAATTCGACCTGAGGGAGGCCGAGGTCAATGGTATCGGCAGCCTGATCGGCGTGGATTATGAAGACGGAACAAGTCTCACCGCCTATGCCAGCGAAATCTTCATCCGCAATGGCCGCATCCACCCATCCGCCACGGGTGGCGAACGGGCAATGCTGGATATTGCGATGGTCGATCTTACCACGCGGATCAGCGGCGGGCGGCTGGTGCGCGGCAAAAACCCGGTCTGCGTCACTTTCGAGCTGCTTCTGACCGAAAAACAGGGGGCGGCCGCATGAGTTGCGCTGCGCAACTCCACCGCCCGCCTTACCGCACCTCACGCCGCCTGCGGCTTTTCCGCAGGCAACCATTCTTCCAGCGTCACCTCAAAGGTCATGCACACGGGGTTGGCGCCGGCGATGAAGGGACCGCCGTAAACCGCGCCATCGGTATCGGCGACAACGCCGGTCAGCGCGGCGCGCAGGGAGCCATCCGGCTGGGCGCGCACCTCACCGGCAATCGAAACGATTTCAACGGCAGGACCGCTTATCTGCAAAAACGCGCCGCTGCGAGTGCCGAGGCACGCATCCACCAGACTGCCCAGGGCGCCGCGCACGAAGGCATTACGGAAACCTTCGGCCAGACACAGTTTCTCGACGCCGAGCACGAGGTCTTCATTGGGCGCGATGCGGGCATAGGCCACGCGGCCCATGGAGCCGGATTCGACATTGTTATGCGTGTTCATCGGCGCGCTCCGTGCGGTTCCTGGGTTGGAGAAGGGGAATATTGGTTTCGGGATCGAAGGACTGCTGCAGCACGAAACTGTCGAGCGAGGTCACAAGGGCGGAAATGCCGCCTTCTCCGACGATACAGGATTCCGTCAGCAAATGGCCGCCTTTGACCACACCCGCCGCAGTCCGCATGGCGGCATGGCAATGCACGATCGGCTCGCCCTTCATGCTCCGCCCCAGCGTCGCGTTGCCGAAAACCAGCCATGCCGCCCCGGCATCGATGGGTTTCGTATAGGCGATGACCGCCCTGCCGGAAGGATCGGGTGGAGCCACGCAATAGGACAGGATGTCGAAATAACCGCCGAGAATGGTCAAAGAGGCATTTTCGATGCCGTTTTCGGCCAAAGACCGCACGATTCCATCGTAGAGACTACAGCCCGGCGCGATGAACAGCCGCATATGGCGCGCAGACGGCGAGCGCAGGCTGTTGATACGCACCGGCGAAGAAATCCCGGGGTGTATCAGCGTTCTCGGCCTTGGAAAATGCTGTTGCTGTGTTGGTGCCATGCCTGCTCCTCCCTGCTGCCTGTACCTTGCAGTACGGTACTCAAAGACCAGCCAAAGGTGCTTTCGAATGGCGCCGCCAAAGTGCCCTTCGGAAAACACTTCTTTCGCAAGCGGCCCCACGGACGGCAGATTTTTTTGCGATATATTTCAGGGAGGCCGGCATGACGAAGCCGCTGGACAGAATTGACCGCAAAATATTGCGGGCCCTGCTGGAGAATGGCAGGCTGAGCAATACGGAACTATCGGAAAAGGTGGGGCTGTCGCCCAGCCCTTGCTGGCAGCGCGTCAAGCGGCTGGAAGACGAAGGGGTCATTCGCGGTTATACCGCCATTCTCGATCAGGCCCACCTGGGACTGACCGAGACGGTGATCATCGAGGTCATGCTGGAGCGTCACGACGATGAGGTTCTGGAACGTTTCGGTAAGGCCATGGCCGCTCTTCCCGAAGTGCTGGAAGCCTATCTGACGACCGGCGAATATGATTATCTCATCAAGGTGGCGGTGGCGGGAACCGCGGGTTACGAGCAGTTTCTGCGCCGCAAGCTTTACAAGATCGAGGGTGTGCGCCATTCCCGCTCCTGTTTCGCACTTAAATGCCTCAAGCATACTTTATCGGTCGTGCCCGATGCGGAGCCGCCACCCGCCTGAAAGGAGCCTGCCTCCGCGGCGGCTTTTCGTTACGGACGCAGAAGCAGCGTCACCGACCAGATGACAAAGGCGGCAACCGCGATCTTCCAGCAATCGCCTCTTTTTTTCAGGCCCGGCAGACCGAGCGGCCGGATGATCTGGACCACCATGGCCAGCAGTAAAAAAAGGCCGATCGCCTTCGTCATTTATTGAGCCTTTTCTTTATTTCTGCATCGTCACAGGCTGGACATTTTTACCGTTCACCAGAAGAGTGCAACTCATTCGGGTAACGCCCGTCCTATGACCTGTCCGACCGTCCGTCCGAACGCATGAGAGTGTTTTCATGAGCAGAAATCTTCTACCCGTATTCGCTCTTTTATCCAGCACTCTGTTTCTTTTTCTCGGCAACGGCCTTCAGGGCCTCGTCCTGCCGGTGCGTGGTTCGGCGGAAGGTTACTCCAATGAAATTCTTGGCTTTCTGGGCACTTCCTGGGCGGCGGGATTCGTCGTCGGTTGCTTTGTCGCGCCTGCCATCGTGCGCCGCGCTGGCCATGTACGGGCATTCGGGTCCTTCGTGGCGCTGGTGTGCCTGACGGTGCTGATGACCGGCCTCATCATCGACGACACCTCATGGATCGCGCTGCGCGCGCTTACCGGTTTCTGCACGGCCGGAACCTCGATGATTATCGAAAGCTGGCTGAATGAGCGCGCCACCAATGAAAGTCGTGGCATGATCTTCTCGCTTTATATCGCCATCACGCTGCTCGGCGTCGTGGCGGGGCAGATGATCGTGCCGATGGGGGATATCAGCAATACCTCGCTGTTCATGATCTGCGGCATCATCTATTGCATCGCGATTTTGCCAGCGACGCTTTCGAAGGCGGCGAGCCCACAGCCGTTGCAGAAGGTGAAGCTGGATCTGCCGGCCCTTTACCGCAACTCACCGGTTTCCTTCATCGGCATTCTGATGATCGGCATTGCCAATGGCGCTTACGGTACGCTCGGCGCCGTCTTCGGTGCGCGGGCAGGGCTGGACCCGACCATGATCGCCATCATGGTGTCCGTCACGATTTTCGTCGGTGCGCTGGCGCAATTTCCCGCAGGCCGGCTTTCAGACCGGATAGACCGCCGCTACGTGCTGGCCGGGTTGGCCGGGCTTGGCGCGGTCGCGGGCCTGGCTGTCGCGGTGGTCCAGCCGCATGATGTCTATGTGCTGATTTCGATGATCGCCATTTATGGCGCCGCCGCCAACGCGCTCTATCCCATCGCCGTGGCCCATGCCAACGACTTCGCCGCATCGGAAGACTTCGTCAAGGTTTCCGGTGGTCTGCTGCTGCTTTACGGCATCGGCACCATCATCGGCCCGACGCTCGGCGGCGCGATCATGACCCATTTCGGCCCCTATGCGCTGTTTCTGGTGACGGCCGTGGCGCATCTGCTCATCACCGCCTATGCCATCATCAGAAGCCGCCGGCGCGCTGCGCTTTCCACCGAGGAAAAAGACAATTTCTCGACGATGATGCCAACGACGCCCTCACCGCTCGTCACGCCGGAAAGTATTGCGCTTGACCCGCGCGCGCCGCAATATCCAGGCGACGATGGCGACTATGTGGAAAAAGGAGCAGGCATATGAGCCTCTTTGACGATGACCGTCCGCAAAAACCGGCAGCGCATGAGATCGGAGGCGATCTCAGCCTTCTTTCCGTGGACGAACTGAGCAGCCGTATCGATCTTCTGCAAGCCGAAATCACCCGACTCGAAGAGGAGAGGACACGGAAATCCGCCGGAAGGCAGGCGGCGGAAAATCTCTTCCGATCCTGATGCGCACTGCAGAATAGACACACGACTGCACTTCCGCTGCCGTAAGCTAAGGCTCAGCCAGTGCCCGAAAATGAATATTACGGGGCAGTCTTTCGTTTACCATTAACCAAAAATTAAGCTTTCTGAGAGATTACTATACATGTCCAGTTCTTCTGGACCTCAGGCATCTTCTCCATACGGCGAATTGGTCTGATTTTTCTCCCTGTTTTACCTTGAGAGCCGCTTTCGCGGCTCTTTTTTTGCCGCTGGCCGGTTTCCGTAAAACTGTGGGTATTAACCCTTCTTTAATAATTGCCTTGCGCATTTCAGGTAAAGATACCATCCTGAAAACACTAAAGGCCGGAACAAAATATCCGGGTCGTCGTTGCCTGACAGTGTGGTGCGTGAGCAGGGATTTAAAGAAAATGTCGGAACAGGTTTTAAATACCATAAGCTTTGCGGGTCGCGCGGCTGCTTCCAACCAGTTCAAGACCCTTTATACCGAAGGCATGACCTTGGTTGAGGAAACGGCAAGTTATCTCGACGGTGCCGGCCGCGCCGCCTCCAAGGTGCTGCCGCGCATGGCCTCGGTGCTTTATGCGGCGGAATCGATGCGCCTCACCACCCGCCTGATGCAGATGGCCTCCTGGCTGCTTCTGCAGCGCGCCGTCAACAACGGTGAAATGACGCGCGATCAGGTTCTGAACGAAAAGAACAAGGTGCGACTCGACAGCTTCAACGTCGACCGCAACGCGCCCGGCTGGAACGACCTGCCGGAATCCTTCCGCGACCTTATCGAGCGCTCGCTGCGTCTCCAGAACCGCATCGCCCTGCTCGACCGCGAAATCTATCGCCCGTCCGAAGCCGCCAAGGTGCCGGACAATGAAAATAGCGTGCAGGCGCAGCTCAACCTTCTGCGCACGGCTTTCTCGATCAACTGAGAAAAGACGACCTTATCCGGACAATTTGAAAAGCAGGCTCACCGGCCTGCTTTTTTGTTTCTAACAATACAACGGCGAGACGCCGAAATATTGCCCTCGTTTAAAGCGACAAACGGTCATCAACATTAACGACCTTTAATTCTGCATTGTCTTAATAATTTGTGTTTCAGTATAGCGCTGAAATATTCCGAAGAGGAAAATATGCGTTTTTTAATGTATATTGCAGTGGCGTCTGGATGGGCATTGCTCATTGCTGCTTATATTTGTTTGAAGCCACTTTTGGACGCAAGCGACCGTATCGACCGTTGCTCTGATGATTCCTCACCGGCGTATATTCGCAATGAGGCTGCAAGAGCTGCTGCCTGCAACTGATCAAGGCGGAGAAACGCAACAAAAAAGCCCGGCAAAACCGGGCTTTTTTAACGATCCGTCCGCAAGAGGATCAGAGGCCGAGGCCGCCGAAACGCTTGTTGAACTTGGAAACGCGACCACCGCGGTCCATAAGCTGCTGGTTGCCGCCCGTCCATGCCGGATGGGACTTGGGGTCGATTTCAAGGTTCATGACGGCGCCTTCCGAACCCCAGGTGGAGCGGGTTTCGTATTCGGTGCCATCGGTCATGACCACCTTGATCGTGTGATAATCGGGATGGATATCAGCCTTCATGACAATCTTCCTGGTTAAGTGACGTGCGGTCCATTTGCCGCAATTGCGTCAACTGAGCCATTTCAATAAATGAAGCCATAGACCAGATGGGCTATGGCTTCCCAATTCGATGCGGAGCCTATACATGAAGGTCGCCCAGATAACAAGAGCCTGCTATCCCCTTGTGAAAGGAGATGGCCAAAGGGGCGGGAATTTTGCCGCACACCGGAAATTCACCCGCAAAAGGCCCAAAACGGCAGGGAATGAGGAGCATAGAGGACGTGGCAGACATTGACGAGCAGAAAGCGGCGAAACAAAGAAGCCTGAAGCCGCTTCTTGGCCTGTTTCCCTATCTACGGCGTTATCGCGGCCTGATGGCGGCTGCCCTTTTCGCTCTCGTGCTTTCTTCCGCCACGACACTCGCCCTGCCGCTTGCCGTTCGCCGCATTATCGATCACGGTTTCCAGACGCCGGATGGCGGCATGATCAACAGCTATTTCGCCATGCTTCTGGCGATTGCCGTTGTCCTCGCGCTCGCCAGCGCCATGCGTTATTATTACGTCATGACCATCGGTGAAAGGGTCGTTGCCGATCTGCGCCGCGATGTCTTTGCCCATCTCACCACCCTGTCGCAGCAGTTTTTCGATAGCAATCGATCCGGCGAGCTGACCTCGCGGCTGACCGCCGATACCGTGCAGATTCGCTCGGCTTTCGGCTCGTCCGCCTCGGTAGCGCTGCGCAACATCATCATGTGCTGCGGCGCGGTGGCGATGATGATCTATACCAGCCCCGGCCTTTCCGGCCTCGCGCTGCTTGCCATTCCCTTCATCGTTTTTCCGCTGATCGCCTTCGGGCGCTCGGTTCGGGCCCGTTCCCGCACCACGCAGGACACATTGGCCAATTCCGCCGCCTATGCTTCCGAGACGATTGCGGCGAGCCGCACCGTGCAGTCCTTTAATGCCGAGGTGCTGGCGAATGCCCGTTATGGCGCCTCCGTGGAAGCCGCCTATCAGGGCGCACGCGCCGCCATCGGCGCCCGCTCCATCCTCACCGCCGTCGCCATCGCGCTGGTCTTCGGCAGCGTCGTCGGCATTCTCTGGTATGGCGCGCAAAGCGTGCTGTCGGGCACCATGACGGCCGGTACGCTCGGTCAGTTCGTGCTCTATTCGGTCATCGCGGCAAGCGGTCTCGGCCAGCTCTCGGAAGTCTGGGGTGAACTGGCGCAGGCGGGCGGTGCGGCCGAACGGCTTTCCGAACTGCTGAACGAGCGCTCGCCCGTCGCGGAACCCACATCGCCCGTCGCCATGCCGCAGCCGCCGCGCGGCGAGGCGGAATTCGAGAATGTCGATTTCGTCTATCCGCTCGCGACAGGGCGGCCGATCGTTTCCGGCCTCTCCTTCAAGGTCAGCGCCGGCGAAACCGTCGCCATCGTCGGGCCTTCCGGTGCCGGCAAGAGCACGGTCTTTTCGCTGCTGATGCGCTTTTACGACCCGCAGCAGGGCCGCATCACCGTCGATGGCACGGATATCCGCGACGTCGCCCTTGCCGATCTGCGCGCGCGCCTGTCCATCGTTCCGCAGGATGTGGCGATATTCGCCTCCTCCATTCATGACAATATCGCCTTTGGCCGGCCTGATGCGACGCGCGAGGAAGTGTGCATCGCCGCCATCGCCGCACAGGCGGACAGCTTCATCGAACGTCTCACAGACGGATATGATACGCAGGTGGGTGAACGCGGCGTGACGCTTTCCGGCGGCCAGCGCCAGCGCATCGCCATTGCCCGCGCTATCCTGCGCAATGCGCCAATCCTGCTGCTGGACGAAGCCACCTCGGCGCTGGATGCGGAAAGCGAAACGCTGGTGCAAAAGGCGCTCGATGAGCTGATGAAAACCCGCACCACCATCGTCATCGCTCACCGCCTTGCCACCGTGCTGAAGGCCGACCGTATTCTGGTGATGGATGAGGGCCGCATCATCGAAGAGGGCACGCATCAGAGCCTCATTCGCCAGAATGGCCTTTATGCGCGGCTTGCCCGGCTGCAATTCCAGACCGGGCCGGACGAATTGCGCGCCCAGGCCTAGATCACGCCAGCACTTTGCGCCCCGCAACGCGGCCCGAAAACAGGCAGCCGCCAAGGAACGTACCCTCCAGCGCATTATAGCCATGCATGCCGCCGCCGCCGAAACCCGCCACTTCGCCGGCGGCATAAAGGCCCGGCACCGGCGCACCGGCACCATCCAGCACCCGCGCCTCAAGATCGGTGTGAAGGCCGCCAAGCGTCTTGCGCGTCAGCACATGCAGGCGCACGGCAATCAGTGGCCCCATTGCCGGATCGAGCAACCGGTGCGGTTTTGCCGTCCGCATCAACCGGTCGCCGAGATAACGGCGCGCGCCGTGGATGGCCGTTACCTGCGCATCCTTGCTGAAACCGTTTTCGATTTCGCGGTCGCGCGCTTCTATCTGATGGCGGATATGGTCTATATGCAGCCGGTCGTCGCCGCTGATGGCATTCATCGCTGCCACCAGTTCTTCCAGCGTATCCCGAACGGCAAAATCTTCGCCGCGCTCCATGAAGGCACGCACCGGTCCCGGTGGTTCCTTGCCCAGCCGTTTGAGCAGCATCCTTATATCCTTGCCGGTCAGATCAGGATTCTGCTCCGAGCCTGAAAGCGCAAATTCCTTCTTGATGATCGCCTTGGTCAGAATGAACCAGCTATGGCCGCTGCCGCGTTCGCCCAGCATTTTTAGCGTGCCGAGCGTATCGAAACCCGGCATGGCGGGAGCGGCGAGGCGGTTTCCGTCCGCATCGCACCAGAAGGACGAGGGACCGGGCAGGATGCGGATACCGTGACCCGGCCAGATCGGATCGTGGTTCTTCACGCCCTCGGTATAATGCCACATGCGGTCACGGTTGATGACGGCTCCGCCGGCGGTCTCCGTAATGGCGATCATGCGGCCATCCACATGCGCGGGAACACCGCAGACCATGCTGGCAGGAGGCTCGCCCAGCCGTTCCACCGGCCAGTTGCGCCGCACCAGTTCCTGATTGCCGCCGATACCGCCGGAGCTGACGATAACCGCCACAGCGGCGAAGATAAAATCGCCCTGCTCTTGCCGGCTGCTCTCCTGCCCGCGCTGCACGGGGTCGGCTGCGAGAACCGCCCCTGAAATACCGGTCACCCGACCGTCGGCGATCTCCAGACGATCAACCCGGTGGCGAAAGCGAAAGGTCAGCCGGCCTGTTGCAGCCATGGCCTTCGCCTTTTTTACGAAGGGTGCAAGTACGCCCGGACCCGTGCCCCAGGTTACATGGAAACGCGGAACGGAATTGCCATGGCCGTGGGCGAGGCTGCCGCCGCGCTCAGCCCAGCCGACAACGGGAAACCAGCGCATGCCCATGCGGTGCAACCATTCGCGTTTCTCACCGGCAGCAAAATCGAGATAGGCTTCCGCCCAGCGGCGCGGCCAATAATCCTCCGGGCGGTCGAAACCGGCCGAACCGAACCAGTCCTGTCTTGCAAGATCGAGACTGTCTCGCACCCGCATCCGACGCTGTTCGGGACTATCGATGAAAAACAGTCCACCCAGCGACCAGAAGGCCTGCCCGCCAAGGTTCTGCTCACCCTCCTGATCCACGACGCAGACGCTGAAACCCCGCTCAGCCGCCTCGGTTGCCGCCACCAGCCCGGCAAGCCCCGCACCGACAACGATCACATCATAGCCTTCCATCAGCCCCTCCCAGATATGACGGAATTACTTTTACGCGAACGTAAATTTACTTTTATCAGAAGGCAACCGCGATGACGCGGTCCGCGATTTCAGCGCTCGGTGAGCTTGAGTTCGATACGGCGGTTCTGCTGCCGTGCTTCCGGCGTATCGCCTTCGGCAATGGGCTGATATTCGCCGAAACCGGCGGCGACCAGACGGTTTGCCGGAACGCCCTTGGAGATCAGGAATTTCACCACCGAGGTGGCGCGGGCCGAGGAGAGCTCCCAATTGTCCCGGTAACGCCCGGAACCGGAAAGCTGGACATTATCCGTATGGCCATCGACGCGCAGGACCCAGTTGATCTCCGCCGGGATTTCCTTGGCGAGATCGAGCAGCGCGACAGCCAGCTTCTCCATCTCCGCCTGCCCTTCCGGGTTGAGTTCATTGCCGCCGGAGGGGAAGAGCACTTCGGACTGGAAGACGAACCGGTCGCCGACGATGCGGATGTTTTCGCGGTCCGACAGGATTTCGCGCAGCCGCCCGAAGAAATCGGAGCGATAGCGGTTCAGTTCCTGCACCCGCTGCGCCAGCGCGACATTGAGGCGGCGGCCGAGATCGGCGATCTTGACCTGAGAAGAGGCGTCCTTGGCTTCCGATGCCTGAAGCGCGGCTTCCACCGAGGCGATCTGCGCTCTCAGCGCCGCAATCTGCTGGTTGAGCAATTCGATCTGTGCGGAGGCGCGGGAATTGGCCTGTTTCTGGTCGTCCAGTTCACCAGTCAGGCTACCGATCCGGGCATTGGCGCTTGCGTTGTTGCCAGATCCCGCATCGAGAAGCGACTGCAGGCGCGAGCGCTCGTTTTCGGATGCGGCAAGGGTGGATTGCAGGCTCGCGAGTGCGTCCTCAATATCCTGCTTGTTGCCTTTTTCCATGGCCAGAAGTTCGGTCAGTTCGGCAATCTGGCTGTTGAGACGTGTCAGCACCTCATCCTTGCCGGTGATTTCCCGCGACAGCACGAATTGCGCCAGCACGAAGACCGTGAGCAGAAACATGATGGCCATGAGCAGCGTCGACAGCGCGTCGACGAAACCCGGCCAATAATCCACGCCCCTGTCGCGGCGGCGGTTGCGCGCAAGCGCCATGGCTACTCGCTCCCGTTATCGTGCCGGGTGCGTCCGGAAGATTTCGTGTCGCTGTCGACCCGCGCCGACAGCCGGTCGAGCGTGCGGCGGAGCGATTTCGATTCTTCCTGCTGCGCTTCGATCCAGTCACGCAACATCTGCTGTTCGCTGCGCATGTTCTTGACCAGGCCCTGAATGCCTTCGGCAAGGCTGGTCATGGCCGCAAGCGAGCGCTCGGTGCTGACCACCGCGCCGGGTTCGCCCTTGAACTCCCGCGGCCCTTCCGTCGTATCCGTCACCGAGGAAAGCCAGTTTTCGAGTTGGGTATAGAAACGGTTCTGGGCGCGACCGGCCTGAAGATCGAGGAAACCGAGAATCAGCGACCCCGAAAGACCGAGCAGCGACGAGGAAAAGGCCGTTCCCATGCCCGCCAGCGGCGCGGTCAGGCCGGCCTTGAGGGAGCCGAGAATATCGTTGCTGTCGCCGGCGCTCGGATCGAGCGACTGGATAACGTTACTGATGGCGCCAATGGTGCCGATCAGGCCCCAGAAGGTGCCGAGCAGGCCGAGAAACACCAGCAGACCGACGAGATAACGCGATGTGTCACGCGTCTCATCAAGGCGCGTCGCGATGGAATCGAGGATCGTCCTTTGCGTAACGGCAGAGAGCCGGACTTCGCCACGCTTGCCGATCAGCGTGCTCATCGGCGCAAGCAGCTTGGGCGCACGACCGACCTTTTCGACGCTGCCGGCAGCACGAAAGGCATTGAACCAGCGAACTTCGGAACGCAGGCTCATCGTCTGCGTGAACACCAGAATGATGCCGATGGCCAGCACACCGAGAATGAAGCCGTTGAGCCCCGGATTGGTCATGAAGGCGGTGTGGGCCTGCCGGTAAAGAATGGCCGCCAGAAAGCCCACGAGGATCAGAAACAGAACCATCGTCCAGAGAAACGGTGTCGGGCTGGACAGCTTGTGGCTGTATTGCCGTGTGGTCACCGGTTTCTCGACGCCAAGATCGAGCAGCTCCGAATCCGCCATAACGTTCGCATTCCCTCTGGTCAGCTATCCAGCGGAAGCTATTTGAAAATTGCGACGATTTGAAGCGAAAAGCCGGTCTTTCGTCACAGGCGTTTCACTAAAACAGCCTGGAACCGGATGACGGAAAACAAAAACACCCGGCGAATATTCGCCGGGCGTCTAAAACTTGCAGAAAACGGCAGGTTTTCCGCCGAAAACCAATCAGCGGCCCGGGATGGGACGGTTGGCGACCTCAACGAGCGCCTTGTGGATATATTCATTGCCGGCAGCGACGGAGCTGCTGCCGAAGATATCCGTGCCGCCCTTGATGTCGGAGGCGAAACCGCCGGCTTCACGAATCAGCACCAGGCCTGCCGCCATGTCCCACGGCGAAAGATCGGCTTCCCAGAAACCGTCGAGACGGCCAGCGGCGACATAAGCGAGATCGAGCGAAGCCGCACCCATGCGGCGGATGCCGGCTGCCTCACCCATGACGTGGCGAAGTTCGACCAGGAACTTGCCGTGGTTGCCGCGGCCGAGATGCGGCACGCCGCAGCCGATGACGCAATCGGTCAGCGCCTTGCGCGCAGCGACGCGGATGCGGCGATCGTTGAGGAACGCACCGCCGCCGCGCTCGGCAGTGTAGAGTTCGTCGGTGGCCGGATTGAAGATCACGCCGGCGACGACTTCACCGTTACGCTCGAGCGCGATGGAAACCGCGAAATGCGGAATGCCGTGCAGGAAGTTGGTGGTGCCATCCAGCGGATCGACGATCCAGCGATGTGCGCCGTCCGTGCCCTTTTCCTCGCCGCCTTCTTCACCCAGGAAGTCGTAGGTCGGGCGGGCCTTCATCAGCTCATCGCGCACGATCTTCTCGGCTTTCAGGTCCGCCTGCGAGACGAAATCGCTCGGTCCCTTGACCGAGACCTGAAGGTTCTGCACTTCACCGAAGTCACGCGACAAAGACTTACCCGCCTTGATGGCGGCCTGAACCATGACATTGAGAAGGGCTGAACGGGCCATCGATGTTGTTTCCTGGAAATCTTGCGAACCGCCCGGAAGCTCACCGGGCAGGCACGTCATTATTTTCTTGAATTGAAAGTTTGCGGTTCAAGACCACAAAACGCGCGGAAATTCAAGGCAAAAAGCCCATGGGTCGACGCCGGTGCCGGAAGGCTCCCCTTCCATCACGTCGGGCGGAAACGATTTGCGGCCTCAATCGCCTTCTTCTGTTGCTCGTCGGTGATGCCGAGATAAAAGTCCTCGAGAGACGGATCCTTCAGCCCGGCGCGGCGGGAAAGCACGTACCATTTGGCCGCTTCGACCGGATCGGGCCGGGTGCCGAGCGCCTGAATGTAAAGATGCGCCACCTTGTTCTGCGCCACGACATTACCGCGCTGTGCCGCACCGTAGAGCCAGCGGAAGCCCTCATCCAGATTGCGCTCACCGCCGAAACCGTTGACCAGCCAGATGCCGAGATCGACCTGCGCGGTATCGTATCCAGCCTTCGCGGCCCGTGTCAGCCAGTCCCGCGCCTTTGCCTTCTTCTCGGCCGGCACATCCTTGAGCGACCAGTAAATCTGCGACACCGCATATTGCGCATCGGCAATGCCCTGTTCAGCGGATTTCTCATAGAACGGCAAAGCCATCAGCAGGCCCTTGGCGCCGGGATTTTCCGAAACCAGTATCTGGCCCCAGTTGAACTGGGCAGAGGCGTTGCCGGCTTCCGCCGCACGGCGCATGAAATCGTCAGCTTTCGCCTTGTCGCGGGTGACGAACTTGCCTTCCATCAGGATCAGCGCGAATTTGAACATGGCGACGGGATCGCCACCCTGAGCCGCCTGCTGGTACCAGAAAGCAGCTGTCTTCTCGTCGCGGGCGATGCCCAGACCACGCGACATCATTTCCGCCACCAGCGTCTGGGCGGCTGCGTCACCGTTCTGCGCGCGGTTCAGCGCCTTGTCGAGCGCCTGCACATATTCGCCGCGCTGGAAATGCCCGTAAGCTTCGTCCACCCTGCCCTTGAATTCCTTTTCAGGCGGCAAGGCCGGCAACTCCGCGCCCATGCGCTGATAGACATTCACGCCTGCCGACGGCTGCAAGTCTTTCTGCTCTTCGGATTGCACCCTGCCCTGACGGGTCGGCTGAGCCTCATTTTCCAGCTGGCGGGAAAGCGCATTGCTTTCGCTCTGCGGCCCGGACTGGGCAAAAGCGACACCCGCCGGCGCGCCGAAAGCGAGCGCCAGCAGCGAAACGGAAAGGCAGAGGTGAACCGAGCGCATGATCATCGCCTGTATCAACCGTCAAACCGTGGCGCTTTTTCGTCAAGCAGGGCGTTGATTTCAGAAACGGCCTGGGCAGCGCCACTGGCGTTATCGAAAACACCGCTGCGCATCGCCACGAACTCCACACCGGTTTCGGCCACGGCAACCACCGAGGAAATATCCGTACCACCCATGACGATCGCCGGGATTTCGATCATCGAGGCCCACCACTCGCCGAGCGCCAGGTTTTTGGGGTAGGCCTCCGGCTTGATGTCGCCTTCGAGCTTTCCGAAAAACACATAATCCGGATTGGCCTCGCCCTGCTCCAGCGCCTTGTGACGGTCATCCGCATTGCCGCCGCCGACGATGAGCTTCGGCGTGAATTTTTCCACGGCCTCGGCAAGCGCCTCGCCATTGCCAACCACATGCAGGCCATCCGCCTTCACGCGACCGGCAACGCGGCTGTCGCCGGCGATGAGCGCTGCCGCACCTGCCTTCTGGACAACCGGCACGATCAGCTCGGCGCGTTTCTGGAAAGCGGCGTCATCCAGACCATATTGCGGAATGATGACGGAAGCGACATCGCCGCCCCGCAATGCGTCTTCCACCTCTGTCGCCTGCTTTTGCGCGTCGTCCGATTGCGGAACGATCAGGACAAGGCGGCAACGATCTTCAACTAGGGTCATCGGTTCGTCCATTTCAGACAGAAGACGCTTACCGCGCAATCTGCACTCGTTTTCATATGACAAATCCGATAAACCGGACCGGCGAAAGGATCAACCGTCCATCCATGCTCACCGATTTTCATTTTTATCTCGTCGCCATCCCCGCAGTCGTGCTCGTCGGCCTTTCCAAGGGCGGGCTGGGCGGCGCTCTCGCCCTTATGGGCGTGCCGCTGATGGCGCTTGCGGTATCGCCCGTGCAGGCGGCGGCCATCTTCCTGCCGATCCTGATCGTCATGGATATCGTGGCGCTTTTTGCCTGGCGGCACTACAACCACCGGGAAACGCTCCTCATCATGCTGCCGGGCGCAATCGCCGGTATCGCGCTCGGCTGGGCGACCTCAAGCCTCATTTCCGCGGACGCCATGCGTCTTGTCGTCGCCTCTGTCACGATCCTGTTCGTGCTGCGTTATTTCTATGAGAGCTTCAAAAGCCGCAAGGGCCAAGAAATTCCGGCCAAGCCGCAAAGACCGGCGGCTGCGACCCTCTGGTCCAGCCTGTCGGGTTATGCGAGTTTCGTGGCCCATGCGGGCGGTCCGCCCTTCCAGATCTATGTTCTGCCGCTGAAGCTCGATCCGAAGACCTATACCGGCATGAGCGTGCGCTTCTTCGCCATCATGAATGCGATCAAGCTTATTCCCTATTTCGCGCTCGGCGCGCTGGACGCCACCAACCTCAAGACATCTGCAAGCCTGCTGCCGGTGGCGATGCTGGCGACGCTTGCCGGCGCCAGGGTGGTGAAATATCTGAAACCGGCCGTGTTTTACCCACTCATGTATGCCATGGCGCTGATTGCGGCGCTTAAACTGCTGTGGGACGGACTGCCGTTCTAAATCCGACAATAAAAAAGCTCTGGCAGCAGGTTTTCGCCGCCAGAGCTCGAAAGGCTCAGACCGTCGACCCTTCATTCATCGAAGGCCGACGGTCTGGCATAAATCAATGTCTTGTCGAGGCCTTGAGCCTCTGCAGTTCATCCTTCAGGCGCAGTTTTCGACGTTTAAGGTCCGCGATCTCTCTATCGTCAGACGACGGGGAAGCAAGAATACTTTCGAGCTCCTCCTCCAGAGCACCGTGTTTCTTTTCGAGCGATGCAATATGAGCCTGAATGGTCATGCGGCACGTCCTTCCTTTTTGAACCTACCTCCAGCTCTCCATCGCTGGAGTTTCAGGTTTGCGACGACAATGTGACACGGATCGACCGGCTTGTCGAAGGCGAAATGAAGGCAATAAGTGGGCAATTTGGTCGCAAGGGATAACTTCCCGTTACCGCGATTTGATGATAGAGCCTCCAGAACGGATGACATACGCGCCGGACACTCTCCGGCTGGCATAAAATGGGGATGACGAGATGCCCGATCAGGACCAGGCGGACATCAGGCTCACACTGGCGCGGCTGCGCCAGGAGCATGAGGATTATGACGCGGCGATCAACGCGATGATCCAGACCAGCTGCGATGCGCTGAGAATACAGCGCATGAAAAAGAAGAAGTTGGCCGTCAAGGACAAGATGACCCAGCTCGAAGATCAGGTCATTCCCGATATCATCGCCTGAGCCCGGAGACATTACGTGACAGCAGAAACGCCCCCCGTCGCCATCATCATGGGCAGCCAGTCCGACTGGGAGACCATGAAGAACGCCGCCGATACGCTGGATGCGCTCGACATCGAATATGAAGCCCGCATCATTTCCGCCCACCGCACCCCGGACCGGCTTTATGACTTCGCCAATGGCGCGAAGGACGAAGGCTTCAAGGTCATCATCGCCGGTGCGGGCGGCGCCGCCCATCTGCCGGGCATGACGGCCTCGATGACGCCGCTTCCGGTCTTCGGCGTTCCGGTTCAGTCCAAGACCATGTCCGGTCAGGACAGCCTCTATTCCATCGTGCAGATGCCCGCCGGTATTCCGGTTGGCACGCTCGCCATCGGCAAGGCCGGCGCGATCAATGCGGCCCTTCTCGCCGCCGCGGTTCTGGCGCTGAGCGACGAGGACCTCGCCGACCGGCTGGATGCCTGGCGTGCGCGCCAGTCGGCGGCTGTCGCGGAATATCCCATGGACAGCGCCCAGTGACGACAACAGTGATGGCAAAGACGACCAACCTGACCATCGGCATCATCGGTGGCGGGCAGCTCGGGCGTATGCTGGCGATGGCCGCAGCCCGTCTCAACCACCGTACCATCGTACTGGAACCGCAGGCCGATTGTCCGGCTGCGCAGGCCTGCAACGAGCAGATCGTGGCGGAATATGACGATGAAAACGCGCTTGCGGAACTCGCAAGCCGTTGCGATGTCGTGACCTACGAATTCGAGAACGTGCCTGTTGCAGCCGCCGAAAAGCTCGGCCTCTCCGTTCCCGTCTATCCGCCTCCGAAAGCGCTCAGCGCCTCGCAGGACCGGTTGACGGAAAAACGCTTCCTCAACGGCTGCGGCATCCCGACCGCCGATTTCCGCGCCGTGGACAACCAGGAAGAGCTGGAGGCCGCATTGGCCGCCTTCGGCGGCAAGGGCGTGCTGAAAACCCGCCGCATGGGTTATGACGGCAAGGGCCAGCGTCTTTTCCGCGGCGGGGAAGACCTCACAGGCGCCTTTGCGGCGCTCGGCGGCGTGCCGCTGATTCTCGAAAGCTTCATCTCCTTCGAGCGGGAAATTTCGATCATCGCCGCCCGTTTCCTGGATGGGACCGTCACCTGTTACGATCCCGCCGAGAACGTTCATCTGAACGGCATTCTGCACACATCAACCATTCCGGCAGCGCTCTCCAATGCCGCGAGAGCGGTCGCCGTGGAGTCAGCAGAGAAGCTTCTGGCCGCGCTAGATTACGTCGGCGTCATCGGCATCGAATTCTTCGTCCTGCCGGATGGTTCGCTGGTCGCCAATGAAATGGCGCCGCGCGTTCACAATACCGGCCACTGGACGGAGGCGGCCTGCGTAATCTCGCAATTCGAACAGCATATCCGGGCCGTATCGGGCCTTACTCCCGGCAGCACGGATCGCCATTCGGATTGCGTCATGACCAACCTGATCGGCGACGACATCGACGATGTACCGGCATGGCTGTCGAAAAAAGACTGTCTCGTGCATCTCTACGGCAAGACGGAAGCACGGCAGGGCCGCAAGATGGGCCATGTGACCGAGCTTTTGCGCACAGGAAAAGCCTAGTCTTTTAAGGCAAAGACACCGGCAAGTGTTGACAGGCAGGGCTCAAACGGGTATCTGCCTGCCAACCGAAAAGAGCGCGCCCCGTTGCGCGCTTTTGATTGTTTGAATAAGCACGGCAGAAACCGTGCAAAACTGCGGACCAGTAAAATGAAGATCAAGAATTCGCTTAAAGCGCTTAAGGCCCGTCATCGCGATAACCGCCTGGTTCGCCGCAAGGGCCGCGTCTACATCATCAACAAGCAGAACCCGCGCTTCAAGGCTCGTCAGGGCTGATTGACTGCGACTGCGGTTCGCGATCAAGCTCGCGGATCACTTTGTTGACAGAGCAGAAGTTTGCATTTGATATTGGGCGCAGTCGGGTTAAGCTTTAACCCATGCGCCCAAATCGTTTTTGCACGGCTATCATCCTCGCCCAGGGCTTCCTGTTTTCAAGCCTCCCGCTTCCGGGAATGGCTGCGATTGCCCATGCGGCGGACGGGCAACCGCCTGCTGTTGCGGACTCCGCACCTTCACCCGCCAAGACGATCGACACGCTTTTCGCATCGCTGAAAAAAGAACGGAATGCGGTCAAGGCGCGCAGCATCGCCAACCAGATCGCCTCCGAATGGAATGATTCTGGCAGCGCAACGGTCAACCTGCTGATGCAATGGGCGGGCGAAGCCGCAGACGAAAAGCGCAACGCCGCCGCTTACGATTTTCTCGACCAGGTCATTCTGCTCGATCCGGACTATGTGCAGGCGCCCTATCGCCGCGCCATGGTGCATTTTGCCGATGGCGACACCCGCAAGGCAATGGCGGATATCAACCTGACGCTGGAAAGGGAGCCGCGCTATTTTCCGGCGCTGGCAAGCCTCGCCAACATCCTCGAAGCCTCGGGCCGGGAGGAGCTGGCGCTGAAGGCCTGGGAACGTTATCTGGCGCTCTACCCCGCCGACAAGGACGCCCGCAAGGAGGCCGTCGACCTTTCGGAAAAGCTGGCCGGCACGCGCGGCTGAATTCGCGAGATGCTCAAACAAAAATCGCCGCAAAAGCGGCGATTTTTCATTGAGGCGTTTCCAGCCGATCATTCCATGCCAAGCGCGGCCATATAGGTCTGGAGAATCGTTTCTTCCTCGATGCGCTCATTGGCATCCTTCTTGCGCAGGCGGATGATGGTGCGGATCGCCTTGGTGTCGTAACCACGGCCCTTCGCCTCGCCCATGACATCCTTGATATCGCCCTGAATGGCGGCCTTTTCTTCTTCGAGGCGCTCGACGCGCTCGATGAACTGGCGCAGTTCTGCAGCGGCGACGGTTTCGGTGGTGCTGGTATCGTCCATCATATCATCCTTTATTGACGGCCCGCATGCGAGCCTTGTTCATTATTTCCGGGCGAAGCCTTCGCCGGTCGCTGCCGGCGGGCAGCAGAATTCCGGCCTGTGAACTGCCCACTGAAAGGCGTCGCGTCAAGTCGTTTCCGTCGATCGGGGTTATTCCCTGGGCCTGTTCTGCTCAAAGGCGGCTTTCTGGGCATCACTCGCCTCCGCCTGATATTTTTCCTTCCAGTCCTCATAGGGCATCCCGTAGATGATTTCCCGGGACTCTTCCTTGCTGAGCGGAACACCGGCCTCCTCGGCCGCTTCCCGGTACCAATTGGACAGGCAGTTGCGGCAAAAGCCGGCGAGATTCATCAGGTCGACGTTCTGCACGTCGTGGCGTTCGCGAAGGTGCTGCACGAGACGGCGAAATGCCGCCGCCTCGAATTCGACCTGCCGATTGTCGTTTTCATTCGTCATGGCAAAACTCCAGGCTCAATAGGGGCCGGTGCGGGAGGCGAACAGCTGATATTCATGCAGGACGGGATCGTCGTTCATTGCGGCGAAAATGGGAGCGAGCCGGTCCGACCATTCGGCGATCCCCTCTTCATTTGCGATCAAATCCTGCCGAACCTCGAGAAGCGCATGCGGTATGCCCTTCATCATGCAATGGCGATACATGGTATCGCCCTTGAGCGCCCCGTCATAGGGTTCGTTGTCACCGACGAGGATGTCGCCCGTAGCCCGCAGATGCGCCAGGAGCGGATCGACCGCGCGATGATCCGTATCCCACAGAACCGCCGCATGCCACGGCCGCGGCGTTTCCTTCCAGAACGGCGTATAGGAATGCAGCGACAGAACCAGCGGCGCTTCTTCCGAGGCCTCGGCCACGCCGGTCAGCACACGGTCCACGGCATTGTGATAGGGCCGGTGAAAAATCTCGATCCGCCTTTGCCATTCCTCGTCCGAAATCGGATGGTTGCCGGGGATGATCGCCCCGTCCGAAATCTTCATGATGAGAGTGGGATCATCCTCGCCGCGATTCGGATCGATCAGCAGCCGAGAAAACCGCCCGAGCACCGCCGGCACGCCAAGGCGCGCGGCAAGTGAGCGTGTCAGCCCCTCTATACCGATATCAAATGCGATATGGCGATGAAAAGCGGTTTGCGGAAGGCCAAGTTTGCCGTAGTGTGCCGGCAGGAGGTTCATGGCATGGTCCGCCAGAAGAACCATGCCTTTGTCATAATCGCCTTCTATGATTTCATAGGGTATGAAGTCGTTCATCGATGATTTTCTGGGGCAGGATTGAGGAGAGAAGCTTGATGGCATGGCTTGAGGCCGGGCGCAAGTTGCGGCGAAAGAACAGCCATCTACCTTATCGCACTCACGATCCCACGAACAATATAATCGATTAAAATCGCGTTGACTTTCTTGGGCGGCCACGCCAAGAAGTGTGTTCATTATAACCATGGAATCCGGATGGAAGCCGTGACTCAGTCATCTCTCGCTCTTCCTCGCCACTTTCGGCATATCGCCCGTCTTTTTTCCGCAGCGGCATTGTTTCTGACCCCGTTCATGATCGCGGCGCCCGCGCATGCGGATTTTCGCGTGTGCAACAGCACGCAGAACCTCGTGGGGGTCGCAATCGGCTACCGGGCACAGGAGGGCTGGGTCAGCGAAGGCTGGTGGCAGGTCCCCTCCTCGACCTGCGCGACGCTGATCGAGGGTGAGCTGCAGTCACGTTATTATTATCTCTATGCCGAAGATGCCGCCCATGGCGGCCGCTGGACCGGTGACGTCAACATGTGCGTGGCGGAAAACGAGTTCAAGATCAACGGCGTGGACGATTGTTTTGCCCGCAGCTTCCAGAGAATGGGTTTCAAGGAATATGACACGGGCAGACAGGGCAGCTGGATGGTCCAGCTCTCCGATACGCCAGGCACACAGGGAAATCAAAACTGATGAAGCGTAACCGCAAAGTCAAAATTCTTGCAACTCTCGGCCCGGCCTCTTCCGAAGAGGCGATGATCGAGAAGCTGCATCTTGCTGGCGCAGATCTTTTCCGGATCAACATGAGCCATGCGAGCCACGACGTGATGCGGACGCTCATTCAGCGTATCCGTTCCGTCGAGAGCCGTACCGGCCGCCCCATCGGCATTCTGGCCGACCTGCAGGGTCCCAAGCTGCGCGTCGGAAAATTCGCCGAAGGCAAGGTCGAACTCGTTCCGGGCCAGACCTTCACGCTGGACAATAACGACACGCCCGGTGACAACACCCGCGTTTTCCTTCCCCATCCGGAAATTCTCGAGGCGGTCAAGCCCGGCCATCGCCTGCTGATCGATGACGGCAAGCTGCATCTGCGCGCTGAAAAGAGCGACGGCAAAAGCATCGTCACCACCGTCATTTCCGGCACCCGCATTTCCGACCGCAAGGGCATCAGCCTGCCGGATACGCTACTCGGCGTCGGCGTTCTGACCGACAAGGACCGCGTCGATCTCGACGCCGTTCTCGCTACCGGCGAAGTCGACTGGGTGGCGCTTTCCTTCGTCCAGCGTCCGGAAGACCTTGCCGAAGTGCGCAAGATCGCACGCGGCCGCGTCGGCCTGATGTCCAAGATCGAAAAGCCGCAGGCTGTCGAGCGCATCGAGGAAATCATCGAACTTTCCGACGCGCTGATGGTCGCCCGTGGCGATCTCGGTGTCGAAATGCCGCTGGAAGCCGTTCCGGGCATCCAAAAGCAGCTGACCCGCGCCTGCCGCCGCGCCGGCAAGCCGGTCGTGGTCGCCACGCAGATGCTGGAATCGATGATCACCGCGCCTGTGCCGACCCGCGCCGAAGTCTCCGACGTCGCCACCGCCGTCTTCGAAGGCGCGGACGCCATCATGCTCTCTGCTGAATCCGCCTCCGGCGACTATCCGGTCGAAGCGGTTTCCACCATGGCCTCCATTGCCAGCACGGTGGAGCAGGACCCCTATTATTCCAATATCATCTATGCGCAGCGCGCCCAGCCGGAACCGACCGGCGCCGACGCCATTTCGCTTGCCGCCCGCCAGATCGCCGAAACGCTGAAGCTTGCGGCAATCGTCACCTATACGTCCTCGGGCACGACCGGCCTGCGCGCCGCGCGCGAACGGCCGCAGGTTCCGATCATCGCACTGTCGCCGATCATCCAGACCGCCCGCCGCCTGTCGGTCGTCTGGGGCCTGCACTGCGTCGTCACCGGCGATGCCAGCGACCTCGACGACATGGTGAACCGCGCTTGTCGCATCGTGGTTTCCGAAGGTTTCGGCAAGCCGGGCGATCGTATCATCATCTCCGCAGGCGTACCGCTCGGCACCCCCGGCGCAACCAATATGGTACGCATCGCCTATATCGGCTCAGACGGCCAAAGCGGCGTCTAAAGCTTCAATATCCCGCATAAAAAAACCCGCCGGTAACGGCGGGTTTTTTGTTGGCCTCTCGGCCGTCTTATGAAAACAGGCTCAGTGCATCTTCACCGGCGTGCTGAAGCGGCTGGATTCGATGGCCACTGCACCGGGCTTGAAGCTCGCCGAGGTGGCGGAAGCCGACATGTCGTTGCTGAGCATGCGGTTGGCGACAACACGCGGCGCCTTCACCGAGCGTCCAGTCGTACCCTTGTTCTGGTTGAGCGCCCAATCCGAAATAAGATCCTGCGTCAGGCGTCCACCGCCCACCATGGCTTGCTGGGAAACGGCGGCATCCTGCCTGCTCGGGCGCGAACCCTTGGTCGGCATGCCGGCGCTGAGACCGCCATTGATGGCAGGCTTCAGGTCGAAAGCATCACCGAAGCCAGCCTGCGGTTCAGCCTTGGCCGTTTCGGCGGGTGCGACGGTAACCTTGTGGTTGACGGCGGCCGGGAATGGCGCGGCTGTCGGCATGGCAGCCGACTGGACCTGCGACCGGGCGGCCTGACCGCTCTGTTCAAGAGCGGCAACCACCGTCGGCGAAAGCGTATCTTCCTGCGCCTCGGCGAGATCGTCCTCACCTTCGGGATCGGCATTGGCCGCCGCCAGCAGGGCTTCCGCCACGGCCGGACGATTGGCGGGAACCGGAACAGAGGCGAGTTCGCCGGTCGCAGCCGGTGTCGCACCATCTGCGGACGCCGTCAGGATCGATCCTTCCGCATCACCTTTCATGCCACGGGGCCCAAGAAGTGTGGGCACTGGCACGGATACCTCAGCCAGATCGGCAAATTGCTGGCGCTCGGCCGGCGCGGAAGCCGGAGTCGGCGTGGTCGCTGCCTGCAGGGCATCCTGTGCGGCATTGCGGGCCGGCGAATAAAGCGCGGTCGCAAGGCCTGTATTGGCCGGCGGCTGGTTACCGAAGGCAGGTCGGGCCGTCGGCAGCGGCGCATCGTTCACGCCGGGAAGCGCCTGTGCCGAAGCAACTGCAATGGTGGGTTCAGGCTCGGGAGCAGCCTGCTGCGGCGCCGCCGGACGGGCGACAGCCGGCCGTTCTGCGGGCTCCGGCGCTGCGATGCTATCGGGATCTTCATCCTCGTCGCCGCCACCGCCAAAGAGGGCCTGCAGCAACGTCTTGCGCTTGCCGCCGCCGGATGAGGCAGGGCCGGCACCGGCACTGGAAGCAACCTGAATGGAGGAGGAGCTGACGCGCTTCTTGTAATCGGCAAGCGCCTGCTCATAACCGGGAAGCGGCTTGCCGTCGGAAGGAAGATGCAGCGTATTGCCGTTCGGGAAGATGCGGACGAGTTCCTGGCGGCTCATGCGCGGCCAAGCGCGAACGCCGCCGACATCCATGTGCACGAAGGGGGAGCCCGATGTCGGATAGAAGCCGACGCCACCGATCTGCATCTGCATACCGATTTCACGAAGGCGGGCAAGCTTCACACCGGGGATATAAAAATCCATGGCCTTGCCGAGCATGTGCTGGCTTTTTTCCGCGACACCCTTGGTGCGTGTCCGCAGCAAACCGTTGGTCTCCGGCGAGCGGAAGGCCGAAACGACGTTGATATAGTCGGTCGCGCCGCTGCGGCGATAAACTTCCCAGACGAGATCGAAAAGGCGCGGGTCCATGCGTGTCGGCTGGTTGCGACGCCAGTCGCGCAGGAACCGGTTCAGCTCCTGTAGACCTTTCTGGTCATATTTTCCATTGCGCTTGAAGGTGATGACCGCCTTCTCGCGTGTATGGATATAATACAGTTTGAGGCTGCGAGTCTCGGCGGCGGCTTCCGTCGCCGAAACACCTACGAAAGGCATTGCGGCGAGCATCAGGCAGGCAAAGGTGACAGCGCGCGCCGACAGCTTCGTGCATATATCCTTGATCAAGCCGCGCGCGATCTTTGTCGAAAGCGCGTTATTCCGATGCAGATATGGCAATTCGATCCCCGCCTGGAAGACAATTTCTGTCACATTGCCTCAAATGAACGTCAAATACGGTGACACGATGGCAAAATTGCCACACACATACAACCTTCCTCTACATAGTGAATCAGCCACTAACAAGAGGTTTATAGACGGTAAGCGGATATCCTTGCTCAGAAGTTAACGAATTTACGATCTGCCTTGGAATACGGGGGTTATACGCTCAGGCTGCATCTCGAAGGGGATCGTCGGGATCGATGCCATAATCCTTCAGCTTTCGGTAGAGAGTCGAACGACCGATACCGAGCTTTCTGGCGACCTGGCTCATCTGCCCGCGATAGAAGCGCAGGGCGAAACGGATGAGCTCCTCCTCGATCTCGGCCAGTTTGCGGATATTGCCCGACTCGTCCATGCTGGAGATCAGGTTTCCGCCCCGGTAGATGGTGGTGGAAATATCCGACGGCTCCTCGATGACAGCGTGGTTTTCAGCGGCCGGTGGCGGGGCCGGTGAATAGGCAGCAAGCTTCAGCGACGCTCCGGACGGCGAGCGAATGACATCGTCCGCATCGTCGCCGGTCGAAAATTCCGGCAGCTGAAGCGCGATCTGCGGAAAATCGGAATCCGACAGTTCCTCGCCCTGTGAGAGCACCACGGCGCGGAAGACGGCGTTTTCGAGCTGGCGGATATTGCCCGGCCAGTCATAGGCCGTCAGCAGCGCCAGCGCGCTGGCGTTGAGGCCGACGGGATTGGGCAATTTCTGTTCCGCCGAAAAGCGCTCGGCGAAAACCCGTGCCAGATGTGGGATATCTTCCTTGCGGCGGCGCAGCGCCGGAATGGTGATCGGGAAAACGTTGAGGCGATAATAAAGGTCTTCGCGGAAGCGACCTTCCTTCACCTCTTCGATAAGGTTCTTGTTGGTGGCGGAGATCAGCCGCACATTCACCTTCTGCACCCGCGCGGAGCCGACGGTTTCGATTTCGCCCTGCTGGACCGCGCGGAGCAGCTTCACCTGCACGTCCAGCGGCAGATCGCCGATTTCGTCGAGGAACAGCGTGCCGCCATCCGCCTCCATGAATTTGCCGACATGTTTTTCCGTCGCGCCCGTGAAGGCTCCCTTTTCGTGGCCGAAGAGGATGCTTTCCACGAGATTATGGGGAATGGCGCCGCAATTGACGGTGATGAACGGCTTGCTCGCCCTGTCTCCGGCCGACTGGATGGCGCGGGCGACCATTTCCTTGCCCACACCGGATTCGCCTTCCAGCACCACGGGAATGCTGGACTGGGCGGCGCGCTGCGCGAGTTCAATGACCCTCAGCATTGCGGGGCTTGCGGAAACGATATCGGTAAAATTCACTGCATTGCTCCGTCCGCGCCGGCCCGTGCGGGCCTTTGCCTCTCTCCTGTCGAGCTTGAGCGCATTGGAGATGGCAGCGCCGATCCTTTCCGGCGAAACCGGCTTGACGACAAAATCGAAAGCGCCGGCGCGCATGGCCTGCACAACGGTATCGATGCCGCCCTGCCCCGTCTGGACAATGACGGGAACATCGGTGCCGAGTTCGCCGATAGCCTTGAGAAAGGTAAGCCCGTCCATTTCAGGCATCATGAGGTCGAGGACGATGACATTGATCTCGCCGCTATATTGCTTGAGCAGTTCCAGCCCCGCCTTGCCGTTTTCGGCGAGCAAGGCGAGATGCCCATAACGTTCCACCGCATTTTTGAGCAGGCGGCGCTGGACGGGATCATCGTCTATCACGAGAACATGCGCGGTCATTTTTAGCTCCGGTTTCCGGTTTATGGACCTGCTTCATGCGGTCCCTTATTCCGCACTCTGGCATGGGAGACTTGAACATCCAGTTTTGAGAATTGCTTGCATTTTATCCATTGCCGCGGGAAACAAGGTCCCCATATGCTTCGCACGCATAATCAGAAGGACACGTTCGATGACCCTCAACCGCCCTACCCCGCAACCCGTCTTCTCCCTTGCCGAAACCGCCGGTCCGGCGCTTGGCGACCTGCCCGGCTGGAAGCTCTCGGACCTCTATCCGTCGGGCGATTCGCCGGAATACAAGGGCGACCTCGACAAGGCGGCGTCGATGGCGGCGGCTTTTGAGAAGAAATGGAAGGGCAAGCTTGAGGCTGCCGCGAAGGCCACCGGCGAAAAGGGCATCGGCGCTGCGCTCAAGGAATATGAAGCGCTGGACGATCTCATCGGCCGCATCGGCTCCTTTGCCGGGCTCACCTATTTTTCCGATACGTCGAACCCGGCAAACGGCAAGCTTTACGGCGATGCCCAGGCGAAGCTGACGGATATTTCCTCTCACCTCCTGTTCTTCACCCTTGAGCTCAACCGCATCGACGACGCCACGATGGACGCCTGCATGGCGAATGACGCCGCAGCGGGTCACTACCGCCCGTGGCTGGTGGATTTGCGCAAGGACAAGCCGCACCAGCTCGACGACCAGCTGGAACAGCTTTTCCTCGAAAAATCGATGACCAGCGCGGCGGCCTTCAACCGCCTGTTCGACGAGACGATGGCCGATCTGCGTTTCGACATTGACGGCGCGAGCCTGCCGCTGGAAGTGACGCTCAACATGCTGCAGGAGCCGGAACCGGAAACCCGAAAGAAAGCGGCTCAGGCGCTGAGCGCCACCTTCAAGGACAATCTGCGCGTCTTCACGCTCATCACCAACACGCTTGCCAAGGACAAGGATATTTCCGACCGCTGGCGCAAATTCGAGGATATTGCCGATAGCCGCCATCTCGCCAACCGCGTCGAGCGCGAGGTGGTCGATGCCTTGGCGGCAGCGGTCAAGAAGGCCTATCCGCGCCTCTCGCATCGTTATTACGCCATGAAGGCGAAATGGCTCGGCATGGAGCAAATGAATTATTGGGACCGCAACGCGCCGCTTCCCGATACGTCGAACACGATCATTCCCTGGGATGAGGCAAAGGACACCGTGCTTTCCGCCTATGGCAATTTCGCCCCTGAGATGGCCGATATTGCCCGCCGTTTCTTCGATGAAGAGTGGATCGACGCGCCGGCCCGCCCCGGCAAGGCGCCGGGTGCCTTCGCGCATCCGACCGTGCCCTCGGCCCATCCCTATGTGCTGGTCAACTATCTCGGCAAACCGCGTGACGTAATGACGCTTGCCCATGAACTCGGCCACGGCGTTCACCAGGTTCTGGCCGGCGAACAGGGCGCGTTGATGTGCGCGACGCCGCTGACGCTTGCCGAGACCGCCTCCGTCTTCGGGGAAATGCTGACCTTCCGCAAGCTGCTCGACGACACCAGGGACATCCGGGAACGCAAGGCCATGCTCGCCCGCAAGGTCGAGGACATGATCAACACGGTCGTGCGCCAGATCGCTTTTTATGAATTCGAGCGCAAACTGCACACGGCCCGCAAACAGGGAGAACTGACCTCCGAGCAGATCGGCGAATTGTGGCTGTCCGTTCAGGCCGAGAGCCTTGGTCCGGCAATCCGGATTTCCGAAGGCTACGAGACATGGTGGACCTACATCCCCCATTTCATTCACTCGCCCTTTTATGTTTATGCCTATGCCTTCGGCGACTGCCTGGTGAACTCGCTCTATGCGGTTTACCAGAAGGCCGAAACGGGCTTTCAGGAGAAATATTTCGAGCTCCTGAAGGCGGGCGGCACCAAGCACCATTCGGAGCTTCTGAAACCCTTCGGCCTCGATGCGACCGATCCCTCCTTCTGGGACAAGGGGCTTTCGATGATCGAGGGGCTGATCGACGAGCTGGAAGCGCTGGATAACAAACAGGCTTAATCTCTTCCGCCGGCAGGGCTATCCTATTTCGGACAAGCTTTGCCGGTTGATATTGCCGGCAGAAGACACCGGCAACAATTCAGGCGACGAGCACAGGCAATGAAACGCAAACCCGCCGATCTGACCTTGAGGGAAACCCTGCGCTGGGAGCCGCAGACCGGCTTTCAGCGCATCGACCAGCATATGCGCCGATTGCTGCGCTCCGCCGACGCGCTCGGTTTTCGCGCGCCGGTCAATGCGGTTCAGGTGCTGGAAAAGAAGGTGGGCGGCGAAAAGCCGCTCTGCGTCAGGCTGGTCATGAACTACAAGGGCGAACTCGATATCGAAACGGCCGACTTCCAGCCCTTGCGACAGGATGCCGTCTGGCGGGTTCGCATCGCCCGGCAGACCAGGCTCGATTCCTCCGATACCTTCTATCGCCACAAGTCCTCACGCCGCGAGCCCTATGATGCCGCCCGGGCCGAATTTTCAGCCGGGGAGGCCGACGAGGTGCTGCTGCTCAACGAGCGCGGCGAGTTGTGCGAGGGATCGTCGACCAGCATTTTCGTCGAAATGCCGGATGGGCAATTGCTGACGCCGCCGCTCGACAGCGGCATTCTGCCGGGTGTGCTGCGCGCCGATCTGATCCGCGAACGCAGGGCGCGCGGGCAGGCGCTGAAACCGGAAGACATTGCCGGCCGGAAGCTCTTCGTCGGCAATTCGTTGCATGGGTTGATTGCGGCGGAACTCGTCTAAACAGTCACCGCCAGAAGCCGGTCGCGGCCTTTTTCCTTGGCCGCGTAAAGAGCCTGATCCGCCCGCATGAAAACATCGTCGGCGCTTTCGGGCGTGCGATAGACCGTCAGCCCGGCTGAGCAGCTGTAGGAAAAATCCGGAAATTCGGAGAGGGGCCTCGAAAGGCGCACCTTCTGCAGCAGCCGTTCGACGATCTCCCGGCCCTCGGCCACCGTGCTGCGTGGCAGGATGAGCATGAATTCCTCGCCGCCGATCCTGCCGAAACAATCCACCCGCCGGATGACGGAATGGGCGATGCCGACGAAATCGCGAAGCACCGCATCCCCGCATTTATGACCGAAACGATCATTGATCTGCTTGAAGAAATCGATATCGAGCGTGCAGAGGCAAAAAGGCGTTTCCAGCCCCTCGGCAACCCGCTCCACCTGCAAAGCCAGCTTGGCGAAGACGAAACGGCGATTTGCCGTTCCCGTCAATTCATCCGTCTGCGAGGCGCGGACTGCCAGATCCCGATCCTGCCGCAGCGTTCTGTAACCCTGGCGCAATTCGGTGACGTCGCTTGCAACGCACAGCATCCAGCCATCCTGCTGCACCGTTTCCGTCATCCAGAACCAGCGGCCGTCATGCATATCCATCTCAAAGGCGCGGTAAGGCAGTTTGCCGCGCCGGGACTGCGCTGACAGCAGCCATCCCTCGAAATCATTGTTGCGGACGACGACACCGGTGCGCAGCCGGTGGTTCAGCCGCATGATATCCGCCCAGGTCGGGAAATCGCCGGCGGCGAGCTGAAAGCTTTCCCGAAACGACGGATTGGCATGGCGCAACCGGTCCTCGGAATCGTAAAGCGCAATAAGAACGGGGGTAGCACTCTGAAGCGCTGCGACACGCTCGATAAGATTATTCAACAGGCAACTCCCCCGTGATGGCGAAAATTCCCCCATCGTCATCCGGCCAAAGCCCCCAAGCCTTTGGACATAGAGAGGAAAAGAAGAAATTAATTATAAACGCACTCTCTAAAATGCGAAGAGGCAGAATGCGGTGGAAAGGGCGCGCGCACCCGTCTTGCCGTCGCCATCGTCATATGTCCGTCATCCACCTGCCCTTTATTGTGGCACGCTTTTATGATCTAGCTTACTTATTGGCTGAAAAAGGAAAATTGACGAATGACGGATAAAAACCACCCGATTTACGGCGATATTGACGGCCCCATCATCATGATCGGCTTCGGCTCCATCGGGCGCGGCACTCTTCCGTTGATCGAACGTCATTTCAATTTCGACAGGAGCCGGCTCGTCGTCATCGACCCGCGCGAAGACATCGCCGCCTTTTTGGCCGAGAGGAACATCCGCCATATCCAGACGCATCTGACCAAGGAAAATTACCGAGAGATTCTCAAGCCGCTCCTCAAGGGCGTTCAGGGCCAGGGCTTCTGCGTCAATCTCTCGGTCGATGCCGCCTCCGTCGATCTGATGCGGATCTGTCGCAAGCATGGCATGCTTTACATCGACACGGTCGTCGAACCCTGGCCCGGGTTTTATTTCGACGCCGATGCCGACAATGCGGCCCGTACCAATTACTCGCTGCGCGAGACCATGTTGAAGGAAAGGGCGCGCAAGCCGGGCGGCACGACGGCGGTTTCCACCTGCGGCGCCAATCCGGGCATGGTGTCCTGGTTCGTGAAACAGGCACTCGTCAATCTCGCCAAAGATACCGGCCTCGACATCGAGGAACCGCAGCCGCATGACCGCGATGGCTGGGCAAAGCTGATGAAGCGGCTTGGCGTCAAGGGCGTTCACGTGGCCGAGCGCGACACCCAGCGGGCGAAAGAACCCAAGCCCTTCGGCGCTTTCTGGAACACATGGTCGGTCGAAGGTTTTATCGCGGAAGGTTTTCAGCCGGCCGAACTCGGCTGGGGAACGCATGAAAACTGGATGCCGAAAAACGCAAAAAAGCAGAAAAAGGGAAGCAAGGCGGCGATCTATCTCGATCAGCCCGGCGCCAATACGCGGGTGCGGACATGGTGTCCGGGGCTCGGACCGCAATATGGATTTCTCGTCACGCATAACGAAGCGATTTCGATTTCCGACTATTTCACCGTCCGCAACGATGATGGCGACGTGACCTATCGGCCGACCTGCCATTATGCCTATCATCCCTGCAATGACGCCATTCTTTCCCTGCATGAGCTTTTCGGCAATGGCGGCACCCCTCAGCCGATCCAGCATGTGCTCGGCGAAGACGAGCTTGTCGACGGCGCCGATGAACTCGGCGTTCTTCTTTATGGCCATGACAGGAATGCCTATTGGTATGGCTCTCGGTTGAGCCTGCAGGAAGCACGCTCCCTCGCCCCCAACCAGAATGCGACCGGATTGCAGGTCAGTTCCGCTGTGCTCGCGGGCATGGTCTGGGCGATTGAGAACCCGCAGGCCGGTATCGTCGAGGCGGATGAAATGGATTACCGCCGTTGCCTTGAGGTGCAGCGCCCCTATCTCGGACCCGTCGAGGGACATTATACCGACTGGAAGCCGACCGATGGCCGCCCCGGCCTGTTTCCCGACAATATCGATACGTCCGATCCCTGGCAGTTTCGCAACATCCTCGTGCGCTGACGGGACGGAGTCTCATATTTGTCACGCCGGGGCTTTCCTGCATGACATCAGGAACCGGGGAGAGCGAACAACGTTGCCTTGAAATAAGCAACGCTTCGCGGCATGGTCGAAGCACAGAAGGTTTCATCGAATCGCAGGAGAACAGGCTCATGAACTTCAAGACAAGCGCTGCTTTGCTTTCAGCCGCCATCGCGGTGTCTTCATGCGTCGCGCCGGGTCCCTCCCAGCAGACCTCGATGGCGCCTTCGCTTGCCCGCGGCCCGGCCGTCGACGGTCGCTGGATCGACCGCAACGGCATCGTATCGACGTTCCAGAACGGCGCCTTCTCCACCCGCTCGACCGACACCAACACGCTTCTGGCCTCCGGCACCTATGTGACGATTTCGCCGACGCTTTACGAAATCAACATGACCTCACTGGTGCGCAACACGCAGTCGCGCGTCAACTGCGCCCTCGTCTCTCCGTCACAATTGAACTGCACGACGGACACGAACAGCCAGTTCTCGCTGACGCGCCAAGGCTGATAACGTCACCTTTTCAAAGAGATGATCTTCTGGAACGCACGCTTCAGGCGTGCGTTTTTGTTTATTGTGCGCCTGTCATAATTTCGCTTGCGGCGATTGCCGCTAAATGGAAACATCGCGCTTTGAAAGACTGACATGATTTCAGATTAGAAAATGAGCACGGCCGGAGGATGATCGACCGGCCCGGGCTTCCGCTTTGAACAGGAGAGAGGGACCATGAAGAAAATTTTGGGATTGGGTATGCTGAGCGTTTCAGCGATAACGCTTTCGGCTGGAGCGGCTCTGGCCGATTACGAGCTCAACATTCTTCACATCAACGATTTTCACTCCCGTATCGAATCGATCAACAAATTCGACTCGACCTGCTCGGCGGAAGAAGAAGGCAAAAACGAATGCTTCGGCGGCGCCGCCCGTCTTCTGACCGCAATCAATCAGACCCGTGATGCCCTGAAGGCTCAAGGCAAGAATGTCCTCCTGCTCAATGCCGGCGACAATTTCCAGGGATCGTTGTTCTACACCACCTACAAGGGCACGGTGGAAGCGGAAGTGCTGAACGCCATGAAGTTCGACGCCATGACCGTCGGCAATCATGAGTTCGACGACAGCGAAGACGGACTTGCCGGCTTCCTCGACAAGGTGCAGTTCCCCGTCGTGACCGCCAATGTGGTGGCAACCGCCGCCTCGAAAATCGGCGACCGCGTCAAGCCGTCCATCGTGCTCGAAGTCGGCGGACAGAAAATCGGCATCGTCGGCGCGGTCGCGAACGACACGGCTGAACTGGCAACGCCCGGTCCCAATATCACCATCGCCGAAGATGTCGCGAAAATCAGCGAGCAGGTACAGAAGCTGAAGCAGGACGGCGTCGACAAGATCATCGCCCTCACCCATGTCGGCTATCCGCGCGATCTCGAATTCATCGCCAAAATCCCTGACGTCGACGTCGTGGTCGGCGGCCACACACATACGCTGCTTTCCAACACCGACCAGAAGGCCGAAGGCCCCTATCCGACCCTCGTCGACAATCCCGGCGGCTACAAGGTTCCGGTCGTTCAGGCCGGACAGTACAGCAAATATCTGGGCGACCTCAAAGTGGTCTTCGACGACAGTGGCGTGGTCAAGGAAAGCAAGGGCGATCCCATCCTGATCGACTCCTCCTTCAAGCCCGATGAAGCCACGCTGAAGCGCATCGATGAGCTGAAGGCGCCGATCGAGGCTCTGAAATCGAAGGTCGTCGGCTCTTCGGAAGGCCCGATTGAGGGAGACCGCAAGGTTTGCCGCGTGAAGGAATGCTCCATGGGCAATCTGGTGGCGGATGCGACGCTTGCGCGCGTCAAGGATCAGGGCGTGACCATCGCTTTCGCCAATAGCGGCGGCCTGCGCTCCTCCATCGATGCCGGCGATGTCTCCATGGGCGAAGTGTTGACGGTTCTGCCGTTCCAGAACACCGTCGCGACCTTCCAGCTGAAGGGCGAGGATATTCGCGCCGCCCTCGAAAATGGCGTCAGCCAGATCGACGACGGCGCTGGTCGTTTCATGCAGGTCTCCGGCCTGAAATATTCCTTCGACCGCTCCAAGCCGGCCGGCGGCCGTGTCGTTTCGGTCGAGGTCAAGGAAGGCGACGCCTTCGTGCCTCTCGATCCCGCCAAGACCTATATTGTCGCGGCCAATAATTACGTTCGTACCGGCGGCGACGGCTTCAAGGTCTTTGCGACCAAGGCCATCAACGCCTATGACTTCGGCCCCAACCTCGAGGAAGCCGTTGCGGCCTATATCACCGCCAACAGCCCCTATAAGCCCTACACGGATGGCCGCATCAGCGAAGTAACGCCTGCCGGTTATGTCGCTCCGGCAAAGCCGGCGGCACCTGCGCCGGCCGCCACACCGGCCCCCGCTCCCGCAGCACCGGCCGCCACGGCTCCGGCCACGACGACGCCCGCCGCAGCCGCTGCTGCCGCCAGCAAATATGTCGTTGAAAAGGGCGACTCGCTCTGGAAGATCGCAGCGGAGAAATATGGCGACGGCGCTCTCTGGAGCAGGATTGCCAAGGCAAACACGCTGAAGCATCCGAACCACATCGAGATCGGCGAGGAGCTGGAACTGCCGGCTCAATAAGCCGGACGGGAACAGACAGGGCAATTTGCCGCAGACAGGAAGCCGGCCCTCGGAGATCGGGGCCGGCTTCTTATTTTCCTTTTAAAAACAAATCTTTACAGATCAAATTTTGGCAAAAGACATCCTGCAGCGCCCCCCGCCGCGGAAATAGCCTCCGCCGGTGGTTTAATCCTGAAAAATTTCGTCTAGAACACGTGAACAAATTGACGGCACGAGCGTATAGCTCGGGCATTGCCGGTCCAACCCCGTCGCGGTTTGCGTTCGGCACGCATAAACAGAAGATGGAGCGTTTCCGCCCTTGTCCGAAACGGAACCGCTCCTCACGCAACCAGTCCGAGTTTCAGGGTGTCATTCATGGCGACAGAACTATCCGCACTCCCCGCAAACCATCCCCGCACGGCATTTGGCAAGGTCGGCGTCCTGCTCGTCAACCTCGGCACGCCTGACGGTACGGACTATTGGCCGATGCGCCGTTATCTGGCGGAATTCCTGAGCGACAAGCGGGTGATCGAATGGTCGCGTCTCTACTGGTATCCGATCCTTTACGGCATTGTTCTCAACAAGCGCCCGCAGAAAGTCGGCAAGGCCTATGAGGAAATCTGGAACCACGAGCGCAATGAAAGCTATCTGCGCACCTATACTCGCAGCCAGGGCGAGCTGTTGGCGGAAGCGCTGAAGGACCTGCCCAATGTCGCGGTCGACTGGGGCATGCGTTACGGCCAGCCCTCCATCGCCTCGAAGATCGATGCGCTGAAGGAACAGGGTTGCGAAAAAATCCTGCTTTTCCCGCTTTATCCGCAATATGCCGCATCGACCACGGCAACCGTGAACGACAAGGCTTTCGAGCATTTGATGAAGCTGCGCTGGCAGCCCGCCATCCGCACCGTACCGCCCTATCACGACGATCCGGCCTATATCGAGGCGCTCGCCGCCTCGGTCAAAAACCATCTGGCGACGCTGGACTGGGAGCCGGAAATGCTGATCACCTCTTTTCACGGCATTCCGCAATCCTATTTCAAAAAGGGCGATCCTTATTATTGTCACTGCCAGAAAACCGCCCGGCTGCTGCGCGAGGCGCTGGGGCGGACAGAGAAAAATTTCATGATCACCTTCCAGTCGCGTTTCGGACCGGAAGAATGGTTGCAGCCCTATACCGACAAGACCGTGGAAAAGCTGGCCTCGGAAGGCATCAAGCGCATCGCCGTGATGAATCCCGGCTTCGTTTCGGATTGTCTTGAGACGCTGGAAGAAATCGCCGGTGAAGCGGGCGAGATTTTCCTGCATAATGGCGGAGAGAAATTTACCCATATTCCCTGCCTGAACGACAGCGCCGAGGGCATGAATGTTCTCGAAAAGGTTGTGCGGCGGGAGTTGCAAGGATGGGTGTAATCTTGCCATAACGATGCCGGGGTAAAACCCGGACGGTTCTGATCAGGAGGAAAAGTGATGATTGCATTGGGCGGTTTCGACATCGTCGTCATGGCAGCGGTGGTTCTCGTTATTCTGGTGCTGTTTGCCGGCATCAAGACCGTGCCCCAGGGGCATCGCTACACGGTTGAACGGTTCGGGCGCTATACCCGCACGCTCGAGCCGGGCCTGAACCTCATCGTGCCGTTCTTCGAAACCATCGGTTCGAAAATGAACGTGATGGAGCAGGTCCTGCATATACCGACACAGGAAGTCATCACCCGCGACAATGCCAGCGTCTCCGCCGACGCCGTCACCTTCTATCAGGTCCTCAATGCCGCGCAGGCCGCTTACCAGATCGCCAATCTGGAAATGGCCATCGAAAACCTCACCATGACCAATATCCGTTCGGTGATGGGTTCGATGGACCTCGACGAATTGCTGTCGAACCGCGACGCCATCAACGACCGCCTGCTGCGCGTGGTGGACGAGGCGGTGGGACCATGGGGCATCAAGGTCACCCGCATCGAAATCAAGGACATCGCACCGCCGAAGGATCTCGTCGATTCCATGGCGCGGCAGATGAAGGCCGAGCGCGAAAAACGCGCGCAGGTGCTGGAAGCCGAAGGCGCCCGCAATGCCCAGATCCTGCGTGCGGAAGGCGCAAAGCAATCCGCCATTCTGGAGGCGGAAGGCCAGCGCGAAGCGGCGTTCCGCGATGCCGAGGCGCGCGAGCGTCTGGCCGAGGCCGAAGCCAACGCCACCCGCATGGTCTCGGAAGCCATCGCCGCCGGCAATGTCCACGCCATCAATTATTTCGTCGCCCAGAAATATACCGAGGCTCTGGCAGAAATCGGCACGGCGAAGAATTCCAAGATCGTGCTGATGCCGATGGAGGCTTCGGCGCTGATCGGCTCCCTTGGCGGTATCGGCACGATTGCGAAAGAGGTTTTCGGTGACAGGGGCGATGCGCCGACCGCGCCGGCCCCCTCCACATCGTCCCGCTCCGTGCCGCCGACGCGGCCTTCCGGCCAGAGCATCAACGTCACGATCCCCGGTAATCCCTTCGGCTCTTCATCGGAGAAGTGATGATGCTGCAACGGCTTGCCACTGAGCTGGGACCATGGAGCTGGTGGATTGTCGCCTTCGTGCTTCTGGCCGCCGAACTCATCGCCCCCGGCGTGTTCCTGATCTGGATCGGCCTCGCCGCGCTGGTCATCGGCGCGGTCTCGCTGCTTTTGTGGGATGCGGCATTCTGGGCCTGGCAATTGCAGCTGGTGCTGTTTGCCGCGCTCTCCGTCGTCTTCGCCCTGCTTGGCCGGAAATATTTCGGCAGGAACCGGGCGGCAAGCGACGAACCCTTCCTCAACCAGCGTGAGGCAAGCCTTGTCGGCCGCACCGCGACCCTTCAGGAACCGATTGTCGAAGGGCGTGGCCGCATCAGGCTGGACGATACCTGGTGGCCGGTCAACGGCGAAGACCTGCCGGCCGGCACACGAGTGAGGATCGCTTCCGCACGCGGACGCACGCTGACAATCGAGCCGTTGGACCGATAGATTCAGACCAGCTTTTTCAGGATCAGCGGTGGCTTCAAGCCACGCCAATTCTCAAGAGATCGTGGAAATGCACCAGCCCGATGGGCCGGTTGTCGTCATCGATGACAATAAGCGCGCCAATGTGGAATTTTTCCAGCGTCGCCAGTGCGCTGGTCGCCAGCACCGATTTTTTGACGGTCTTCGGCGTGCGGGTCATGATGTCGTCGACCGTCATCTCGGCGAGGTTGCGCGACAGGTTGCGCGCCATATCGCCCTCGGTGACGATGCCGCACAGGCAGCCATCCTCGTCCAGAATGCCGACACAGCCGAAATGCTTGCGGGAGAGAACCCCGACCGCTTCCGGCATGGCCGTTCCCTTGTTGACCAGCGGCACACGATCGCCGGTATGCATGATATCGCTGACCAGCGTCAGGCTCGCCCCCAGTTTGCCGCCGGGATGAAACACCTTGAAATCGCCCGCCGTAAAATTGCGCGCCTCCAGCAGTGCAACGGCAAGGGCATCGCCCAGCGCAAGCTGCATCAACGTAGAGGTCGTGGGCGCAAGGCCGAGCGGGCAGGCTTCCTGCTCATTGGGAACCAGCAGCACGATATCGGAAGCCTGTGCCAGCGATGAATTTTCCGAACAGGTGAGCGCGATCAGCGGAATGGAGAAACGACGCGAATAGTTGATGATGCTACGCAGCTCCGCGCTTTCGCCGCCCTTGGAAATGGCCAGCACCACGTCATCGCCGCCGATCATGCCCAGATCGCCGTGATTGGCCTCCGCCGCATGCACAAAAAAGGCAGGCGTTCCGGTGGAGGCGAAGGTGGCGGCAAGCTTCGCGCCTATGTGGCCGCTTTTCCCGACCCCGGTAATGATGAGACGGCCATTCGACTGGCCGATGGTCTCGATCGCCTTGCAGAAGGGCTCGGAAAGGCCGTTCCTCAGAGCATCCTCAAGGGCGGCAAGGCCAGCCCGCTCCATCGAAATCGTCCGCACGGCGGATTCGATGGCATTGTCTTCGACCAGTTTGACGGCGCGCGTAATCATGGCTGACTGTTACTCTTTCAACCGGAATAAGTCCACTCTCCAGCCGGCCAGCGCCGGGTTTTAGTAGATGTCGTCCGAAAATGTTCAACGGTTTCGGTATAACGACATATCATCAATGACGGCGATCCGGCGGAGAAATCTCCTCCATCGTTCCAAGCCGCTTGAAAGGGATGTTTTCCTCGTCGACCAGATATCGCCCGAGCGTCCTTACCCATGAGACCGAGCCGTCACTGCGGCGCACGGCATATTCCTGATTATAAAAACTCGCGGCCTTCAGGGTAATCAAAGCCGTTTCGATCACACGGTTTCGATGATCCAGGTCCACTTTTTCAAGCATCTGAAAAATGCTGATGCCCTGCATCGCCTGCCGCAGTGGAATACCGAAGAGTTCAGCACATACTTCGTCTAGATAGAAACGGTCATTGGTAATATCCCAACAATAAAAACCGACCTGCTTGGTGTTCAAAACGGGATTCATGAAACGACGCTGTCACACAAAATAAAATTCAATACCACTTGCTGAGCAATAGAAGATCAGCCCCTATAAACTATAGGGCGATTCCGTGCCGAATTGAAACGTTTTAATCTTCTCATATTAGGAATATTTTGCATTCTTGACCATTTTCCTCCAGTCATGGTGACGGCTGAAATCGGCCCGCCGGGTCCGATGATCGGCGCCGTTGGCTTTGCGCCCCTGCCATAACACTGAAATCCCGGCGATCTTTATCAACTGTTAACCATAAAAAACCTATTGTTAAAGCGATGTTAAAACTTGCGTCGCCTGTCTGGTCCCTGGTTTCTTCACGTCATTTCATCGGCCTGTCACTCATCGGGTCTGAGGAGATGTCTTGGTGGTCCTTCGATCCGGCATCGGCCAAACTCGCCGGGTGAAAAGGAATGAACGTGAAGGGCACCGCCACACGTCTGCCGACGTCGCGGAAAGCAGCAACCCTGCTGCTCGCCTGCACGATTTTTTACCCACAGGGAAACACCTTCGCGCAGACCGCAACGACAGCCATACCCGTCTTGCCGGGCGCCGCTTCTGCCGTCGACGGAGCAGCTTCCTCCATACCGGCGACGGACAGTGGGGTGAGCACTGGCGCTGTCCCTGCCACAGCTACACCCACGCCGGCACCGCAACTCTGGCGTCCGTCCAACAATCCCGGCGATCCGATTTACGAACAGCAGGACGACGCGGGCCAACCCTATGCCGAGGCCGAAAACCCCTATGAGCCGACGGTGGACGGTGGCGAAAATCCACGGATAGCGACCGAACCCGGCCAGACGCCCGGCATCCGGCTCGGCACATTCCTGCTGCGGCCTTCGATCAGCCAGACGATCAATACGGAAAAGCAGACGAATACCGGCGGCCCTTCCAGACGCAACTATCTGACGACAGGCATACGCGGTACGCTCACCAGCGACTGGTCCCGTCACGCTTTGACGGTGACAGGCGACGGCGCCTGGGAGAGAAATTTCGGCAGCGACAAGGACGGCGAAGAACCCCGGGCCAGGATAGAGGCCGATTTGCGCCTTGATCTCGGCGAAGAAACGACGGCCAATCTCAAGGCCGGTTACGAATTCAGCCGCGAAGACACGACGGACCCCAATGCTCTCACCGGCGCTGCCGTGCAGGGCGGCGAACACCGCTTCACCACCAGCGCATCGATAGAGCGGGATTTCGGCAAGCTGCGCGGCCTGGCGGCGCTCGATCTCTCGCGCACGGTCTATACGGACGCGAAAGGCGTCGACGGCCGGCCGATCAGCCTCAGCGACCGTGATCAGAACGGCGCGAACCTGCGTGGACGCATCGGTTATGAATTGTCGCCGGCGCTCATCCCCTTCCTCGAACTGAATGCCGGGACGACCAAATATGACAGGCGTCTCGACAATTCGGGCTATGCCCGCTCCTCCAATGCCTATGGGGCGAAGGTCGGCGCGGAAGTCGATCTTGGCGAGAAGACACGCGGCGAGGCCGCCATCGGCTATCTGCGCAAGCAATATGACGACGATCGCCTCGCCTCGATCGGCGCATTGACGCTGGATGGCGAACTCAACTGGTCACCCCAGCGCGGCACGAATGTCAATCTTGGCCTGCGCACGACGATAGAGGACTTTGCCGGCGGACCGCAGGGTGGCTGGGTTTCCTATCGGCTGGATGCCGGCCTGACCCACGAATTGCGCAGCAACCTCGTTGCCCGCCTGACGGGACAGATCGTGCATCGCACATTCCCCTCTTCCGACATGGAAAATGCCGTTGAATATACCGCAGGCGCCGGCCTGACCTGGGGGCTGAACCGCTATCTCGACCTGACGGCGGACGTCAGCTACCAGTGGACACCGGTTTATGACAGCAGCGAGCTGCGTGTCGGCGCAGGACTTGTCCTCAAGCGATAGGCTTCGGCCAAAAAGAAATCCCGGCGCTGAGGCCGGGATCCCGTTGTTGTTCTGGTGAATTACTTCAACCCGTCGATCAGAGCCTTGATCGGCTCTTCGATCGCAGGGCGAATATCGCCACGCTCCAGCGCGAAGGCGACGTTGGCAAGGATGAAACCATCCTTGGCGCCGCAATCGAAGGTCTGGCCACGGAAATGATAGCCGGAGAATTCCTGCGACTTCGCGAGCGTCAGCATGCCGTCCGTCAGCTGGATTTCATTGCCGGCGCCACGCTCCTGATTTTCGAGAATGTCGAAAATCTCGGGCTGAAGAATGTAACGGCCGTTGATGTAGAAATTCGACGGCGCCGTACCCTTGGCAGGCTTTTCGACCATTTCAGTGATCTTGAAACCTTCGCCCACGGCATCACCCACGCCGACGATACCGTATTTATGCGTCTGATCGGGAGCGCATTCCTGCACCGCGATGACGTTGCCCTGGGTCTGGTCATAAAGTTCAACCATGCCCTTGAGGCAGCTTTTCTGCGAATGCATGATCATATCGGGCAAGAGCACGGCGAAAGGCTCGTCGCCGACGATATCACGGGCGCACCAGACCGCATGGCCAAGACCGAGCGGCACCTGCTGGCGCGTGAAGCTCGCGGTGCCCGCCTTGGGCAGAAGGCCGGCCAGCAATGTCAGCTCGGCATTCTTGTTGCGCTCGCGCAGCATCTGTTCAAGTTCAAATTGAATATCAAAATAATCTTCGATCACCGCCTTGCCGCGGCCGGTGACAAATACAAAATGCTCAATGCCCGCTTCCGCCGCCTCATCGACGACGTATTGAATGACCGGCTTGTCGACGACGGTGAGCATTTCTTTCGGAACCGCCTTGGTTGCGGGCAGGAAACGCGTGCCGAGACCTGCGACCGGAAATACGGCCTTCCGAATTTTCTTCTGTTCTACCACATATCCCTCCTGAGAGATAAAACTTGATCACAATCCCCGCACGCTGTTGTTATTTCAAAAATAACAACGTTTTGTAAAGGGTGACGCTACCATCTATTAATGGTAAAGAATTTGTTGACGTTCTTTTGTTATCCATGATGACGCCCGATGCGTTTTCGCAATCGAAATGACATTCGAGAGAACGAAAGACAGACGATGACAAAGATGATCCTTTCAGATGTCCGCAAATTCGGCTGCATGGTGGTTGCAGGCCTGGCAATCTCGCTGGCGCCCGTTTCGGCCCGCGCCGATCAGGGATTCCGTCAGTGGATCAACCAGTTCTATGCAACAGCCGCGAAAGAAGGCATTAGCAAGGCGACCTATCAGAAGGCCTTTGCCGGTGTCAGCGAGCCGGATCCCGACGCGCTGCGCAAGGCCACCTTCCAACCGGAATTCACCACGCAGATCTGGGATTATCTCGATTCCCGCGTCAATCCGTACACGGTGCGGATCGGCCGCGAGATGAAGATGAAGCACGCGACAACCCTTAACTGGATCGAGCGTAACTTTAACGTCGACAAGCACATCATTCTCGCCATCTGGTCGATGGAATCGAATTACGGCGCGGTTCTCGAAAAACCCGAACGTCTGCACAACATCCCGCAGGCGCTGGCAACGCTCGCCTATTCCGATCCCAAACGCGCCAAATTCGCGCGCACGCAATTGATCGCCGCTCTGAAGATTCTCCAGGCGGGCGATGTCACGCCGAAACAGCTGACAGGCTCCTGGGCGGGCGCGATGGGTCACACCCAGTTCATTCCCACCAGCTACCTGCTTTATGCGGTGGATGCGGATGGCAACGGCAAGCGCGACATCTGGCACTCCGTTCCGGACGCGCTGGCAACCGCGGCCAATCTTCTTTCCAAGAACGGCTGGGAGCCCGGCCGGACCTGGGGTTATGAAACCGCCGTTCCGCGTGGCGGCGCCCGTTATGAAGGGCAGACGAAGACCATTGCGGAATGGACGAAGCTCGGCTTTGCCCGCCCGAACGGCAAGAACTTCACGCGCGGTTCCGATCGCGCCATGCTGAAATTGCAGGGCGGAGCAAACGGGCCCGGCTTCCTGATGATGAAGAACTTCTTCACCATCAAGAAATACAACGCATCCGACAGCTATGCGCTCGCCGTCGGTCTGCTTGCGGATGAGATCGCCGGTTATGGCGGCATGCAGCAGAAATGGCCGCGCCCCGATGGGACGCTGGACATTCGTGAAAAATTCGAGCTGCAGACCCGCATGAAGGAACTCGGCTATTATGACGGTGAGGTGGATGGGAACTTTGGCTCCGGGTCGAAAGCCGCCATCAGCGCCATCCAGTCGCGCATGGGTATGGAAACCGACGGCCAACCGTCGCAGCGGTTGCTGAGAGCCTTGCGCAATTGATAATGTGCCGGTGAATTCGGCGGCGGCGTGAGCGCCGCCGATGCATCCGGAAAGGTTGATGTCATGAGTAGGAAACCTGCGGCGAAGAACGGAAGAACCGGCTGGCGTTTCTGCGCCGTCCTTCTTTCCGTTGTCCTTGCCGTGCCGCTCGTTCCTTCCGAAAGCTTCGCCCAGGAGCAACGGCGCACCCTGTTTGAAATGCTCTTCGGCAGACCGGTGGGCCGCGATGGCGGATCCGGGCGCGAATACCAGCCCCGCAACCGCCGCGACTTTCCGTCTGCTCCGCGCGAAAGATCGGTCACCCGCCCGCAACCCGCCAGAAAAGCGCCCTCGGTGGTGCAGATGCGGACCGCAAAGCCGGAGCCGGCCGCCAAGCTTGAAAATGCGCGACGCGTTCTGGTCATCGGCGATTTTCTTGCCGGCGGCATGGGTGAAGAACTGGTCAATGCCTTCGCCAGTTCGCCTGCAATCGCCGTCGATGTGCGTGCAAATGGTTCTTCCGGCCTCGTCCGTACCGATTATTACGACTGGTTCACCAACCTGCCGCAATTCATCAGCGAGACCAAACCGGCCACCATCGTCATCATGATGGGATCGAACGATCGCCAGCAGATGCAGATCGGCGATATCAGGGAAAAATTCGGCACGGAGGTCTGGTTCAAGGAATATGAGCGGCGGATCGACGAGCTTCTGGCCCTTGCCAGGCGCCAAAAGGTGCCGCTCTTGTGGGTTGGCCTTCCCGCCTTCCAGTCGCCGTCGCTTTCGGCCGATCTCGTCGGTTTCAACCGGCTTTATCGCAGCCATGTCGAGAAATACGGCGGCGAATTCGTGGACGTCTGGGACGGCTTCGTCGATGAGGCGGGAAAATTCGTCATTACCGGCTACGACATGAACGGCCAGCAGGCGCGCCTGCGCGAGGCTGATGGCATCGGCATGACCCAGGCCGGCAAACGCAAGCTTGCATTTTACGTCGAAAAATTCGTGCGCCGGCACCTCGATAGCGCCGGGCCGGACCTCGTGAAACTGGACGGCAGCAATCTGCCGGCACTTACCTCCCTGCCCGCGCTCGGCATCGATGCCGGGCAGGTGCGTACCCAGCCTATCAGCCTCACCGATCCCAATCTCGATGGCGGCGACAAGCTGCTGGGCGATGCCCCTTTGGCCGCCGGACCGACACGCGTATCCGTGGTGGAATCGCCACGCGAAAGGTTGACCAAGCGGGGCGAAATGGCCGATGCACCGGCAGGCCGCATCGATGACTATCGTGTGGCGCCCGATACCACACAGGCAAAACAATAAGCGCTTTCGCAGCGGCCTGACCGCCCAGCAGCGGGCGTAATGTTTAGGCAATCCGCACATGACAGGATAGGTACAGCTTTGCAGGAATGCGGGGTTGGCCATCCACCATCCCCGCTCCCCCTTTTTGCATGGCGACATCTATTTGACGGCGACGCCTCGCTTGTTCGTAGCGTCAGCAGCGCCGTCATTTTTTTGCCTTTCGCCGCGCCCCTCTCCAGAAGGTACGCCGGACAATACCGAGATGAATTCATGCGCCTGCTGCTTGTTGAAGACGAACGCGAAATGGCAGCAGCCCTGTCCGCCGCGCTCCACCGGTTCGATATTATCGTGGATACGGTCGGCACGCTCGATCTTGCCCGTCACGCCATCATGGACGGCGTCCACGACCTTGTCGTGCTTGACCGGCAATTGCCCGACGGTGACGGCATCCAGCTTATCGAAGATTTGCGGCTTCTGCCCGTCACCCCGCCCGTCATCGTGCTCACCGCGCAGGGCGCGCTTGTGGATCGGGTGAATGGCCTGAACCTCGGTGCGGACGATTATCTGGCCAAGCCATTCGCGGTCGAGGAACTGCTTGCGCGCATCCGCGCCCTGATGCGCCGGCCGGCCGGCGCCGTGACGATGACTGCAAAACTGGGCAGGCTTGAATTCTGCTTCGAAACCCGCGAAGTGCGCATCAAGGGTGAATTCCTTCCGCTGACCAGACGCGAACTGCTGATCCTCGAAGCCCTGTTACGGCGACAGGGCAGAACGGTGCTGCGCTCATTGCTCGAGGAAGCCGTTTATAATTTCGACGATGAGATCCAGTCCAATGCACTCGATTCCCATATTTCCCGCTTGCGCCGCAAATTGGCGGCCGCGGATGCGGGCCTTGAGGTCCACGGCATTCGCGGCGTCGGTTACCTGCTGAGGGCAACCCCGTGAGGCTGGCCAGAAGAAAATCGCTCAAGCGCCGGCTCACCATTCAACTGCTGCTGTTCCAGATCGGCAGCCTGTTCTTCGTCACCGCCGCCATTGTCACCTATATGTCGAGCGGCGGCGCAGGCAGCGCGCTGCTCAGCCCGGAGGCGGCCCAGATAACCGCCAATGCGATCATACGGAATGAGGACAATCGGCTGGTTCTCAAAGAAACGCCCGAATTCATCAACCTGCGCAGCAATACCTCCGATTTCTGGTTCGTCGCGGTCAGCGAAAAAGGTGAGATCGTGCAGGGCGGGCAGGTGCCCGAGGCATTCAGCAACATGGATCAGCAGCTGAGCGACATCAGGGTCTCCGACGTGCGCGACGCGGCGCTGTCCTATTCCTACCTCGCCGTGGTGCGCATCGCCGTCGTTCGCCGAGCTTCGGGGCCGGCGGGAGAATTCGTCATGATCGGCAAAGGCGGGCCGTTCAGCATGACCTTCCCCGTTTTGTTGTTCTCGAACATATTGATCATGCCTGTCCTCATTCTCATGTCCATCGTGACGGTCGTGACCATCCCCTGGATCATCCGCAGGGAATTTCGCGCCCTGTCCACCATTGCCCACACGGCGGAAACCATCGATATCGACAGGCGCGGATACCGATTGCCGGATGGCGATATTCCACGGGAGGTGCAGCCGCTCGTGCATGCCGTCAACGGCGCGTTGAAGCGGCTGGACGATGGCTACGAACGGCACAAGCGCTTCATTCTCGATGCCGCCCATGAATTGCGAACCCCCGTCGCCATTCTCCAGACCCGGGTAGAAACGCTGCTGGACGGCCCGGCCCGTAGCAGAATATTGGCGGATGCCAGCCGTATCGCCGTGCTGGCCGAACAATTGCTCGATTTGCAGCGCCTTGGCGGGCAGAAAGCCCCTCTGGTTCCCCTTGATCTTGTCACCCTGTGCAGATCGGTCGTCGCCGATATGGCCCCGCTCGCCATATCACAGGGATATGCGCTGTCCTTCGAACCGGAGGAAGAGCCTATCCTCGCCCTTGCCGACGACGCTTCGTTGCAGCGCGCCCTGATGAACATCGTGCAAAACGCCATAGAACATGGCGGCAATCGCGGCACGATCACGATAAGGGTGGCGACAAACCGGGTGATCGAGATAGCCGACGAAGGCAATGGTATTCCCGAGGAGGACCGGGAACTGGTTTTCGATGCCTTCCACCGCCTGCGACCGAAAGATCGCGGCACCGGGCTCGGGCTCAACCTCGTGCAGGAAATCGTCCGTTATCACGGCGGGGAGATTACCATCAGCGATGCCTCCACCGGTGGCGCCTGTTTTCGTATCACCCTTCCCTATTGCTGAAGAAGAAGCCGTCATTTTCGCAGCCAAAAGAAAAGCCTGTTGCGTCTGCAACAGGCCTTTCCGGTTCGTATTACCGTCAGTGCTTAGCGCGGAAGAACGGTCGCACCCATCAGCGCTTCATCGATCGCGCGCGCCGCCTGACGGCCTTCGCGGATCGCCCAGACCACAAGCGACTGGCCACGGCGCACGTCGCCCGCCGCCCACAGCTTGTCGACCGAGGTTTTGTAGTCCGTTTCGTTGGCAATCACATTGGTGGAACCGCGACGGTCGGTGTTGAGCGTCAGCTTGCCATCCATTTCCTTCAGCACGCTGTCCGTGAAGGGACCGGAAAAGCCGATGGCGATGAAGGCGAGATCGGCCTTGATGATGAATTCCGTGCCGGCAATCGGCTTGCGGCGGTCATCCACCTGACAGCACTTCACGCCGGTCAACACGCCGTCTTCGCCGACGAATTCGAGCGTCGCCACCTGGAACTCACGGATGGCGCCTTCGGCCTGCGAGGACGAGGTGCGCATCTTGGTTGCCCAGAAAGGCCAGACCGCCAGCTTGTCTTCCTTTTCCGGCGGCATCGGGCGGATGTCGAGCTGCGTGACCTTCACCGCACCCTGACGGAAAGCCGTACCGACGCAGTCGGATGCGGTATCGCCGCCGCCGACAACGACGACATGCTTGCCGCCGGCAAGAATCGGATCGGCCGGCCAGCCGACGCTGTCGATATTTTCGCGACCGACGCGGCGGTTCTGCTGCACGAGGTAAGGCATGGCATCGTAGACGCCATGCAGATCGGCGCCGCCGATACCGGCCGGACGCGGGGTTTCCGAACCGCCGCAGTAGAGCACGGCATCGTGGTCGGCCAGAAGCGCCTCGACCGTCACATCGACGCCGACATTGACGCCGCAATGGAAGGTGACGCCTTCACCCTTGATCTGCTCGACACGGCGGTCGATGAAGTTCTTCTCCATCTTGAAGTCCGGGATGCCGTAACGCAGCAGGCCACCGGGCTTGGATTCGCGCTCATAGACATGAACCTCGTGACCGGCGCGGCCGAGCTGCTGCGCCGCCGCCATGCCCGAAGGACCGGAACCGATGATGGCGACTCGTCTGCCGGTGTGGATCGTCGCCGGCTTCGGCACGATAAAGCCCAACTCATAGGCCTTGTCGGCAATCGCCTGCTCGACGGTCTTGATGGCGACCGGCGCATCCTCGAGGTTCAGCGTGCACGCCTCCTCACAAGGCGCGGGACAGACGCGGCCGGTAAATTCCGGGAAGTTGTTGGTGGAATGGAGGTTGCGGATCGCCTCTTCCCAATTGTTGTTATAGACCAGATCGTTCCAGTCGGGGATCTGGTTGTGCACGGGACAGCCCGTCGGGCCATGACAGTAGGGAATGCCGCAATCCATGCAGCGCGCCGCCTGCTTCTGCACCTCGGCATCCGACATCGGAATGGTGAATTCGCGGAAATGGCGGATACGATCCGATGCGGGCTGATACTTGCCCACCTGCCGGTCGATCTCCAGAAAACCTGTAACCTTGCCCACGTTTATGTCCTCACATCAAAGCGGGGCGCCTGTCGGGCCCCAGTACCAGGTGGCGAAACCAATAACCGCCCCTAATACGATGAACTCAAATCCGGTCTCGCCGCTCGTCCAGGTGATCGCCGTGGGAACGGCGACCGCGATCATCAGCGAGACCAGTTGCTGTAGTATCCTCACGCGGCGGATTACTCCGCCGCCACGCCCATGCGCATGCGCTCCATTTCCTCAAGCGCACGACGGTATTCGACCGGCATGACCTTGCGGAACTTCGGACGGAACTCGCTCCAGCGGTCGAGTATATCCTTGGCGCGCGACGAGTTCGTGTAATGGAAGTGGTTCGAGATCAGCTGGTAGAGACGCTCCTCGTCGTGGCGCGTCATGTCCTCGGAAACGTCCACACGTCCCTTGTGCATGAGGTCGCCGCCGTGATGGTGGAGCTTCTCCAGCATATCGTCTTCTTCCGGAACCGGCTCCAGCTCGACCATGGCCATGTTGCAGCGGGTGGCGAAATCGCCCTTCTCGTCGAGAACATAAGCCACGCCGCCGGACATGCCGGCCGCGAAGTTGCGGCCCGTTTCACCGAGAACAACGACGATGCCGCCGGTCATATATTCGCAACCGTGGTCGCCGACACCTTCAACAACCGCGACCGCGCCGGAGTTACGCACCGCGAAACGCTCGCCAGCCACGCCACGGAAATAGCACTCGCCGGTGATCGCGCCGTAAAGAACGGTATTGCCGACGATGATCGAGTTTTCCGCAACGATACGGGTGTTTTCCGGCGGGCGCACGATGATGCGGCCACCCGACAGACCCTTGCCGACATAATCGTTACCGTCACCCACCAGATCGAAGGTGATGCCGCGTGCGAGGAACGCGCCGAAGGACTGGCCCGCCGTTCCCTTGAGGGTGACGTGGATCGTGTCGTCTTTCAGGCCCTTGTGACCCCAGCGCTTGGCGAGCGCACCCGACAGCATGGCGCCGGCGGAACGGTCGACGTTCTTGATCGGCACTTCGAAAACTACGGGTTCGCGGTTTTCGAGCGAGGGCAGGGACTTCTCGATCAGCTTGCGGTCGAGAATATCGTCGATCGGGTGCTTCTGGCGCTCGGTCCAGAAGGTTGCTTCCTTCGGAGCTTCGACCTTGTGGAAGATGCGGTTGAAATCCAGCCCCTTGGCCTTCCAGTGCGCCAACATCTCATCCTTCTCGAGCAGCTCGGAAGCGCCGATGATCTCGTCCAGCCTGGTAACGCCAAGCGAAGCGAGGATTTCGCGCACTTCTTCGGCCACGAAGAAGAAGTAGTTGATGACATGTTCCGGCGTGCCCTTGAAGCGCTTGCGCAGAACCGGGTCCTGCGTAGCCACGCCCACCGGGCAGGTATTGAGATGGCACTTGCGCATCATGATGCAGCCGGCCGCAATCAGCGGCGCGGTGGCGAAGCCGAATTCATCCGCGCCGAGCAGCGCGCCGATGATGACATCGCGGCCGGTCTTCAGACCGCCGTCCACCTGTAGCGCCACGCGCGAGCGAAGGCCGTTCAGCACCAGCGTCTGCTGGGTCTCGGCAAGGCCGATTTCCCATGGGGAACCGGCGTGCTTCAGCGAGGTGAGCGGCGAAGCACCCGTGCCGCCATCGAAACCGGCAACGGTGATATGGTCGGCGCGCGCCTTGGCGACACCGGCCGCAACCGTGCCGACGCCGACTTCCGACACCAGCTTCACCGAAACATCGGCTTCCGGGTTGACGTTCTTCAGGTCGTAGATCAGCTGCGCCAGATCTTCGATGGAGTAGATATCGTGATGCGGCGGCGGCGAGATGAGGCCGACACCCGGGGTCGAGTGACGGGTTTTGGCAACGGTCGCATCCACCTTATGGCCGGGCAGCTGGCCGCCTTCGCCGGGCTTTGCGCCCTGCGCCACCTTGATCTGCAGCATGTCGGCATTGACAAGGTATTCCGTCGTCACACCGAAGCGTCCGGAAGCGATCTGCTTGATGGCGGAGCGTTCCGGATTCGGCTTACCGTTCAACAGCGGCATGTAACGGTCGGATTCTTCGCCGCCCTCACCCGTGTTGGACTTGCCGCCGATACGGTTCATGGCAATCGCAAGCGTGGTATGCGCCTCGCGGCTGATCGAACCGAAGGACATGGCGCCAGTGGAGAAACGCTTGACGATATCAGCCGCCGGCTCGACATCGTCGATGGAAACCGGCTTGCGGCCAAGCGCTTCCGCCGACTTGACCTTGAACAGGCCGCGAATGGTGTTCATGCGCAGCGCCGTCTCATTCACCATGCCGGCGAATTCGCGGTAGCGATCCTGGCTGTTGCCGCGCACGGCGTGCTGCAGCGAGGCAACCGCATCCGGCGTCCAGGCGTGGCTTTCGCCGCGCATGCGATAGGCGTATTCGCCGCCAATATCGAGCGTGTTGGCAAGGATCGGGTCCTTGCCAAAGGCCGCCGTGTGGCGTGTCACGGTTTCTTCGGCAATCTCCGTCAGGCCGACACCTTCGATGGAGGTGGCGGTGCCGAAGAAATATTTCTCGACGAATTCCGAAGACAGACCGATGGCGTCGAAGATCTGCGCGCCGCAATAGGACTGGTAGGTGGAAATGCCCATCTTGGACATGACCTTGAGGATGCCCTTACCCACCGCCTTGATATAGCGATAGACGACTTCATCGTCGGAGACTTCCTTCGGGAAGGCGCCGTGCTTGTGCATGTCGAGCAGCGTGTCGAAGGCGAGATAGGGGTTGATCGCCTCGGCACCATAACCGGCCAGCAGACAGAAATGGTGGATTTCGCGCGGTTCGCCGGTTTCCACGACGAGACCGACCGAGGTGCGCAGACCCTTGCGGATCAGGTGATGGTGCACGGCAGCCGTCGCCAGAAGGGCGGGGATCGCGATGCGGTCCGGGCCAAGCTGGCGGTCGGAGAGAACGATGATGTTGTAACCGCCGCGAACGGCCGATTCAGCGCGCTCGCACAGGCGGTCGAGCATTTCAGGCATGCCTTCGGCGCCGCGCTCCACATCATAGGTGAAGTCGAGCGTCTTGGTGTCGAAACGGTCTTCCGTGTGGCCGATGGAGCGGATTTTTTCCAGATCGCCATTAGTCAGGATCGGCTGGCGCACTTCCAGACGCTTGGCGCGGGCGGCACCTTCATGGTCGAGAATGTTCGGGCGCGGACCGATGAAGGACACGAGGCTCATGACAAGCTCTTCGCGGATCGGATCGATCGGCGGGTTGGTCACCTGCGCGAAGTTCTGCTTGAAATAGGTGTAAAGCAGCTTCGACTTTTCCGACATGGCCGAGATCGGCGTATCGGTGCCCATCGAGCCGATGGCTTCCTGACCGGTCGTCGCCATCGGCGACATCAGGAGCTTGGTATCTTCGCTGGTGTAGCCAAAGGCCTGCTGACGGTCGAGCAGCGACACATCGCGGCGCAGCGCGCGCGGTTCAACCGGCTTCAGCTCTTCGAGGATGAGCTGCGTGCGGTCGAGCCAGGTGCGATAGGGGTGCTTGGCGGCAAGCTCGTGTTTGACTTCCTCGTCGGAAACGATGGAGCCCTTTTCCATGTCGATCAGCAGCATCTTGCCGGGCTGCAAGCGCCACTTCTTGACGATGCGCTCTTCCGGCACCGGCAGCGTGCCGGCTTCCGACGCCATGATGATGCGGTCGTCATCGGTGACGAGGTAACGCGCCGGGCGCAGGCCGTTGCGGTCGAGCGTCGCGCCGATCTGCTTGCCATCGGTGAAGGCGACGGCAGCCGGGCCGTCCCACGGCTCCATCAGCGCTGCGTGATATTCGTAGAATGCCTTGCGTTCGGCCGACATGGACTGGTTGCCGGCCCAGGCTTCCGGGATCAGCATCATCACGGCATGGGCCATGGAGTAGCCGCCGCGCACGAGGAATTCGAGCGCGTTGTCGAAGCAGGCCGTATCCGACTGGCCTTCATAGGAGATCGGCCAGAGCTTGGAGATATCGTCGCCGAACAGCACGGAGGAAACCGACGCCTGACGCGCCGCCATCCAGTTGACGTTGCCGCGCAGCGTGTTGATTTCGCCGTTGTGGGCGACCATGCGGTAGGGGTGCGCCAACTTCCAGGACGGGAAGGTGTTGGTCGAAAAACGCTGATGCACCAGCGCAACCGCGGATTCGAAGCGCGGATCGGCCAGATCCTTGTAATAGGCGCCCACCTGATAGGCGAGGAACATGCCCTTGTAAACGATGGTCGAGGAGGAGAGGGAAACCGGATAGAAATCCTGCGTTTCCTTGCCGCCGCCCTCGTCATAGATGCGGTTGGACAGTACCTTGCGGATCAGGAACAGCTTGCGCTCAAAATCGGCATTGCTCGCGGCATCGCGGCCGGCACCGATGAAGACCTGCACATGGTGCGGTTCGGTCGCTGCGATATCCGGCGCCTTGGAGAGCGAGGAATTATCGACCGGCACATCGCGGAAGCCGAGGAACTGCTGCCCCTCTTCGCCGATGACGTCGACGATGACCTTCTTGTAGTGCTCGATGCGGGAAGGATCGCGCGGCATAAAGATGTGGCCGACGGCATATTCGCCGGCCTTCGGCAGGGTAACGCCCTGCGCGGCCATTTCCTCGCGGAAGAAGCGGTCGGGAATCTGCACGAGAATGCCCGCACCATCGCCCATCAGGGGATCGGCGCCGACGGCGCCGCGATGCGTCAGGTTTTCAAGGATGAACAGGCCGTCCTTGACGATCTGGTGCGACTTGGCGCCCTTCATATGGGCAACGAAGCCGACGCCGCAGGCGTCATGTTCATTGGCCGGATCGTAAAGACCCTGCCTTTCCGGCAAACCGCCCGCGAAACGCGCTTTCGCAGAAACGGGTGCGGCCGCAGCCGCGGTGGGACAGTCTGTGGTCAGGGTGGCGGCGGCGATTTCCGCCTGCGGCTTGTTCGTCATTTTTGTCCCTCCTGCAAAATTACTTGCATGGTTTCATGCGAAGATCCGGCTCGACCGCGAATTTTCGCTTCCCGCAAAATCCGCATTCAATCCGGCTCGATCAAATTTAGGACAGCAAAGCTGTCTCAATTCACGAGGATTTTGGCAGAAACAGGCGAATTTAGCAAGGGTGCGAATCCAATTAGTGAAAGCCCCATTTTGCAGCGAAGTTTCGATACTGACCTATTGCGCGAAACTTTCTTATCGCAAGACCCGCAGAGCCATTGCTTTCATTGCCGGATTTGCCAATCGCAATCTTAGGTCATAGAACTTTGCCGTTCATCGCGCCACGCATTCCCAAACCAGAACCCCAGCCATCGGAAAGCCTTCAGAGATGTTTTTTGCTTCAGACAATTGGGCCGGCGCCCACCCTGCCGTCAACGAACGGCTTTCACGGGAATCCACGCGCTTTGCCGCCGCTTACGGCACCAGCGAACTCGATCTCTCCATCGAAAAGCGCTTCAACGAGATTTTCGAGCGCGAGGTCGCGGTGTTTTTCGTGGCCACCGGCACGGCGGCCAATTCGCTTTCGCTGGCCAGCATCGCCCGCGCCGGCGGCCTGACCTTCTGTCACTCCGAAGCGCATGTGATCGAGGACGAATGCGGCGCGCCGGATTTCTTTTCCGGCATGCGCATGGTCGCCGTCGAGGGACCGAACGGCAAGATGCTGCCGGAGAACCTCGTCGAGCGCATTGCGCGTTATCCGCAGGATGCCGTGCATCACGGCCGCGCCGCAGCCATCACCATGACGCAGGCGACCGAGGCCGGCACGGTCTACACACTCGATGAAATCGACGCCATCGCCAAAATCGCCAAGGATAATGGCCTGCCGCTGCATATGGATGGCGCGCGTTTCGCCAACGCGCTGGCTGCCCTCGACACCACGCCCGCCGAAATGACCTGGAAACGCGGCGTCGACGTCCTGTCTTTCGGCGGCACGAAAAATGGCTGCTGGTGTGCGGAAGCCATCGTCTTCTTCGATCCTTCGCTCGCCCGGGATTTTTCCTTCCTGCGCAAGCGCACAGCCCAGCTTTTTTCCAAGTCGCGCTTCATCGCCGCGCAGTTCGAGGCCTATCTGCAGGACGACCTGTGGCTCGGCCTCGCCAGCCACGCCAACGCCATGGCCAACCGGCTGCGCGCCGGTTTCGCTTCGCTGAACAGCGCCCGCCTTGCCTGGCCGACCCAGGCCAATGAAGTTTTTGCCATTCTGCCAAAGGCCGCCGCAGAAGCCGCCACGGCAAAGGGTGCGAAGTTCTATGACTGGCTGGAGCCGCGCGACATGCCGGAAAAGGTCGGCAAGGACGAAGTGCTGATCCGCATGGTCACCAGCTTTGCGACGACCGAGGCCGATGTGGACGAATTCCTGTCGATCTGCGCCGCCGTTTAAACTATCGGAGGGCGTCGCCTTGCGGCGCCTTCATACCTCCTGCAGCCGGTAACCGACCCCGGTTTCCGTCAGAATATAGCGCGGCTGATCCGGGATTTTTTCGATCTTCTGGCGAAGCTGGCGCACATAGACCCGCAAATATTGCACGTCGGTCAGTTCGTCCCATACATGCTCCAGCAGAAAACGGTGCGTCAGCGCCTTGCCGGCATGCTGCACCAGAACCCGCAGGATGTCATACTCCTTGGGCGAGAGCTTCACCTCCCGGTCCTCCACCTTGACGATGCGCCGGACCAGATCGACGGAAAGATCGCCGGTCTGGAACACCGGCCTCTCCCCCTGGCTTTGCAGACGATGGCGCAGGGCGACACGGATGCGGGCAACCAGTTCGTTCATGCCGAAAGGCTTGGTGATGTAATCATCCGCCCCCAGTTCAAGCGCCTCGACGATACCCGCCTCATCCGTGCGGCTGGAGAGGATGATGACCGGCAGCGCCAGCCCTTCGCCGCGCCATTTCGCCAGAAGATCATGACCCGACATATCCGGCAGGCCGAGATCGAGAACGACGAGATCGGGCTTGTCTTCACTGACCAGCTCCATGGCGACCTTCGCATTCATCGCCTCGCTCACCGCATATTCCTGGGTCGACAGGCCTACGCGCAAAAGCTTGCGGATCGGCGGTTCGTCGTCGACGATCAGAATACGAACGGCGGAATTGGTCATTCCCGATCTCCCTCAGCGGCATAGCTGCTTGTCGCCGGCAATCGCGCCTTAATCATGGTCTATCACCGGCGCATCGGCGGGAACCGGCAGACTGACGGTAAACTGCGCACCGGTGCGGCCCGACCTGTTTTCCGCGCGGATCGAGCCGCCCATGGCCTCGATAAACCCCTTGCAGATGGATAGCCCCAGGCCCGTTCCGGCCTGCACATGATCCGCCTTGCGTACCCGGTAGAAACTGTCAAACACCCGTTCCGTATCGTCGGGTGGAATACCCGGCCCTGCATCCGCCACGGAGAGGAAGATATTCTTCCCCTGCCGCCAGCCACCAATCTCGATAGCGGTATGTTCGGGAGCGTATTTGGCGGCATTGTCGATGAGATTGAACAGAACCTGTTCGAAAAGCACAGGGTCGACCTTCAGCATCGGCAGGTCGGAAGGAATATCCAGAACGATCTCATGCCTGACGACGATTTTCGCGGCGCGCGAAAGTGCGGTTCCGACCATATCGCCCACGAAATGCAGACCGTAATTCGGCTCCATCGCGCCCGAACCGATCCGCGTCATATCAAGAAGATTGGAGATGAACCGGTTCAGCCGCTCGGATTCCTCGACGATCGTCGAAAGCAGTTCGGCGCGCGCATCCGGCGGGATGTCCTCGGCGAAATCCTTCAGCGTTCCGGCCGAGCCCAGAATGGCCGCAAGCGGCGTCTTGAGATCATGGGAGATGGATGTCAGAAGCGCGGTGCGCAGCCGGTCGGTTTCCGCCGCAAACCTCGCCCGGTCGACATCCGAGACGAGCTGGATTCGCTCGATGGCAAGTGCCGCCTGATCGGCCAGGGCATCGAACAGCCGCTGCTGTTCCGGCGTCAGAAGCGGGCCAAGCCGGTCATCGTCCAGCCCCACCACGCCGACGGCGCCGCTGCCGGTGCGCAGGGGCAGATAAAGCCGTTTGGCGCCGGGCAGCGTATCCGCGCCCCTGCCGGCAGCCTTGTTATGTTCCCAGGCCCATTGCGCGGCGGCAATATCGGCATCGACAAGCGTATCGTCCGGCGGATACCCCGCCTTGACCGTGATCGTATTGTTTTCCGGCAGAAGCAGAACGATCCGAACCTTCAGCATCGAGGCCATCTGGAAAGCGGCCGCCCACAGCACATCGTCCAGCGTTCCCGTCACCGAAAGCTTCTTCGAGAACAGATATAAATCTTCCGTCGTTCGCGCCCTTGCCCGCGCGGCGGCGGCCTGCCGTTGCACGGCCGCCGTGAGATTGGAGGCGACAAGCGCCACGCCAAGATAAAACAGCAGCGCCACGACACTTTCCGGATCGCGAACGGTCAGGGTGTAACGCGGCTCAAGGAAGAAAAAATTGAATGCAAAAGCGCCGAGCAGGGAAGCATAAAGCGCTGGCCCCAGCCCGCCGCGCACGGCGGCGGCCAAGACCGCCATCAGGAACACCAGCGCCAGATTTCTGACATCGAGCGTTTGGTCGAGCACTATGCCGGCCACGATCGCCAAGCCGACGAACAGGGTGCTGTTAAGATAGGGCCGTATAGAACGATACGATTGCGCCGAGGCCGGCTTTGCGGCCTGGCCCGGCTTCTCTTCTTTTTTATCGCCGGAAATGACGTGAACGCTGATATCGCCCGCATGGTCGATCAGATCATGCGTCAGCGAGCGCTGAAAAATCCGCTGCCACCAGGATTTTCGCGGGCGGCCGATGATGATGTGGGTGAAATTATTGGCGTTGGCGTAGGAGATGATCTCCCGTGTCAGGTCGAGCGCCGGCAGGGTCACCGTCTCGCCGCCAAGCTGCTGGGCAAGCCGCATCGTTCCGGCCAGCCGGTCCTTTTCCGCCTCCGACAATTGTTGCGAACGCGGCGTATCGAGATGCAGCGCCGTCCATGGTGCACGCAGACGATCTGCCTGCCGGCGGGCATAACGCACCAGCCCCGGACCGTTGCCGCCATGGTCCAGGCAAACCAGAACCCGGTCTCCAGCGGCCCACGGGCCGGAAATGGCATGGGACTGCATGTGGTTGAGCAATTGCTCATCCACCCGTTGCGCGGTGCGGCGAAGTGCGAGTTCGCGCAGCGCCGTCAGGTTGCCGCGAGAAAAATAATTCTCGATGGCGCGCCGGGCGGTGCGGGGCAGGTAAACCTTGCCATCCTGCAGGCGCTTGATCAGATCGTCTGGCGTAATATCGATGATTTCGACATCGTCGGCCCGGTCGATGATGCTGTCGGGCACTGTTTCACGAACACGGATGCGGGTGATCTGCGCAACGACATCGTTCAGGCTTTCGACATGCTGGATGTTCAGCGTCGTATAGACGTCGATGCCCTGCGCCAGAATTTCCTGAACGTCCATGTAGCGCTTGGGGTGGCGGCTGCCGGCGGCATTGGTGTGGGCCAGTTCATCGACCAGAACCAGGGCGGGACGACGGGCGAGAATGGCATCGAGATCCATCTCTTCCAGCACCTGACCGCGATAATCGATACGCCGGCGTGCGACGATCTCGAAACCCTGCACCAGCGTTTCGGTTTCACGGCGGCCATGGGTTTCCACAACGCCGATGACGGCATCCACCCCCTCCGCCAGCTTCGCCCGGCCGGACATCAGCATTTCATAGGTCTTGCCGACGCCGGGCGCCGCCCCTAAAAATATCTTCAGCCGGCCCCGCGCCTCGCGCCGGGCGTTTTCCAGCAGCGCATCGGGCGATGGTCGGCTCGGCATATCGCGATTGTCGTCAGGCATTTAACCCACCAGTGTCGAGGCTATGGCTTGCGAACAAGCCATAGCCATTTCAGTTCATGAGCCGGCTGCGTCAAGAGCCATGTTGAGCGCCAGCACATTCACGACCGGCTCTCCCATGAATCCGAGTTCCGGTCCTTCGACATGGCGCTCGACGATGGCACGCAGGGATGCCTCATCCATGCCCCTTGCCCTGGCGACACGGGGAATCTGAAAATAAGCGGCCTCCGGCGAAACATGCGGATCAAGGCCGCTGCCCGAAGCCGTCACCAGATCGGCCGGAACCTCGGCCGCCGGATTTTCGGCTTTTGCGGCCTCGTAATCCTGTTTCACCCGGTCGATGAGCTTGGCGCTCGTCGGACCGAGATTGGAGCCCGAGGACGAAGCGGCATTATAACCATCGCCGGCAGCCGATGGCCTGCCATGGAAATATTTCTCACTGGCAAAGGCCTGCCCGATCAAGTGCGAACCCACAACCGCACCACTCTTTTCGATGAGGCTGCCATTGGCCTGAAAGGGGAAGATCGCCTGCGCGAGACCCGTCATGCCCAGAGGATAGGCAAGACCGGTGATGGCGGTGGTGGCGAGGATGAGCACCAGTGCGGGACGAAGCTGTTTGAACATTGTCTTTACTCCTCAGGCGAGACCGAGCGCCGTGACGGCGAGGTCGATGACCTTGATGCCGATGAAGGGAACGATGATGCCGCCGAGGCCATAAATGACCAGATTGCGCGACAGCAGCGCGCCCGCGCCGATCGGCCGATATTTGACACCCTTCAGCGAGAGCGGGATGAGCGCGATGATGATGAGTGCGTTGAAGATGATGGCCGACAGGATGGCGCTCTGCGGTGTCGAAAGCCCCATCACATTCAGAACGCCAAGCTGCGGATAGAGCGCCAGGAACATTGCCGGGATAATGGCAAAATATTTGGCGATATCGTTGGCGATGGAGAACGTCGTCAGCGCGCCGCGCGTCATCAGCAATTGTTTGCCGATTTCGACGATCTCGATGAGTTTGGTCGGATCGCTATCGAGATCGACCATATTGCCCGCCTCGCGTGCCGCCACCGTACCCGTGTTCATGGCAACGCCGACATCGGCCTGCGCCAGCGCCGGTGCGTCGTTGGTGCCGTCGCCGCACATGGCGACGAGCTTGCCCTTGGCCTGTTCCTCGCGGATAAGCTCCAGCTTGTTTTCCGGCGTTGCCTGGGCGAGGAAATCATCGACGCCGGCTTCCGCTGCTATTGCCGCGGCCGTCATCGGGTTGTCGCCGGTAATCATCACCGTGCGGATGCCCATGCGGCGAAGCTCTGCGAAACGCTCGCGAATGCCGCCCTTGACGATATCCTTCAGTTGCACGACGCCGAGCAGCTTTCCATCCCGCACGACGGCGAGCGGCGTGCCGCCGGTCTTGGCGATCTCTTCCGCAATTGTCCGGATGCCGCGTGCGGCGTCCGTTTCGGTTTTGACGGCAAGCGCCACATTGCCCTGTTGCGAAGCGCCGCCATTAACATAGGCAAGAACGGCGTCGACTGCGCCCTTGCGAATGGAGGAACCTTCGAAATCGACACCGCTCATGCGGGTCTGGGCGGTGAAGGGAACGAAATTCGCATGCAGCTTCTGCATGTCGCGGGCGCGGATGCCGTATTTTTCCTTGGCGAGAACCACGATGGAGCGGCCTTCCGGGGTTTCGTCGGCAAGGGAGGCAAGCTGGGCCGCATCGGCCAGTTCCTGCTCGGAAACACCGGCAACGGGACGAAACTCGGTCGCCTGCCGATTACCGAGGGTGATGGTGCCGGTCTTGTCGAGCAGCAGCGTATCGACATCGCCGGCCGCCTCGACAGCGCGGCCGGACATGGCGAGTACGTTGAAACGAACCAGCCTGTCCATGCCGGCAATGCCGATGGCGGACAGAAGCGCGCCGATGGTAGTGGGGATGAGCGTCACGAACAGCGCCACCAGCACGATGATCGGGATCGAACCGCCGGCATAGGATGCAAAGCTCGGAATGGTCGCGGTGGCCAGCACGAAGATCAGCGTCATGCCGGCGAGCAGAATGTTGAGCGCGATCTCGTTCGGCGTCTTCTGGCGTTCAGCGCCTTCGACCAGCGAAATCATCCGGTCGAGGAAGGTGGAACCGGCAGCGGCGGTGATGCGAACCCTGATCCAGTCCGACAGCACCTGCGTGCCGCCGGTGACGGCAGAGCGATCACCGCCGGATTCGCGGATGACGGGGGCGGATTCGCCGGTGATTGCCGCCTCGTTGACGGAGGCGACACCTTCGATGACCTCACCGTCGGAGGGGATGATATCACCCGCCTCGACGAGAACGACATCGTTCACCTTCAGGTTGGTGCCCGCCACCATCTTATACTGGCTGCGATCATCGCCGGTGAGCAGTTTCGCCTGGGTTTCGGTGCGGGTCCGACGCAGCGAATCCGCCTGCGCCTTGCCGCGCCCTTCGGCGACGGCTTCCGCGAAATTGGCGAACAATACGGTAAACCAGAGCCAGAGATTGATCTGGAAGGAAAAGCCGAGATTGGCGCCGCCCATGATGAGATCGTGGATGAACAGCACTGTTGTCAACACCGACACCGTCGCGACTACGAACATGACCGGATTGCGGGCAAGCGTGCGTGGGTTGAGCTTTTTGAATGCGGCGGCAATGGCCGGCACGAGAATGCGAGAATCGAGGATGCTCGCTTGTTTGGACTGGCTCATGAAGAGGCTCCAGCGTTTGAAACAGGGCGACCGATGAAGGTCGATCAACCCGTGATAACTTCGAGAGCGACAACGGCGGCGACGAGAGCCGCCATCATCGCGAGAATGACATTGGAAGCGCACCAGCCGCCGGGCGTGGCGCTCCCCCTGCCGGGAGCGCCTTTGCGGGTGGAAACGATGCGGTTATTTCGGGACTTGTCGTTCATGGCATCACCTCAGAAGAGCTGGCCTGCCGCCATCACCAGATGTTCGGCAACGGGGCCGAGCGCCAGTGCAGGCAGGAAGGTAAGGCCGCCGACAATCAGGATCGTGCCGACAAGCAGGCCGACAAAAAGCGGGCCATCCGTCGGGAAGGTGCCGGCCGAGGCCGGAACGGTCTTCTTGGTGACCAGCGAACCGGCAATGGCGAGTGCCGGAATGATCACCAGAAAACGTCCCATCAGCATGCCGAGACCAAGCGTGATGTTGTACCAGGTGGTGTTGCCGGTGAGGCCGCCGAAGGCCGAGCCGTTATTGGCGGCCGCCGAGGTATAGGCATAGAGAATTTCGGAGAAGCCGTGCGGCCCTGCCGTGCCGATCGATGCGACCGCCGAGGGCAGCACGGTGGCCGTTGCCGTGAAGACCAGCATGGCGAGCGGCAGGCAGAGAATGGCCAGAACCGCCATCTTCATTTCCTTGGCCTCGATCTTCTTGCCGAGATATTCCGGCGTGCGCCCGACCATCAGCCCCGCCACGAAGATGGCGATGACGATGAAGAGCAGAATGCCGTAAAAACCCGCGCCGACACCGCCGACGATCACTTCACCCAGCTGCATGTTGATGAGCGGGATAAGGCCGCCCAGCGCCGTGAAGCTGCCATGCATGGCATTGACAGCACCGCAGGAGGCCGCCGTGGTGATGACCGCGAAGAGCGACGAGAGTGCCACGCCGAAGCGGACCTCCTTGCCTTCCATATTGCCGCCGGCAAGACCGAAGCTGTGCATCAGCGGGTTTCCGGCCGCTTCCGCCCAATAGGTGACGGCGACGCCGGCGATAAACAGCGTACCCATGGCGGCGAGGATCGCCCAGCCCTGGCGCTGGTTGCCGACCATGCGGCCGAAGACGTTGGTAAAGGCGGCGCCAATGGCGAAGATCGACACCATCTGGATCATGTTGGAAATGGCGTCAGGATTTTCGAAGGGATGCGCCGAATTGGCGTTGAAGAAGCCGCCGCCATTGGTGCCCAGCATCTTGATCGCCAGCTGCGACGCGACGGGGCCGACGGCAATCGTCTGCTGCGCGCCTTCCAGCGTCTGCGCATTCACATAGGCGCCGAGCGTCTGCGGCACGCCGAGCCAGACATAAACGAGGGTCAGCACGATGCAGAGGGGTAAAAGCACGTAGAGCGTGGAGCGGACCATATCCACCCAGAAATTGCCGATCGCCTTGCCGGAGGCGCGGGAAAACGCGCGGATCAGGCCGATGGCGATGGCCATGCCTGTTGCGGCGGAAACGAAGTTCTGCACGGTGAGACCCGCCATCTGGGTCAGATAGGACAGGGTGCTTTCGCCGCCATAATTCTGCCAGTTGGTGTTGGTGACGAAGCTGACCGCCGTATTGAAGGACAATTCCGGCCCCACGGCCGCCATTCCCTGCGGATTATAGGGCAGCACCGCCTGAAAGCGCATCAGGGCATAAAGCAGGGCAAAACCGAGCAGGTTGAAGAGAAGCATGGAGAAAGCATAGGTCGTCCAGTGCTGCTCCTCACGCTCGCTTGTCCCGGCAAGGGCATAAAGGCCGCGCTCGACCGGTGCGAGAACTGGCGACAGCAGGGTGCGCTCGCCATTAAAGACACGCGCCATATAGAAGCCGAGCGGCTTCACCAGCGCAAAAATGATCCCGCAAAACAGCAGAATCTGAAACCATCCATTGAGGGTCATGGTATTGAACTTTCAATAGCCGCCGCTTCCCGATCAGAAACGTTCGGGGCGAATGAGAGCATAGGTGAGATAGGCGGCGATAAAGACCGTGACGGCACCGCTCAAGATATAGTCGAATGTCATCGCAGCCTCCGCCTAAAGCCGGTCGCAGGCGCGCGTATAGGCAAAGCAGAGGGCGAAAAACACCGTCGCTGCGCCGATCAGAACAACATCCATCATCGATGGGACTCCTTTTTATTCGAGGAGCCGGACAGGAAGAAAAGCGCCGTCATGTGGGACGTCGCTTTTCATTCTTTCTGGCTGAGAAGGGAACACCATCCCTTCCCGCACAGAAGAATGCACCCGAACCGCATAAAGGTTCGAGACGGCCACAGAGGCAATAAAATAGGAATCCTATAGGAATTTCGATGCCCGCCGGTCGCGGGCATCGCTGCCGCTACTTAGAGTTTTGACGCATTTCCGGACGGAAAACCGGGGTCCACTTTTCCTGGAAATGCTCTAAGAGAGCGGGCTGTCACCGAAAGCGGAAACGATGGTTTCCGCCGGACTTTTACCGGCCAGCAGCGCTGCCAGCAAAATGCGGGCCTGGCCCGGGCGAAGCGTGGATGAATGCACGGCGCCCGCCGCGACAAGGTCATGCCCGCCGCCGCCGCCGCCATAGGTCGCCACCAGCCGCCCTTCCGGCACACGGCTGGAAACGATGACGGGAACGCCGCGTTCGGCGCAGCGCTTCACGGCTTCGGCGATACGCGGATTGGCGTTGCCGGAACCGAGTGCGGCAAGGACGATGCCTTTCGCGCCCGCCTGCAGGCTTGCATCGATATGGGTCGCGTCACAGCCGGGATGAATGGCGACGATATCGACGCGCTGATCGGTTACCGGGGCGGAAAGCCGCAGCGTTGCGGCGGCAGCCAACGGCCGGGCGGAGCGGAAGGCGTCCGCCTCGTCCGCGCTCAGTTTATAAAGCCCCCAGGCCGGCAGACAGCGGCCGCCGAAGGAGAGGAGCACGCCTTTTGCGGCATTCGCTCGATCAAGCGCTGTTTCTATGGCCCGGGCCAGATTGGCCGGCCCGTCCGCGTCCTTATGGTCTGCGGTAAACTGTGCGCCGGTGAAGACCACCGGCTTTGTGATGGCCCGCTGCAAATGCACGAGCAGCGAGGATTCTTCCATGGCGTCGGTGCCATGCAGAACCACGATGCCGGTAACGGCGGGATCATCGAGCTCGGTACCCACCGCATCGCTGATGCGCTGCATGTCCGCCAGTGTCAGGCTGGAGGAATCCTTCGCCATCAGATCAACCGGCTTCAGCCGGGCGTTGATCTGCGGAACCAGCGCCAGCAGATCCTCACCCGAGAGGCTGGGCGTGCTCACGCCATCGGCACCACGCCGGCTGGCGATGGTGCCGCCGGTGGCGATGACCGCCACCAGAGGCGTTGCGTCCTGCCCGCTCACTGCGATGCTCCCGCACGCTCGTCCGCAAGGCGGTAGATGCGGTCACGCAAGAGATACCAGCCGATGACGAGCGCCGGGATGATGACCAGTAGCGAAGCGATTGTCCAGGAGCCGACGGGATAATCGAAGGCCATCAGCACCAGCACACCGAACAGGAAGATGAGCGTGAGAATGCCGGTATAGGGCGCGCCGAACATGCGGAAATCCGGACGCACGAGTTCACCACGCTTGGAAAGCTGCCAGAGCTTCAGCTGGCAAAGCACGATAACCGCCCATGCGCAGATGATGCCGAGCGCCGACAGGTTAAGCGCGATTTCGAAAGCGGCGGAGGGAACGACCGCATTCAGGGCCACGCCGAGAACGGTGACGACGGCCGTGACCGCAATGCCGCCATAAGGCACGCCATTCTTGTTCATCTTCGCCAGCGCCGCCGGAGCAGAGCCGGAAACCGCCATGGAATGCAGGATGCGGCCGGTGGAATAAAGCCCGGCATTGAGCGAGGACAGCACGGCGGTCAGAACGACGAGGTTCATGATCACGTCAGCGCCCTGCACACCGATGGAACCGAAGAAGGTGACGAAGGGGCTCTCGCCGGCCTTGTAGGCGGTGTAGGGCAGAAGCAGCGCGAACAGCAGCACCGAACCGACATAAAAGACCACGAGACGCAGGACGACGGCGCGGATGGCGCGGGGCATGACCTTGCGCGGGTCTTCCGTCTCGCCTGCCGCCGTGCCGATCAGTTCGATGGAGGCATAAGCGAAGACGACGCCCTGTATGATGACGAAGGCTGGCAAAATACCGTTGGGGAAGAAGCCGCCATTATCGGTGATGATGCTGAAGCCGGTGACATGTCCTTCGATGGGAGTGCCGAAGATGACGAAATAAATGCCGACCACGAGGAAGATCGCAAGCGCCAGCACCTTGATGAGGCTGAACCAGAATTCAAGCTCACCGAAGACCTTCACCGACAGCATGTTCATCGCCAGCACGACCAGAAGCGCCGTCATCGCAAAGACCCATTGGTCGATACCAGCGAGCCACGGAACATATTGCTTGAAGAAATTCATGTAGAGCGCAACGGCGGTCACATCCGCCACCGAGGTCATGGCCCAGTTCAGCCAATACATCCAGCCGGCGGCGAAGGCCATTTTCTCGCCGTAGAATTCGCGGGCATAGGACACGAAGGAACCGGAGCTCGGGCGATGCATGATCAGTTCGCCGAGCGCGCGCAGCACCAGAAACGCGAAGAAACCGCACAGCGCATAAACGAACACCAGCGCCGGGCCGGCCTGCGCCAGACGCCCGCCCGCACCGAGGAAAAGCCCGGTGCCGATGGCGCCGCCAATGGCGATCATCTGGATCTGACGCGGCTTGAGGGCCTTGTGGTAACCGAGGTCTTCTTCGACGAAGACCTCACGGTCGGCAGACGCCGTTTTTCCAGAATGCATGGATATTTATCCTCCCGATAAAGTGCTTGCAGTCGGCGATAAGCCGGAAATGAAAATGAAACTGGCACAGTCCGCGCTGGAATATGGCCAGCATGCATGCTCATGCACGCTGTAAAGCTGCATGACAGATTTTCGCCCCTCATAATGGCAGATAATGCCGTTCGTCAAGCGTATTCGATATGATTGACCTTCTCCTCCCCCCGAATTAAGGTCGAAAAATCTGTAAGACAGCTTTACAGATATAGCAACGCTTAAAAGCCAGTGGAGGAAAAAGTGAGCGTGACGCGCAAGGAGCATGATTTGCTCGGGACGAAGGAAATTCCGGCGGATGTCTATTGGGGCGTGCACACGGCGCGCGCCGTGGAAAACTTCAAGATCACCGGGGTGACCATCGGCCACAACCCCTATCTCGTCAGGGGACTGGCCTATGTGAAGGAGGCGGCGGCACGCGCAAATCACGAGCTCGGCCTTCTGGACACAGAACGCATGGAAGCCATCGCCGAGGCCTGCCGCGAAATCCGCGCCGGCGCGCTGCATGAGCAGTTCGTGGTGGATGAAATCCAGGGCGGCGCCGGCACCTCCACCAACATGAACGCCAATGAGGTCATTGCCAACCGCGCGCTCGAACTGCTTGGCCACGAAAAAGGCGATTATGCCCGCCTTCACCCCAATGACCATGTCAATCTCAGCCAGTCGACCAACGACGCCTATCCGACCGCGATCAATGTCGGGCTGATAGAGGCCATCGACGATCTGGCGGCTTCCATGGGCGTGCTGAAGGATGTCTTCGACCGCAAGGCGCAGGAATTCGCGGGCTTCATCAAGATCGGCCGCACGCAATTGCAGGACGCCGTGCCGATGACGCTCGGCCAGGAATTCCGCACCTTCGTGGTGATGCTGGGAGAAGATCAGGCGCGCCTCATCGAATCCGCAGCACTTCTGCACGAGATCAATCTCGGAGCAACAGCCATCGGTACCGGGCTGAATGCGCCGCGCGGTTATGCCGAGCTTGCCTGCCAGCATCTGGCGGAACTGACCGGACGCCCGCTGGTGACGGCGGCGGACCTTATCGAAGCCACGCAGGACCCCGGCGCTTTCGTGCATCTCTCCGGTGTGCTGAAACGCGTTGCCGTGAAGCTGTCGAAAACCTGCAACGACCTTCGCCTGCTCTCTTCCGGCCCGCGCGCCGGCATCGGCGAAATCACCCTGCCCTCCGTTCAGGCGGGTTCCAGCATCATGCCAGGCAAGATCAACCCGGTCATTCCCGAAGTGGTCAATCAGGTGGCCTATGCGGTGATCGGCAATGACATCACCATCACCATGGCGGCCGAAGCCGGGCAGCTGCAGCTGAACGCTTTCGAGCCGATCATCGTGCGCGCGCTTTCACAGAGCATCAGCCAGCTCAGCGCGGCCTGCCGCACGCTGGCGGAACGCTGCGTCGACGGCATCGTCGCCAATCCGGCGATCATGGCGCAGCGCGTGGAAGAATCCATCGGTCTCGCCACCGCGCTCAACCCGTTGATCGGTTATTATGCGGCGACCGAAGTGGCGAAGGAAGCACTTGCCAGTGGCCGCACCGTGCCGCAGGTGGTTCTGGAACGCGGTTATCTCACCGATGCGCAATTGCAGCAGGCACTAAGCCCGCGGCACCTTGCCAACCTGCCCGCCGTCACGGCTGGCGAAGCCGATCTTCGCCAATAATCGTGGTCACTACCTGCTTCACCTGCCCAAGGTGAAGCTCCATCGCCTCCCGCGCCTCAGGCGCTGAACCCCGCCGGATCGCCTCGACGATCCGGCGGTGCTCGAAATTCGAGGCAACGCGGCGACCGGCCATCAGGTTGACCATCTCTGACTGTTGGGAGAGCGCCTCGCGGGCATCGGCCACCACCTTGGCGAACAGCCTGTTGGCCGAAGCTTCGGCAATGGCGCAATGGAATTGCCCATCCAGCAGCACCCAGGGATGCGGCCTTTCTTCGGCTTCCATCCGATCACAGAGGTCAAGCAGGACTTCCAGCTGAGCATCCGTGCGCCTCAACGCCGCCCATCCGGCCGCAGGAACTTCGATGAAGGGGCGGGCCTCGATCAGATCGCGGGCGGAATAGGCGCCGTAATTCAATTCGGAAGGCGGGGTCGGCGTCATCACATAGGTGCCGCTTCCGGTGCGGGTCTGCGTCAGCCCCAGGGTCTGGAGCGACCGCAAAGCCTCGCGAATAATCGGCCGGCTGACGCCATATCGGGCGGCCAGATGGGCTTCGGAAGGCAGCCGTGTGCCGACCGCAAGCTGCCCCGAGGTGATGGCGGAACGGATATCATCGAACACCGCTTCTGCGGCATTCTTGCGATTGATCGGCTGCGCATCCGCTAGCCAATCCGACAACCCGCCCATCTTCAAACCCTCCGCACTCTCAATATGTTCGCAATATCAACGCAAAACCGGACAACCGCCCAAACGCAAAGGACGGCCGCCGCTCTCGCGGCCAAGCCGACCTTCCTAACATTATCCTGCCCGCCGGAACAACGACGGCGGATATTTTTGTTGGAGCGAGGATGCAGCATCGCCGCACCCTCGCTCCACGTCAGATATTACGCCTTGATTTCCGCTACCTCCGGCTTGTCATCCTCACGCGGGATGCGGAACCACGCGACATAGAGCGCCGGCAGGAAAAGCAGCGTAAGCGCCGTGCCCACCACGATACCGCCCATCATCGCATAGGCCATCGGGCCCCAGAAGATTTCCCGGGAGATGGGGATGAGGGCAAGTGTGGCCGCCGCCGCCGTCAGCATGATCGGCCGCATGCGGTGCTCGGTCGCCTCGATGACGGCGCGCCATGCCGAGACCCCTTCGCTTCTCAGATGCTCGATCTGCACGACGAGGATGACCGAGTTGCGGATCAGGATACCGATCAGCGCCAGCACGCCGAGAATGGCAACGAAGCCCATCGGCGCATTGGAGAAGAGCAGCGCCACCACGACGCCGATCAGGGCTGTCGGCGCCACGGCAAAGACCAGGAACAGCCGGCTGAAGCTCTGCAACTGGATCATCAGGATCGTCGCCATCGCAAACAGCATCATGGGCACGACAGCGACGATCGGCGCTTGCGAATCCGCACTGGATTCCACCGAGCCGCCCGTCTCCAGTGTGTAGCCGACGGGAAGCGTTTTCTGGAACGCCTCGATTTTCGGCTTCAGTTGCTCCACAATCGTCGCCGGCTGCGTCGGACCGATAATAGCAGCCTTGACGGTAATCGTCGGGATCCTGTCACGACGCCAGATGGTCGGCTGCTCCAGCTCATAGCGGAAATTGGCGATTGCCGAGAGCGGCACGGCCTTGCCGTTGGTTGCCGGCAATTGCAGGTTTTGCAAGGTCTCGATGGAGCCGCGCTCCGAAAGCTGCGCCCGCGCCACCACGTTGACGAGATAGATATCGTCCCTCACCTGCGTGACGGTGGACCCCTCGACAATGCTGTTCATGGCATTGGCGATGTCTTCCGAGGAGACGCCAAGCTGGCGGGCCTTGTCCTGCAGAACATCGACCTTGACGACGCGCGTCGGCTCGTTCCAGTCCATGACCATGTTGGACAGCAGCCGGTGTTCGCCGACGATGCCCGACAATTGCTGCCCGAGCTCGCGCACCTTCTGGATATCAGGGCCGCTTAGGCGATATTGCACCGGCTTTCCGACCGGCGGACCGATATCGAGCAGTTTCACGAAGGCGTCGGTGCCGATAAAAGTCTTGTTCAGATAGTCCTGCAACTCGGCACGCACCTTGTCACGGACATCCAGCCCCTTGGTGACGATGACCGTCTGGCCGAAGGTGACATCAGGCGTCTGCACGTCGAAGGACAGAATGAAACGCGGCGCGCCTTCACCAACATAGGTTGTCCAATGGTCGATATCCGGATTCTTGGCCAGCATGTCCTGCTCGAACTGCGCCATCTGCCGGTTGGTCTCGGCAATCGAACTGTTCTGCGGCAGGTTCCAGTCAACGATCAGCTCCACGCGGTCGGATGACGGGAAGAACTGCTGCTGCACAAGGCCCATGCCGCCGACGGAAAGGCCGAACAGCGCAATGGTGAGGATAATCGTCACCCAGCGCCAGCGCAGCGCCCGGCCGAGAAGCCAGGAAAAGGCAGAGGCAAAGCGGCCCTTTTTCTCATGGTGCGATTTCATCGTCTTCGGCAGGATCGTCACGCCGAGCAGCGGCGTGAAAAGAACCGCGACGATCCATGACACGATCAGCGAAACGGCGATCACCACAAAAAGTGTGAAGGTGAATTCACCCGCCGCGCTGTTGTTGAGACCGACCGGAATGAAGCCGGCAACCGTGACCAGCGTACCGGTCAGCATCGGGAAAGCGGTCGAGGTGTAGACATAGGTCGCCGCTTTCCTGAGATCGTCTCCCACTTCAAGCCGCGCGACCATCATCTCGACGGCAATCATCGCATCGTCGACGAGAAGCCCGAGCGCGATGATGAGGGCGCCCAGAGAGATACGCTGCAGGGAAATACCGGTATATTCCATGTAGACGAAGGTGATCGCCAGCACGAGCGGAATGGAAACGGCAACCACCATTCCGGCCCTGAGGCCAAGGCTGATGAAGCTGATGACGAGAACGATGGCGATGGCCTCGAACAGCGCCGAGGTGAAGCCCGAGACCGCCTCATCGACCACGGCCGGCTGATCGGACACGCGATGCACATCGACGCCAACAGGCAGGTCCGCAACTACCCGCTTCATCTGCGCATCCAGCGCCTCACCGAAATGCAGCAGGTTCGCGCCGGTTTTCATGCCGATCGCAAGGCCGATGGCCGGCTGGCCGTTGAAGCGGAACAGCGAGGATGGCGGATCGACATAACCGCGCCGGATCGTCGCCACTTCCGTCAGCGGGAAGAAGCGGTTGTTGACCCGCAGATTGATGGACCGCAGGCTGTCTTCCGAGGTGAACTGGCCGCTTACACGCAGCGCCACACGCTCAGGCCCGGCATTCACGAAGCCGGATTGCGTGACGGCGTTCTGGGCTTGCAGCGTCTTGATGATCGACTGCTGGTCGATGCCGAGCGCCGCGATCTGCCGCGTGGAAAACTCCAGATAGATCGTCTCATCCTGTGCGCCGATGACATCGACCTTGCCGATATTGTCGACGGTCAGCACCTTCGCACGGGCATCTTCCACCAGATCGCGCAATTGTCGCTGGCTGAGACCGTCGCTGGTGAAGGCGTAGATATTGCCATAGACATCGCCGAAGCGGTCGTTGAAGAAGGGGCCGACGACGCCCGAGGGGAAATCGCCCTTGATGTCGCCAATCATGTTGCGCACCCGCACCCAGGTCGGCTCGACGTTGCGCGCCTTGGTTTCCGGCACCAGCTCCACAAAGATCGTCGTGCGGCCGGCCACAGTCTGGCTGCGCAGATGATCGAGATTGTCGAGTTCCTCTAGCTTCTTCTCGATTCTGTCGGTCACCTGCCGCGCCACTTCTTCGGCGGAAGCGCCGGGCCATTGCGCGCTGATCACCATGGTCTTGATGGTGAAGTTCGGATCTTCCTCGCGACCGAGGTTGAGATAGGAGAAAACGCCGGCAAGAACGAAAACCAGCATGAAGTACCAGACGAGCGAACGGTGTTCGAGCGCCCAGTCGGAGAGATTGAATTTCTTCACTGACGGACCTCCTGATCGATCCTGATGGCCTGTCCATCCTTGAGCTTGTGAACGCCGGCGCTGGCAACGCGCTCACCGGGCTTGACGCCGCCGGTGATGCGGACGCTGCCGCCTTCGGCAGGCTCGCCCTCTATCGTGACCGGGCGCAGCGTCACCGTTGCCGTCTCGGCATTGACGATCCAGACGCCCCATCCATTGTCGGTCTTCAGCAGGGCCGATGACGGAAGCATGATCTGCGGTTCGGAGGCGGCAAGCACTGAAGCAGTGACGACGGACCCCAGCCGGAATGTCGGCGGCGCGTCCTGCAGGCTGATCTTCGTGCGGCGCGTGCGCGTCGCCGTTTCGGCTTCCGGAGCGATCTCGCGCACCACGCCGGTGGTGCGAATTTTCGGATCGAGCTGCAGGGCGACCTCGAAGGCGGAGCCGATCTCCAGCCGCTGCGCCGCAAATTGCGGAACGTCGACCACCACATCGCGCACTTCCGGACGGGCAATCGTCACGACCGTTTGCCCGGCCGAGACGACCTGACCGATTTCGCCCGAAGTTGCCGTCACCACACCGTCAAATTCCGCATGCAGCTGCGCATAACCCAGCTGTTCCTCGGCCTTGTCCAGATTGGCGCGCGCCTTGGCGACGGATGCATTGGCGGTGCGCGTGGCCTGCTCGGCCTCTTCCAGTGCGGCTTCCGTGCCGCTGCGGGCTTCCGCCAGCACGCGCTGGCGCTGCTCGGTCGTCACTGCATTGGCCAGCTGCGCTTCCGCATTGGAGAGGTCGGATTGCGCGCTCTTCACCGCAAGCTCGAGCGCCAGCGGATCGATCGACGCCACCACGTCACCCTTCTTCACCAGATCGGCGACATCGACATTGCGGGCGATAATGCGCCCGAGCACGCGAAAACCGAGATCGGTCTGAATGCGCGATTCCACCGTGCCGGTCAGACGCAGGGCATCGGCCGGCTTCTCTTCCACGACGACGGAAAGCACCGGGCGCGGCGCCTCGGCGGCGGCTTCCTGCTTTTCCTCGCAGGAGGAAACCGCAATCGCCACAGCCAACAAAAACAAGCATTTATATATACTGGACATTATTGTGCCTGCCCCTTTTCATAGGCGACCTTTTCACCGGCGCGGAGAAATTTGGTGCCGACGGTGACGACGAGATCGCCGGGATTAAGCCCCTGCGTGATGACGAATTGACCCGTCTCGTAATCGGCGACCTCGACGCGCCGCATGGCGATTTCCGAGGATTGCGGATCGACCACCCACACGGCGGGGAAGCCGTCCTGCGACGTCATCGCCGACCACGGAAGCTCAATCGCATCGACCTGTTTGAAGCGGAAATGGCCGGATACGGGCGCGCCGAGCGGCATGGTCAAATCGCCGCTCAGACCCACCTTGACCCTGATCGTTCCATTGTCCGGGTCTATCGTCGGAGAAATCTCCCGCACCGGCGCCGCAACGCTGCGGGCGGGGTCCGACAGGAGGCTGACATTGACAAGATTGTCGATATCACGCTCAAGGAAAAGGGATTCGTAGACATCGAAGACCGCATCGCGCGGCCCGTCATGCGCCAGCGTGAAGACGAGCTGGGCGGCCTGCGCCACCTGGCCGACTTCGACATTGCGCGCCGTGATAACGCCATCCGCATCCGCCCTGAGTTCGGTATAGGAAAGCGCATCGCGGGCCGTATCGAGCTGCGCCTGCGCCGATCTCACCGCCCCTTGCGTCGTGAGAAGGGTCTCCTGGGCCTTGTCGACCGCCGAACGCGAGGTCACCTGCGTCTTGAAAAGGCTTTGCTGACGGTCGAACGTCAATTGCGCCTGCGTCTGCTGCGCTTCCGCTGATTGCAGGTTGGCCAGGGCGACATCGAGATCGGCCTTTTGCTCTTCGGGATCCATGCGGGCAAGCAATTGCCCGGTCTTCACCCTTGCGCCCACATCCACCAGCCGCTCGGTGATCTTGCCGCTGACGCGGAAGGACAGATCCGTCTGGACCCGTGCCTTTACTTCGCCCGTAATGACGCTGCCGCGATCGACTGGTTTTTTCTCAGCCGCGACCACATCGACGATGCGGAGCGGCTTTTCGGCAGGCGGCTCTTCATTGCTGCAGGACGACAGGGCGAAAATACCGCCAAGCGCCGCCGCGATAAGAATGGTTCTCATGGTGACCTCTTGATCTTCGCCTCATCCTATAATATTTGACTGACTGAATAGTCAATGAAATTCTTATGCCGCTGATCGGGGAGCTGTCTGGAGTATCGGTACAGGTTCCCGAATGATCGTTCCCCTCTCGTCCGGCACATACCTGCGGGCGCATTGGCAATGTTCCGGCATAGTGAAGCATGCGCGCGCCTTCACAAAAATCGTTCCGGTTTTTGCGCCGGTGCTATAGGCAAACCCATCTCTCATTTCCGCCTATCGCGACGGACAGAAGGGCACGCGTCAAAAAATAGAAGGATCCGGGGTCATGGCGAAAGCAAAACTGACACGTGCTGAACAGAAGATACAACGTCCGTTGCAAATTCTCGATGCCGCATTCGAGGAATTCACCAAAAGGGGATTTACCGCGACGCGGGTGGAAGACATCGCGGAACGGGTGGGGGTGACGAAAGGGACGGTCTACGTCTATTTCGAAACCAAGGAGGCGCTCTTCGAGGCTATGGTCAAGCATGCCTCCCTGCCGTTCCAGGAGGCATTCAATGCCTATACGCATACATCCGACGACCCCGTCGAGCAGCTTCGCCTGCTGCTGGAATTCCTGTTCGATGTGCTCGTCGACAATAAAAGAATGCGGGAACTGTTTCGCCTGATCCTCGCGGAAGGCGCAAAATTCCCCGATCTCATCGACCAGCACCATGACACGTTGATGGCGCCGGTCTTCGATCGCATCAATACGATCCTCGAGGAAGGCGTCGCGAAAAAAAGGTTCAGGGCCAATCCCCCCGAACTTGCCAAGGTCGTGATGTCGCCCATGGTCGGAACATTGGTGTTTCGGCTGATTTTTAACGACCGGCGTATTCTGGACAGGCAGGCCGTTCTGAAGATTCACCTCGAACTGATCATGCGCGGACTGCTGACATAGGCATCATTCCTTGAGGCCCGGTCTCAGCCGACGCCACCGATGCAGACATATTTGAGTTCGGTATATTCCTCGATGCCGTGGCGTGACCCTTCCCGGCCGAGGCCCGACATCTTGACACCACCGAAAGGCGCCTCGGCGGTGGAAATAGCCCCCGTATTGACGCCGACCATGCCATATTCGAGCGCCTCGGCAACCCGGAAGACCCGCGACAGATCGCTCGCATAAAAATAGGATGCGAGGCCGAAATCGGTATTGTTCGCCTGCACGATCACATCCGCCTCATCCTCGAAGCGGAAGAGCGGCGCAAGCGGCCCGAAGGTTTCCTCACGCGCCACCTGCATGCCGGCATCGACATTGCGCAGGATCGTCGGCTCGAAAAAATTGCCGCCCAGTGCATGCCTCTTGCCGCCGATGGCAATCTCGGCGCCTTTCGAAAGCGCATCGGCAATATGGGCCTCCACTTTGGCGACGGCGTTTGCGTCGATGAGAGGCCCGAGAATGCTTGCCCCCTCCAGCCCGTTGCCAACCTTCAACCGAACGACGGCTCGAGCGAATTTTTCAGCGAAAGCATCATAGACGCCGCTCTGCACATAAAGACGGTTGGCGCAAACGCAGGTCTGACCATTGTTGCGGAATTTGGCGAGGACCGCGCCCTCGACAGCGGCATCGAGATCGGCGTCATCGAAGACGATGAAGGGCGCATTGCCGCCGAGTTCCAGCCCCAGTTTCTTGATCGTCGGCGCACATTGCCGGTAAAGATGTTCGCCTGTGCGCGTCGAGCCGGTAAAGGTCAGAAGGCGGATATCCGGGCTTGCCGTCATTTCCCCGCCTATCTCGGCCGTTGGCCCCGTCAAAATGCTGAAAAGCGCAAGCGGCAGGCCGGCGCGCTCGGCAAGGATGGCAAGGGCGATGGCAGAAAACGGCGTTTGCGGCGCCGGTTTCAGCACCACCGCACAGCCGGCGGCCAGCGCCGGGCCGGCCTTGCGGGTGATCATGGCATTGGGGAAATTCCATGGCGTGATGGCCGCAACCACGCCCACGGGCTGGCGGAGAACCAGAATGCGTTTATCCGGCTGGTGGCCGGGCACTGTCTCGCCATTGATCCGCCGCGCCTCCTCGGCAAACCATTCGATGAAGCTCGCACCATAGGCGACCTCACCCTTTGCTTCCGCCAGCGGCTTTCCCTGTTCCAGCGTCAGTATCATGCCGAGATCGTCACGGTTCTCCATGACGAGCCGGAACCATTCCTTCAGGATATTCGCACGCTCGCCGGCGGTGCGGCGGGCCCATTCCTTCTGGGCGATCACAGCGGCAACGATTGCTTCTCTCGTTTCCTTCGCACCGAGCTCTGGAACCCGCCCGACAATCTCACCGGTCGCGGGATTGCGGATCGCCGCCGTTTCACGGCCATCGCAACCGATCCAGCGACCGGCCACCGGCACTTTCTCGCCGAAGAGTGTGGGATCATTCAGATTCATGGCCCATCCCTCAACAGAAGACCTGCGCCGAGGCCGGATCGAAGGCGAGATGCACGAGGTCGCCACGGCTGAGGCCAGAAATCGCCTCATGGCCGAAAGGCAGGCGCACGGCCAGGGGCTCACCCGAGCCGGTATGGGCCACCACATGGACATTGTTGCCGAGGAATGTGATGTCGCTGACCGTGGCCTGGAAACCGGCGGCGACGACCGGCCGGTTACGGCTGAGTTGCAGCCGCTCCGGGCGCAGCATCAGCGCCGCTTTCTTTCCCGGCGCGGCTTCGCCATGCATCGGAATATGATCGAAGACGATATCCCGACCGAGCGACACCGTCGCCCTGCCGCCCGAAGCAGCGAGGAGATCGCAGGCGATGAAGTCGCTGTCCCCGATGAATTCAGCCACGAAGCGGGTAGCCGGGTGGGCGTAAAGCTCCGGTCCCGTGCCGATCTGGTCGATAACCCCCTTGGAAAACACGGCGATCCGGTCGGAAAGACGCAAGGCTTCTTCCTGATCATGGGTAACGTAGAGGATCGTCACTTCCGTCTGCTGGTGAATACGGCGGATTTCGAACTGGATTTCTTCGCGCAGCTTCTTGTCGAGCGCCGACAGCGGCTCATCCATCAGCAGCACCGGCGGGTCGTAGGCAAGCGCGCGGGCCAGCGCCACGCGCTGCTGCTGGCCGCCCGACATCTGCGCCGGTTTTCTGTCCTCGAAACCTTCGAGACGGACAAGCCGCAACATTTCCTTCACCTTCGCATCGATTTCCGCCTTGCTCTTGCGGCGGACCTTCAGCGGAAAGGCGATGTTCTCACCGACCGACAGATGCGGAAACAGGGTGTAGCGCTGGAAGACCATGCCGATATTGCGCTTGTGCGACGGCGTCGACAGCAGGCTTTCGCCGTTCAGCAGAATATCGCCCGATGTCGGCTGCTCGAAACCAGCAAGGATATAAAGCGTCGTACTCTTGCCCGAACCGGACGGCCCGAGAAATGTCATGAACTCACCCGGCTGCACGTCGAGATTGACGTCCTGAACGGCGACGACCGGTCCGTATTGCTTGCGGATGCCGCGAATCTGCAGGAGCGGTTTGGTCATGTTTTCAGTCCTTTTCGCACAGCCGCGACAAGCAGCATGAGAATGATGGTCACCGCGATGAGAAGCGTGGAGGCGGCCGCAATCACCGGCGTCAGATCCTGACGCAGCGTTGCCCAGATTTTCACCGGCAACGTCTGCAATGTCGGGCTTGCCATGAAGATCGCCAGCACCACCTCATCCCACGAGGTTAGGAAGGAGAAGATCGCCGCCGAAAACAGGCCGTGGCTGATGGCGGGAAGCGTGATGCGGATTTTCGCCTGCAACGGCCTTGCGCCGCACAGCACCGCCGCATCCTCAATCGATTTGTCGAAACCCTCCAGCGCGCCGGTCAACGCCAGAATGGAAAAGGGCAGCGCCACGACGAGATGGGCGATAACGAAACCGGCAGTGGTGCCGGCAAGGCCAAGTTTCAGGAAAAAGGCGTAAAGCGCCACAGCCAGCACCACGACGGGCAGGATCATCGGCGTCATGAACAGCGCACGAAGCGTGTTACGCCCGATGAAACGGCCGCGCACCAGCCCGAAGGAGGCGACAAGACCGATCAGCACGGACAGCACCGTGACCATGAGGGCGATGCGCAGGCTCGTCCAGGCGGCCTCCAGCCATCGCGGATCGGCGAAGAAATCCGCATACCATTTCAATGTCCAGCCGGGCGGCGGAAAGATCAGCCATTGCGACGAGCCGAAGGACAGCGCTGCGATGAAAACGATGGGCAGAACAAGAAATGCCGTCGTCAGCAGCGTGATCAGGAGGAGTAGCCATTTCCAGACGCCGAGGCTGTTATAGTTCAAAAGCATGTCAGCGCCCCCCTGCCCCGGCCGCGCCGAAAAATTTGAGCTGCACGGCGTAAAGCGTCAGCGTCACCACCAGCAGCACCAGTGCGGCCGCCCCGCCCATGCCCCAGTTGACGAGCGACTGGACGAATTGCGCAATGAGTTCGGCCAGCATCATGTTCGCCGTACCGCCAAGGAGCGCCGGGGTGACGAAGTAACCGAGCGACATGACGAAGATCATCAGCGCGCCGGAAATCATGCCGGGCGCGGCCAGCGGAATAAGGATACGGGTCAGCGCCTGAAAGCGTGTCGCCCCGCACAAGGCCGCCGCCTGAAGAATGGCCGGATCGATCTTGCGGATGACGCCATAGAGCGGAATGATGATGAAGGGCAGCATGATATAGGTCATGCCTATCGTTACCCCGATAAGATTATTGACCAGCGCCAGAGGCTGATCGATGATGCCGAGCCCCATCAGCGTCTTGTTCACCACGCCCGTGCGCTGCAACAGCACCATCCACGCATAGGTGCGCGCCAGAAGATTGGTCCACATCGACAGGAGCAATATGGCAAAGACGATGGAAGCGAGCCGCGCCGGCATGATGGCGAGCGCCCAGGCGACGGGAAAGCCGATCGCCAGCGACACGACCGTGACCAGCGCCGACACCGCGAAGGTATTGAAGAAAATCTTCAGATAGGTGGAGCTTCCCAGCAGGGCGGCATAGTTGCCGAATCCGAGGACGGGTTCGGTGACACTGCGCGACAGCAGGATCAGAACCGGAACGACGAAGAACAGGACAAGCAGGACAAGCGCCGGCAGGGTAGCCGTAAAGTTGCCGGACCGGAAAGGCATCCGCACCTTCGCTTTCGGGCTGACTGTTTCATCGGTAAGCGAGACCATGCCCAAACCTCCCGGACGTGGAAAAATCGCGCGGGCGCCTGTCGCGGCCCGCGCCGTTATCTTACTTCGCCTGCCAGGCGTACCAGCGCTCGCCAATCTCATCGCGATGCTGCGCCCAGTAGCTCATATCGGCATTGACCTGGCTTGCCGTCTGCTGGTCCGGCAGTGTCTTGGCGGTTTCCGGATCCATCAGCTTGGCGGATTCGATATTGACCGGCGCATAACCCGTCGCGGTCGCCATATCCGCCTGCGCCTGCGCAGAGGTGGCGAGCGCGATGAACTTCATCGCCGCATCCTTGTTCTTCGTTCCCTTGGGAACGACGAGGGAATCCGCCGCGGTGATGTTCTGCTGCCAGGAGGTCTCCACCTTCACGCCGCTTTTTTCAAGCGCCGTCATGCGGCCATTCCAGACGCTGCCGAAGGGCGCTTCCGCAGATGCAATCAACTGCTGTGACTGTGCGCCGCCGGACCACCAGATGATATCGGATTTGATCGTATCGAGCTTCTTGAAAGCGCGGTCGAGATCGAGCGGATAAAGCTTGTCGGCGGCCACGCCATCGGCCAGAAGGGCTGCTTCGATCACGCCCGGAGCAGACCATTTGTAGAAGGTTCGCTTGCCGGGAAATTTCGCAGTGTCGAACAGATCCGCCCAGCTCTTCGGGCAGGCGGCCACGGCATCGACATTGCAGCCGATGACGAAGGAATAATAAAAGCTGCCGACGGAGTAGTCCGTCACGAAGCGCGGATCGAGTTTGGTCTTGTCGATGACGGCAAAATCGAGCTTCTCCAACAGGCCCTTCGGGCCGGCCTGCGCGGCATAATCGCCCTCGACATCGACCACATCCCAGGTCACGCCGTTCGCCTCGACCATGGCTTTCAATTTGCCGTAGTCCGTCGGGCCGTCCTGCACCACGTTAATGCCGGTCGATACCATGAATTTTTCAGCCCAGGCCGCCTTCTGGGCGTCCTGCGTGGTTCCTCCCCAGCTGGAGAAAACCAGATCATTCGCCTCAGCAGATGCACCAAGGGCAAAAAGAGCGGCGCATGTCGTCAATACCAGTTTCAATTTCATGTTCCCTTACTCCGTTTTAGAGCTTCTTGTTGGTATGCACGTCGCGACCGGCGCATTTCACCCGAGCGGTGAAAATCGCGCCGGTTTCATGATCTTGTTTTCGGCGACTTCGATGAGGTCGCGGATTTTCGGAAGGAAGGACAACCAGCGCGGATCGGTCATCAGCCGTGCGCGCCGTTCCTCGCGGTCATCCAGGCTCGAAAAGGCCCAGATATGAACGATCTCATTGATCGGGCCGATCTCGGAGAAGAAGTAACCCACCAGTTCGCCGAGATGGCTCTTCTGGATTTCGATGCCCTCTTCCTCGACCACCTTGAGGTAGGCAGGGATGGCGCCGTTCTTCAGCCGGTAGGTGCGGATTTCGTAAAACATGGGCTCACCGCATCACGAAGGGATCGGGGATCGGGTCATCGGAGGTGCGTAACCATATGGTCTTGGTGCGCGTGTAATCGAGCGCCGCCGCAAGCCCGCCTTCGCGACCGTCGCCCGACAGGCCGAATCCGCCGAAAGGCGCAATCGGCGAGACCGCACGATAGGTATTCACCCAGACGATGCCGGCACGGATCGCTTTCATCAAACGGTGGGCGCGCGTCAGGTTCTGTGTGAAGACACCGGAGGCAAGGCCATAGACCGTGTCATTGGCCAGCGCGATGGCTTCCGCTTCGGTCTCAAAGGAAACGACCGAGAGGACGGGGCCGAAGAACTCTTTCTCCATCGATGGCGAACGAATGCCGTCGCAATCGAGAATGGTTGGCCGATAGAAATAACCGTCGCCGTCTACAGCCGCACCGCCTGTGACAACTTTGGCGCCCGCGTCCACGGAGGCGGAAACCAGAGAAACAATGTGCTTCCTCTGGCGCTCCGTCGCCAGCGGTCCTACTTCCGTCGCCATATCCAGCGGCGAGCCGATGCGGATCGCCTCAGCTTTCGCCTTCAGAATATCGAGGAACCGATCCTTGACGCTTCTTTCGACGATCAGCCGCGAGCCGGCGACGCAGCTCTGGCCGGTCGCGGCGAAAATGCCAGCCACCTGCGCATTGGCGGCGCTCTCGAGATCGGCATCGGCAAAAACGAGGATCGGCGATTTGCCGCCGAGTTCCAGCGAGGTGGAAGCGAGGTTTTCAGCCGAATTGCGCACGATATGACGCGCCGTTTCCGGACCGCCGGTAAAGGCGATATGAGCCACCTTCGGATGGGTGGTGAGCGCCGTGCCGCAGGATGCGCCGAAGCCGGAGACGATATTGACCACACCGGCGGGAAAACCGGCCTCATGCACCAGCCGGGCAAATTCCAGAAGGGGTGCCGGCCCATCTTCCGAGGCCTTGACGACAATGGTGCAGCCGGCCGCGAGTGCGGGACCGATCTTGACGGCGGCGAGAAACAGCTGGCTGTTCCACGGCACGATGGCCGCCACGACGCCCACGGGTTCACGCCGCAGCCAGACATCCATATCCGGCTTGTCGATCGGCAGATAGGCGCCCTCGATCTTGTCGGCCAGACCCGCATAATAACGATAATAATCCGCGACATAGGCAATCTGCGCGGAGGTCTCACGGATGATCTTGCCGGTATCGCGGGTTTCGAGTTCGGCAAGCGTCTTCGCATTCTCAGTGACCAGATCGGCAAGCCGATAGAGCAGCTTGCCACGCTGTGTCGCCGTCAGTTTCGACCAGCCTGCATCTTCGTAAAGCGCCCGATGCGCGGCCTCGACCGCACGACCGACGTCGGCCTCGCGGCTTTCCGGCATTTCGGCCCATGCAGTGCCGCTTGCGGGATCGAGACTTGCGAAACGCGTCTCGCCATCTTCGAAACGTCCGTCGATATAGCACTGGAAACTGCGCATCGCGTTACTCCCCGAAAGCCGGCATGACATCGGAAAGGAAGCGCTCCAGCGAGGCCTTCTTACGTTCGAAGCTCATGCCCGTATCGATCCAGAAGGAATATTCGTCATAGCCCATGGCCTCGTAGGCCTTAAGCCGGCTAATCACCTCATCGGCATTGCCGACGACATTGTTCTTTCGCATGACATCGGTGGAAAGCATCGCGTTGGCGGCGATGTCTTCGGACGCAATACGCTCGATCAGCCCCTGATGGATCGGTTTTTCGTTTTTGAACCAGGCGAAGAAATAATTGTAATAGACGCTCATCTCATGCGCTGCCTGGGCGATATCGGCTTCATCGGAACCGACATAGGTGTGGCGAAGCAGCATGATTTTCGGCCGCTGTTTTTCCGGGTTCTTGGCGCAGGCATCGTTGAAGCGGCCCATCAGGGTTTCCACCTCGTCATCGCCCTGCCAGAGCGGCGTCACCTGCACATTGCAATCATTGGCGACGGCGAATTCATGCGAATTCGGATCGCGCGCCGCTACCCAGATCGGCGGGAAGGGCTGTTGCAATGGCTTGGGAGCAGACGTGGTGGCCGGAAATTTGTAGAACTCGCCGTCATGGGCATAGTCGCCCGCCCACACACCTTTGATGGCCGGGATCAGCTCGCGCATGCGCTGGCCGGCGCCCCAGGCATCGAGGCCCGGAAGCAACCGCTCATATTCAAACGAGTAAGCACCGCGCGCAATGCCGATATCGAGACGACCATCGCAGATGAGGTCGGTCATCGCGGCTTCGCCGGCAAGCTTGATCGGGTGCCAGAAGGGCGCGATTACCGTTCCCGTGCCAAGGCGCGCCGTCCTGGTGCGCCGCGCCAGATCGGCGATTGTCACGAAGGGGTTCGGGGCAATGGTGAAGTCCATGCCGTGATGTTCACCGGTCCAGATGGCATGCATGCCGCCGCGATCGGCGATTTCGCAAAGCGTTACGAACTCCTCGTAGAGCGTCTTGTGATCCTGCGAGGCGTCCAGCCGTTCCATATGGACAAAGAGGGAGAATTTCATGGGTTTGCCGCCTTCATCGAGATGGGGTGGACCCTGCCGGCAGTCTCGTTACCGACATAGACACCGAAGTTGCCGATTGAACTTTCCAGCGCGAACCGGTTGACAATGTCCGCCGTCGCGCCGGAGTCGAACTTTGCCGAAGCCAGCGCGCCGGGCAACAGAAAACGGCCATGGCGCGGCGCATCGTCCCCATCTGCCAGTGCGTGGTAGACGATGTGCTGACGCCCATCCGCCTTGTTTTCATAAACCGAGTAAAGAAAGCCCGTCCTGACCGTCAGTCCGGTGAGCTCTTCCAGCCGCGCCGTCAGCGCCGCGACCGGATCGCCGCCCGCCACGACGCAGCCGGGCAGCGACAGCACATCCTCGCCGACGAGGTAAATCTCGCCGCGCCGCTCAAGAACCGCGCCGACAGCGATTTCACCCTCTGCCGCAGCCGAAAGCGCCTTAGCGGCCAGCATCGGCGTGAAGTAACCGCCGCGCGCATAACCGAGGCCGTTCAGACCGCTATTCTCGAAAGCGTCGATGCGACCGAGCAGAATGACGTGGTCTCCGGCCTCGATAACCTCCTGCATCGAACATTCGAACCAGGCCGCAACATCGGCAAAGACCGGTGAGCCTGCCGGCGCATCCGACCAGATGGCGGCGGCAAAACGATCTTCCACCGGCCGGGCGAACGTATTGGACAGGTCCTTCTGGCCTTCCGACAGAATATTGACGGCGAAATTTTTCGCACCCGTCATCGTCGCGAAATTGCGCGAGGTGCGGGCAAGGCAGATCAGCAGCAGCGGCGGATCGAGTGAGACGGAGGTGAAGGAATTTGCGGTGAAACCCACCGGCTTTCCGGCTTCGTCGCGGGTGGTAACGATCGTCACCCCCGTCACGAAGGCGCCGAATGCGTCGCGCAGGGCGCGCGGGTCAAGGGTTGCAACGGTCATTGCGGCTCCTCCTCTAAAGCCAGCCATTCGGCCATCAGTGCATTGACGGTTTCGGGTGCGGTCAGATTGACCATATGCCGGTGCGCCTCGACGATGCGGGCATAACCGCGCGGCGTGATCGCCGCCATCTGTTCCGCCATCAGGGGCGTGGAGTTCGGATCGTCCGAACCGGTCAGAAAAAGCGCCGGGCAGGTGACCGAAGGCCAGCGGTCGGCGTAGGTCTCATCCCCACCCGCAAAAGCGGTATAGGCGACCGCGTAACCTTCCGGGTCGACCATTTCCAGCCAGCCTCTCGTCAATTCCCGGGCATGCCGGCTTTTCAGATCATCGCCGAACCAGCGCAGCAAGGGGCCTTCCTTGTCCACGCCCATGGTGCGGATCGCCGCCGCGCGCGCAAGCACAGCCGCCTTCGCAACGGGGTCGCGGCGATAAACACCGTTCAGATACCCGACACGCGCTATGCGATCTCCAAGCGTCGCGGCTGCCCCGCCGGAAATCAGCGCACCCATGGAATGCCCCGCGACATTGGCACGCTCTATCCGCATGTCGTCGAGAAACCGGCCGAACCAGCCGACGAAATCCTCAAGAGTGCTGCCGGCCCCAAGACGTTCGCTGCCGCCGTGGCCCGGCATGTCTACCGCGATGACGCGGTGCGTCCTCAAAAACACCTCGATCTGCGGCGTCCAGGCTTCGAGCCGCATTCCAACACCGTGGATGAGGATCAGATTCTCGCCCGCGCCGGCTTCGAAATAGGCGGCCCCGCCTCCGGTCGTTTTCCGGGGAAGCGTGGCGGCGCCTGTCTTCGCACCATTGACCCGTGACGTGTCGGCGACCTTTTGCATTGGCGTCCGCCTCAAACGCCGGCCGGATTGGCAACATCCTGACCGAGATCCTTCAGATCCTGATAACGGTCGCCGATACGGTGGTGCGGCCGGCCGCCAACGGAAGCACCGAGCGCGACCACGATCTCGTCGGCGGCCGGGGCATCGGGAATGGCCGTCTGGATCGTCAGATAATGCGAACGGCGGCCCTCATCATTCTTGTCCATCAGCGGGATCATGATCGGCGCATTGCCGGGGCCGCGCGTGTTGCAGAAAGCGAGATAGGATTTGGCGCCGACCGCCTGACGATAGTGATTGCCGAAGCGCAGCGTATGGATGAGCGCGGAGGCATGTTCGATCTCACCATCCAGCCCCACGACGGCCGCCTTGCCATAGGCCTCCACCGCCTCACCGGACCCGACGGCGTCAAGGATCATCTTCGTCAGCAATTCGCCAAGCACCGGCGCACCTGCGTGAATTTCCGGCTTCAGATCGGCTACGAAACCTTTGCCCGCCCACGGATTTTTAACGACCGCAATGGCGGCGAACAGCTTCAACGGCGCTGCGGCAGCCTTGCCCCCCTCAATCAACGTCGTTTCGACCTGCAGCAGGGTCTTGCGGATCTGGATGGACATCAGCGCTCTCTCCGTAAATATGATGGCTTATGGTATGCCATAATATATGACTGTCAAGTACCGTAATCCCGTAAGGATGAGCAATGGAATTTTTGGGGTTGTCGTCGCCGATAAGCCGAGCGCTATGGCCAACCGATTGCACTTGGCAAACAACGATTGGAGGCGGGAAAATGGGGCAGATTTGACCGGGGCATCATCAGCCGGGCTGGATGCGCAAGTGGCCGCCTTATACGGCGATAATGTTCCGGAAGATCAGGGCAGCCGAGGCCGGCGCCCTCTATTCCTGACTTTCAAGCCGATATCGGGAACCGGGATAGAGCAGCCGTACGGACGTGACGGCGCGGCTTGATGACCAGGTTCTACGGCGCACGAGAAGGCAGGGCTCGTTTCGGCTGATGGCCATCAATTTGCATTCCCACGGCTGGGGCGATGCCGCCTCGATGAATTGCTCGGTCCGGGAAATCGGCGCCGCCGCCGTCAGATAGGCATTCGGGGTGAGCGTATTGAAATCCTGCATCAGATAATCCGGAGCGATCTCCGCATTGACGAAGCGATCTTCGAGCTGGATCGGAACATCGTCTTCGTGGTGCACGATGATGGAGTGAAAAACCTTCGCTCCCACGGCGATCTCCAGCGCCGTTGCAAGATCGGGACCGCAAACCTCCGTCTGGGCGAGGATCAGGCTCGGCCGATGCGTCGAGCCGCGTTCCTTGATCTCGTCGGCAATATTGCGCACGCCCATCATGCCGGCGCTTCGCTTTTTCGGGGCGACAAAGGACCCGCGCCCCTGCACGCGAACGATCACCCCCTCGGTTGCCAGCTCCCGCAAGGCGCGGTTTGCCGTCATGCGACTGACACCCAGCATGTCGACGATCTCGTTTTCGGAGGGTATCCTGTGGTTGGTCAACCACTCTCCGCTGGCGATCTTTTCCTTGATCTGTTCTTTCACCCGCTCATATAGCGGCAGGGAGGAGCGATCGCCCGAGACAGGAAACTCGTTTTCGGTGACGGGCAGCATTGAAACTCCTAAAAATCGGGCGACTGCACAAAACGCAGCCAGAATCCGCGCAAGCACAAAATTATCACATCCTATCTTGCTTGTCTTTCGCAAATGTGTGAAGTTACATATACAACTTGAGGGGAAAATAATGGCAAGCGAAGACTCGATCTCCAGCGGCCGCAAGTCTCCCGCCGATAGTCGGGGCGATATTCGAATGCCCGCCCAGCGCAACGGCAGGAGCTGCCATGCCGATGCCGAAGCAATGTTTGATGGTTCGGCCGGGCAATATGCGCTGAAAGACCGCCCTTGCCAGAACCCGCCAACCACATGCGTCTTCGACCCGGCGCGGCCAATGCGCGTGAGCCATATGAATTTCTCAAAGTTGTATAGTGAACTTTCGGCACATCGTTTCGAGGCGAACAACGAATTCCGTATTGATTCGACAATCAACCGGCTGCCGATTTCGACGGGACATGAAATGCACCAATGACCGCCGGGCTCAGGGGTAGACATCTGCCCGGAGCGCCCGGCTGAAACCACAAAACGCATGCCAGCAACTTGCCAATCATCAAACCAAAAGGGGAATGCAATGCTGAATTCAAAGCTGAAAATCGCGCTGGCCACCACCGCGCTCATCATGGGAGCCTATGCCGGGTCCGCGAGAGCGGAAGGCTATTGCGCCGCTGGAAAGACCATCACCTTCGCCGGCATCGACTGGGAAAGCGGTGCTTTCATCACCGAAGTCATGAAGGAAATCCTCTCCAAGGGCTATGATTGCAAGGTCGATTCCATTCCCGGCAACTCCGTGACGCTGGAACAGGCGACCGCCAATAACGACGTGCAGATCTTCGCTGAAGAATGGATCGGCCGCTCCGACGTCTGGAACAAGGCTGCGGAAGCAGGCCAGGTAACATCGGTCGGCAAGACCTTCGTTGGCGCCGCTGAAGGCTGGTTCGTGCCGGAATACCTGGTCAAGGGCGACCCGGCAAAAGGCATCGAAGCCAAGGCTCCGGACCTGAAGAGCGTCGACCAGCTTTCCGACCCGAAGATCGTCGAACTGTTCAAGGATCCGGAAGAGCCGACCAAGGGCCGCTTCCTCAATTGCCCCTCGGGCTGGACCTGCGAAGGCGTCAACACCGCCAAGCTGCAGGCCTACAAGCTGGAAGCAAACTATGTGAATTTCCGCCCCGGCACCGGCACCGCTCTCGACGCCGCCATTGCCGCCGCCTATCTCCAGGGCGAGCCGATGCTGTTCTATTACTGGAGCCCGACGGCAATCATGGGCAAATACAAGCTCATCCAGCTGCAGGAGCCGGCCTATAGCGACGCCTGCTGGAAGGAACTGACGAGCGCCGATGGAAAGCGCGGCGCCGGTTGCGCCTTCCCCTCCGTCGAGGTGGCCTATGGCGTGAACAGCACCTTTGCGAAGGAGGCGCCGGAAATCATCGCGATCCTTGAAAAGGCGACATTCCCGCTGGCGGAGATCAACTCCAGCCTCGCCTATATGACCGACAAACAGGTCGATGCGACAGCCGCCGCCAAGACCTTCCTTCAGACCAAGGCCGATATCTGGGGTAGCTGGGTTTCTGCGGACGCCAAGGCGCGTATCGAAGCCGCCGTCAAGTAAACATCGCAGGCGCCCCGGGCTTCCGGCGCGCATTTTCCCGTCAGGACAGGGGCCGGCTCCCGGACATGGGGTCGGCAGGCGCGAGGACGACACCAATGTTTCCTGAAGTTTTCCATATTTCCATCCGAGGCCCGATCAATGAGATCGTGCGTTCGCTGGTGGTGAATTACGGCTCCGTTTTCAAGGCGATCTCGCAGACGATCCTGCAGGCGATCCTCTTCGTGGAATGGGTGCTGCGCGGTCTGCCGTGGTGGGTCATTTTTCTGGTCTTCCTGGTGCTCGCCTGGTTCGCGGCGAAGAAGATTTCGCTCGTCATCATGGTGGCGGTGATGCTTTTCATCGTCGGCGCGCTCGGTCTCTGGGACCTGACGATGCAGACGCTGGCGCTGATGCTGATTGCCAGCCTCATCTCCATCGTCATCGGCGTGCCCATGGGCATCCTGCTTGCCAAAAGCGAGTGGGCAAGGCGCATCACCCTGCCGGTGCTCGACGTCATGCAGACCATGCCGAGCTTCGTCTATCTTATTCCCGCCATCATGCTTTTCGGTCTCGGCAAGGTTCCGGCCGTGCTGGCCACCATCGTTTACGCCGTGCCGCCGCTGATCCGCCTGACCGATCTCGGCATCCGGCAGGTGGACCGGGAAGTGGTGGAGGCGGCGACCGCCTTTGGCGGCAGCCCGAGACAAATCCTCTTCGGCGTCGAATTGCCGCTCGCCACGCCCACGATCATGGCCGGCCTCAACCAGACGATCATGATGGCGCTCTCCATGGTCGTCGTCGCCTCGATGATCGGCGCGCGCGGCCTTGGTGAGCAGGTGCTGAACGGCATCCAGACGCTCGATGTCGGCAAGGGCCTCGAAGCGGGCCTCGGCATCGTTATTCTCGCAATCGTGCTCGATCGTATCACCCAGGGTTTTGGCCGATCCAGCCGGAAGGAAATGGGCAATGACTGATATCCATATCCGCAACGTGTCCAAGATCTTCGGCGGCAACTGGAAGGCTGCGCTCGCCATGGCGCAGCAGGGCGCGGAAAAGAGCGACATCCTGGCAAAGACGGGGTGCAGCGTCGGGCTCGACAATGTCAGCCTCGATATAGCGGGTGGCCGCATTTTCGTGATCATGGGCCTCTCCGGTTCCGGCAAGTCGACCCTCGTGCGCCACATCAACCGCCTTATCGAACCGACAAGCGGAGAGATTCTTGTCGGAGACGACAATGTTCTTGCGCTGAAACCGAAGGACCTGCGCGACTTCCGCAACCGGCGCGTCAGCATGGTGTTCCAGAATTTCGGCCTGATGCCGCACCGCACCGTGTTGCAGAACGTCGTTTACGGGCAGCGTGTGCGCGGGCTGACCAAGGCCGACGCGCGGCCCATCGGCATGAAGTGGATCGAGACCGTCGGCCTTTCAGGCTATGAGGACAAGTTTCCGCACCAGCTTTCCGGGGGCATGAAGCAGCGCGTCGGTCTGGCCCGCGCGCTGGCCGCCGATACCGACGTCATCCTGATGGACGAGGCCTTTTCGGCGCTCGATCCGCTGATCCGCGCTGACATGCAGGATCAGTTGCTGCAGCTCGAAAAGAACCTGCACAAGACCATCGTTTTCATCACCCACGATCTCGACGAGGCGCTCCGCATCGGCGCGCAGATCGCGATCCTGAAGGACGGCAAACTGGTGCAGGTGGGAACGCCGGACCAGATCCTCAACAGCCCCGCAAACGACTATGTCGCCCGTTTCGTGGAGCGCCGCACGGGTGCGGGAGAAGGCCAGCATGGCTGATACGATCACCATCGATCGTCCCCTCAACTGGCAAGAGATCGCCGCTGTTGCAAAAGGTGCGAGGCTTTCCCTGTCGGATAAAGCGTGGCGGCGCATTGCCGGAGCCCGCGCCATCGTCGATGCGCTGGTCGAAAAACGGGTTCGCGGTTACGGCATCAACACAGGTGTCGGCGCGCTCTGCGATGTGATCGTCGACATCCCGCAGCAGCAGGCCCTCTCCCGCAACATCCTGCTCAGCCACTCCTGCGGCGTCGGAGAACCGCTCGGGCGCGAAGAAACGCGCGCCATCATGGCCACCCAGATCAACAACTTCGCGCATGGTTATTCCGGCGTGCAGGTCAAGACGGTCGAAGCGCTGCTCGCCCTGCTGAATGGCGATATTCTTCCCGTTATTCCGTCAAAGGGCTCGGTGGGTTACCTCACCCATGCCGCGGCCATAGGGCTGGTGCTGATCGGCGAAGGCCGGGCCCGCCACGGCGGCGAACTCATCAGCGGCAGACAGGGGCTCGAAAAGCTTAGCCTCGAACCCATGGTTCTGCAGGCGAAGGAGGGGCTCAGCCTCGTTAACGGCACACCCTGCGCCACCGGCCTCGCCAGCCTCGCGCTTGCCCGCACGACTTCGCTCCTTGACTGGGCCGATGCGGCAGCGGCAATGAGTTATGAAAACCTTGGTGCGCAGGCCGATCCCTTCGCCGCAGGGCCGCTGGCACTGCGCAGCTCACCCGGCATCCAGACCGTCGGCGAAAACCTGCGCCAGCTTCTGGCGGCAAGCCCGCTTCTTGCCCGGTCGGCCGGATCGCGCACGCAGGATCCGCTGAGCCTGCGCGCCGTGCCGCAGGTGCATGGCGCCGTTCGCGACAGCGTCGCGCAGATCGCCGATGTCGTAGACCGCGAACTCGCGAGCGTCACGGACAACCCGGTCGTCGGCGGCACGCCGCAGTCGCCGGAGGTCCACTCCCAGGCCCATGCCGTCGGTGCGGCGCTCGGGCTTGCCATGGATGGGCTGGCGACGGCGGCAGCCGAACTTGCGGCGATTTCCGAGCGGCGTATCGACCGCCTCGTCAACCCGCTTGTCAGCAGGCTGCCCGCCTTTCTGGCGGAAAGTGACGGTGTCTGTTCCGGTTTCATGATCATCCAGTACACGGCCGCAGCGCTTGCCGCAGAAAATCGCCGCCTCGCCGCCCCCGCCAGCCTCGATGGCGGCATCACCTCCGCCTTGCAGGAGGATATACTGACACATGCCACCGCCGCTGCCGACAAGACGCTTTCGATTATCGGCAATCTGGAAACCATTCTGGCGATCGAGATCATGAGCGCCGCGCAGGCTTACGATATGCAGCCAGGCGAAGCCGGCCGTGCACCCGGCACCGATAGGCTTTATCAGCACGTCCGGACGGCGGCGCCATTTTACCGCGACGACCAGCCGCTCAACAATCTGGTAGCTGCCGTTCGGGAAATGCTGCAAACCACGCTTGCGGGGACAGGTGCCGACGCAGGCTAGATACTGCGCCGGAAATTTTAGCCGAATACGAGGCGGAAGAGGTCACTCTTTGCCGGTCTTCTGGGCGATGAGAACGGCTTCCGCAATCGCGCTTGCGCTCGCGACATGGTCCAGAGCCGCCTTGTAAGCGGCGTCTCCGTCCCCCTGCCGGATGGCTTCGACGATCTTTTCCATTTGCGCCGGACCTTCGGTATCGCGGCTTTTCGTCTTGATCGTCATCGAACGAAGATGGTTGATCCGCACCGTCAGCAGGTTGACGACGCCCCAGGCGACATGCCGGTCGATCTTGCTGAACAGCGTCTGATAAAAGGACGAGGTATGCGCCAGAACGCCCGGCATATCCCTTTCGACATAGCTTTCGCGGATATGCCTGAGCGACACTTCAAGCGCTTCCACGATGGCAGGATCGCGGCGCTCCGCACAAAGGCGTGCCGCCATTCCCTCCAGCGCACCGCGAATTTCATAAATCTGCTTCGCCTCATCGAGATCGAGCATCGCGACCATCGGGCCCTTGTTCGGCAAATTCGCCACCAGCCCCTCGGACTCCAGATGCCGCAGGACCTCACGAACGATTGTGCGGGAAACGCCGAGCTGGGCGCAGAGATCGCGCTCGACCAGACGGTCGCCCGGGCGGAAATAACCGTTCACGATGGCGTCACGGACCTTGTCGAGAGCGAGTTCCCTCAGCGTCTTTGTCGGGCGCTCAACGCGAATGGCAGTTCCGTGCGAAGCATCTGTCATGGTATCACCTCGTTTGACACCTCCCGTTTCGTCGCAACGCGGTTACGAACAAGAGCGAGAAATGGCTTTTGTATTATGGCGTACCAACTTATTTAGCGCCGTGATCTCTTTAAGGCAACATCAGCACGGCTCAGGCGGAATGCTCATCCCATTCTTTCCGAAGCGTAAGAGCCGGGACCGGGGGGAAACACCACGGTTCGGCTGCCGTTCAGAAATACACGACGGTGAATATGGGCGTGGATGGCACGCGCCAGCACCTGCGCCTCCACGTCGCGGCCAAGCGACACATAATCCTCGGCCGACTGGGCATGGGTGATGCGCACGGTATCCTGCTCGATGATCGGTCCCTCATCCAGATCAGCGGTCACATAATGCGCCGTCGCGCCGATCAGCTTCACACCGCGCTGATAGGCCTGCTTGTAAGGGTTGGCTCCCTTGAAGGACGGCAGGAAGGAGTGGTGGATATTGATGATCCTGCCCGACATCGCCTCGCACATCCTGTCGGAAAGCACCTGCATGTAACGCGCCAGCACGATGAGTTCCGTACCCGAGCTTTCCACGATCTCCATGATCCGGGCTTCGGCCTGCGGTTTGTTCTCTTTCGTCACCGGAATGTGGTGGAACGGAATGTCGTGATTGACGACGACCTTCTGATAATCGAAATGGTTCGAGACGACGCCGACAATATCGATCGGCAGCGCCCCGATGCGCCAACGATAAAGCAGGTCATTGAGGCAATGGCCGAAGCGCGACACCATCAAAAGAACCTTCATCCGCTCTGCCTGATCGTGCAGCGCCACCTCCATGCCGAATTTTTCCGAGATCGGAGCAAGCCCGGCCATCAACGCGTCGCGTGTTGCACCCTCCTCGGAAATGAAACCCACGCGCATGAAAAAACGGCCGGTGCCGAGGTCGTCGAATTGCGAACTGTCGACGATGTTGCACCCCTTCTCAGCGAGAAAGCCTGAAAGGGCGGCGACAATGCCGCGGGTGGATTTGCATGTCACGGTCAGGACGAAGTTCGTCATCTGGCACTCTTTCTGTCATCGATAAAGCATGTCTCCCAAAAGTGTGCAGCGGTTTTGGAACCAAGACATGCTTAAAAACAAAGATCTGAAGCGCGTCGCATGAATCAGATTGGACGCGACGCGCTTTAGTGAAAAACCCCGCGCTCTTGATCAGCGCGGGGAAAAGCCGCAGGGGCGGCGGGGAAACCCGGGCTCAGACGTCGAGGGTGGTCTGATGCTCCCATGCGGTGAATTGCGAGCAATAGCTGTTCCACTCACCCTGCTTGAGCTTCAGATAGGCCTTGGAGAATTCAGTGCCGAGCGCCTGCTGCAATTCCGCATCCTTCTCATATTCGCGCAGCGCATCGAGAAGGTTGAGCGGCAGCTTCGGTGCATCCGTGACCTTGTGGCCCTCGCGATACATATCGATATCGTAGTGCGGACCGGGATCGGCCTTGGAGCGGACACCGGAAAGGCCGGCGGCGATGATGATGGCCTGCAGCAGATAGGGGTTCACGGCGCCATCCGGCAGGCGCAGTTCGAACCGCCCCGGCCCCGGCACGCGCACCATATGGGTGCGGTTATTGCCGGTCCAGGTCACCGTATTCGGCGCCCAGGTCGCGCCGGAAATGGTGCGCGGCGCGTTGATACGCTTGTAGGAATTGACCGTCGGATTGGTGACGGCCGCAAGCGCCGACGCATGTTTCATGATACCGCCGAGAAACGTCTTGCCCTTGGCCGACAGACCGAAAGGCATTTCCCTGTCGGCAAAGGCGTTGACCTTGCCGTCGATGTCCCAGACCGAAATATGGGCATGGCAGCCATTGCCGGTCAGGCCCTTGAAAGGCTTCGGCATGAAGGTGGCGCGCAGCCCGTGTTTTTCGGCGACGGATTTGACCATGAATTTGAAGAAGGAATGTTTGTCTGCGGTCTGCAGCGCGTCGTCATATTCCCAGTTCATCTCGAACTGGCCGTTCGCGTCCTCATGGTCGTTCTGGTATGGCTTCCAGCCGAGCTCCAGCATGTAATCGCAAATCTCGGCGATCACATCGTAACGACGCATCACCGCCTGCTGGTCGTAGCAGGGCTTTTCCGCCGTATCGTATTCGTCGGAGATTTTCGCACCATCCGGCGAAATCAGGAAAAATTCCGGCTCCACGCCCGTCTTGACCCTGAGCCCTTCGCTTGCCGCCTCAGCAATGAGCTTTTTCAGCACCACGCGCGGCGCCTGCTCCACCGGCTGGTCTTCCATCACGCAATCGGCGGCGACCCAGGCGACATCCTTTTTCCAAGGGAGCTGGATGACCGAGGAGGCGTCGGGCACGGCGAATAGATCAGGATGGGCGGGTGTCAGATCGAACCAGGTGGCGAAGCCCGCAAAACCCGCGCCATCCTTCTGCATATCGGCAATGGCTTCTGCGGGAACCAGCTTGGCGCGCTGGCCGCCGAAGAGATCGGTATAACTGATCATGAAATATTTGATGCCCTTTTCGGCAGCAAATTTGGAGAGGTCCAGTGTCACGTCATTCCCCTTTTTTTTGAATATCAGACACTTCATCGAAAAAAGACGGGCACATCCTCCCAAATGCGCCCGTCCGTTCTTATGGCTTAAAAGCTGCCTTTGCCCGGGAACCAGTTGGTTCCCGCCAGCGGAACCTGCGCCATGGCGGCAGCCTCCATCGTCAGCGCCACCAGATCTTCCGGCTCCAGATTATGGAGATGGTTCTTGCCGCAGGCACGCGCGATGGTCTGCGCCTCGAGCGTCATGACCTTCAGGTAATTGGCAAGGCGGCGGCCAGCGGCAACGGGATCGAGGCGTGCTGCCAATTCCGGGTCCTGCGTAGTGATGCCGGCGGGGTCTTTGCCCTCGTGCCAGTCATCGTAAGCGCCGGCCGTGGTGCCGAGTTTCTGATATTCGTCTTCCCACTTGGGATCATTGTCGCCGAGCGCCACCAGCGCCGCCGTGCCGATGGCGACCGCATCGGCACCCAGCGCCAGTGCCTTGGCGACGTCAGCACCCGAACGGATACCGCCGGAAACGATCAGCTGCACCTTGCGGTGCATGCCGAGATCCTGAAGCGCCTGCACGGCGGGGCGAATGCAGGCAAGCGTTGGCATGCCGACATTTTCGATGAAGACATCCTGCGTGGCCGCCGTGCCGCCCTGCATGCCGTCAAGCACCACCACATCCGCACCGGCCTTCACCGCCAGCGCCGTATCGTAATAGGGCCGTGCACCGCCAACCTTGATATAGATCGGTTTTTCCCAGTCGGTAATTTCACGCAGTTCGAGGATCTTGATTTCCAGATCGTCCGGTCCGGTCCAATCGGGATGACGGCAGGCGGAGCGCTGGTCGATGCCCTTCGGCAGGTTGCGCATATTGGCGACGCGATCGGAAATCTTCTGGCCGAGCAACATGCCGCCGCCGCCCGGTTTCGCGCCCTGGCCGACGACGACCTCGATGGCGTCCGCACGGCGCAGATCCTTTGGGTTCATGCCGTAACGCGAGGGCAGGTACTGATAAACCAGCGTCTGGCTGTGGCCGCGCTCCTCATCCGTCATGCCGCCATCGCCGGTCGTGGTGGAGGTGCCGGCGATTGTCGCGCCCCGGCCGAGCGCTTCCTTGGCGTTGCCTGACAGAGCGCCAAAGCTCATACCGGCAATGGTGATCGGCGTTTTCAGCGTGATCGGCTTCCTGGCGAAGCGGGTGCCAAGCGTAACTGTCGTATCGCATTTCTCACGATAACCCTCGAGCGGATAACGCGAGATGGACGCGCCGAGAAACAGGAGATCGTCGAAATGCGGCACCTTGCGCTTGGTGCCCGCGCCGCGAATATCATAGATGCCGGTTGCCGCCGCGCGGCGGATTTCCGCCAGCGTGTGGTCATCGAAAGTTGCGGATTTGCGCGGCGGGGTGAAGGGGTTGTGATAGCTCATAGGAAAATCCTTCGCCTCAATACGCGTCGGCGTTGTCGATGTTGAAATTGTAGAGCGTGCGGGCCGAGCCGTAGCGCTTGAACTCGTCAGGGCTGACATCCGTGACGCCGGCTTTGTCGAGAAGTTCTGCGAGCTTTTCGAGATGTTCAGGGCGCATCTCCTTCTCGATGCAATCGGCACCGAGGCTCTTCACCGAACCGCGCACAAAGAGCTTCGCCTCATAAAGGGAATCGCCCAGCGCATCGCCCGCATCGCCGCAGACGACGAGGTGGCCGGACTGGCCCATGAAGGCCGACATGTGGCCGATATTGCCCTTCACGACGATATCGATGCCCTTCATGGAAATGCCGCAGCGCGAGGCGGCATTGCCCTTGATGACCAGAAGCCCGCCGCGGCCTGTGGCGCCGGCATATTGCGAGGCGTCGCCCTCGATGACGACCGTGCCGGACATCATGTTCTCAGCGACACCCGGCCCGGCCGAGCCGTGCACGGTGACGTTGCCGCCATCATTCATGCCGGCGCAATAATAACCGACCGAACCGTGCACATCGACGGTGACGGGGCTGTCGATGCCGACCGCCACGGCATGGTGGCCGCGCGGATTGACGACCTCGAATTCGGTGTCGTTCGCGCCCGAGGAAAGACCGTGGAGCGCCTTGTTGAGTTCACGCAGCGGCGTGTGGGAGAGATCGAAAACTGGCATGGATTATGACTTTCAAAACAGGCGCCGATGACGGTCTCAGGCGGCCTTTTCATGGTCCCAGAAATAGACGGTCGCCGGTTCCGGCTCCCAGACGCGGGCATTTTCAATGCCGGGCAGATTGACCAGCGCGCGATACTCAGAGCCGAAAGCGACATATTGGTCTGTCTCGGCCATGACAGCAGGCTTGCAGGCGATGGGATCACGCACCACGCCGAAACCGGATTTGGTGCCGACAACGAAAGTGAAGAAACCATCGAGATCGTCGAGCGCGCCGGTCAGCGCCTCGCCCAGATCCTTGCCCTTGGCCATTTCCGCCGTGAGATAAGCCGCGGCGACTTCCGAGTCATTCTGGGTCTCGAAGACCATGCCTTCGCGCACCAGTTCGCGGCGCAGATTATTGTGGTTGGAAAGCGAGCCGTTATGTACCAGGCACTGGTCTGCGCCGGTGGAAAAGGGATGCGCGCCAAGCGTCGTCACCGCCGATTCCGTCGCCATGCGGGTGTGGCCGATGCCATGGGTGCCGGCCATGGAACGCACGTCAAAACGGGTGACGACATCCTTCGGAAGACCGGTTTCCTTATAGATTTCGACGCTGTCGCCGGAACCCATCACACGCACATTCGGGCGGATTGCGGAAAGGACCGGACGGATACCATCCAGTTTTTCGGCGGGAATATCGAGAACAGCATGAGTGCTTTTCACCGTGACCACGGCATCGACGCCGCTTTCCTTCAGCGCTTCGGCGAGGCCGGAAAAATCGGCGGCAGGATCGGCCGACTGGATCGTCACTTTCGCCCGACCATTGGCAGCGCTTCCGTAGATCGCGATGCCGGCCGAATCCGGGCCGCGATCGGTCATGGTGACGAGCATGTCCGAAAGCAGCTGACCCAGCTGCGGTTCAATGCTTTTGTCTTTCAGGAATAGTCCAACAATGCCGCACATCGACAGGCACCTCCATTCGTTTCTGAATGAAGGGCTAACATATGGAATTCCACTCCGTCAACTATCAGGAATATTTTTTTCTTCTAAGGCAAATTATCCATCGTTGCCAAGCCGCCTCTGCGGATAGGAAATGATCGACAGATAACGCGCGGGAAGCTTCACCAATTCCTCCGGCCCGTGCGGCGCATCGGCGTCGAAAAACAGGCTATCGCCGGCCTGCATGGTGAAAAGCTGCTCGCCGTGGCGGTAAACCACCTCGCCTTCCAGCATGTAGAGAAACTCCATCCCCTCGTGCTGGAAGGTCGGAAACACGTCCGAATCCTTGGTCAGCGTGATGAGATAGGGCTCGACGGTGACGCCGCTGGTATTGTTGTCGATATGGCCGAGCAGGCTGTATTGATGACCGGCGCGAGTGCCCCTGCGCTCGATATTCACGCCCTGCCCCGCCTTGACGAAGGTGGCGCTGCGCGGTTCCTCAAAACCGCGAAAGAAGGCCGTGATCGGCACACCCAGAGCCTTTGAAAGCGTCTGCAGCGTGGTGAGCGACGGCGAGATATTGCCGTTTTCGATCTTGGAAAGCATGCCCACGGAAACGCCGGTGGCCGATGCAAGATCGGTGACCGTGATGCCGAGTTTCTTGCGATAGGCGCGCACCTCATGGCCAATCGCCATTTCCAGATTATTGACCCTTGGCTCGCGGACGGCATGGGGATCCTGCGACAGGAACTGCGCAGTTTCGGTCTTGGTGGTATCCTTCGCCATGGGGTCCTCCGGCATTATCGTGTTTTCCCTTCCTTACAGGAAAACTATTTTAATTCGGAGGAAATCTTTGCCGCAGTGCATTTGGAGTATGGCCGAACCGGGCCTTGAAGCTCCCCGAAAAATGCCCGGCGCTTGAGAAGCCGGTGGCGAAGGCCACTTCGGCAATGGAGAGCGGGCTTTGCTCCAGTAGCCGCCGGGCGTGATCGAGGCGGATCGCGCGGTATGTTTCCAGAAACGTCGTTTTCAGATGGGTTGCGAAAAGCCGGTCGAGATGACGCGCGCTGGTTCCCGCCAGTTTCGCCATGGTCTGCCGGTCGAGCGGGCTTTCAATGGTCGTTTCCATTTTTTCCAGAACGGTCAGCAAGGCCGGATGGTTGGTGCTATGGCGCTCGGCGGCGGAACCCCTTTGCGGCGCGCCGGGTTCGGCCACGGCTGTGTGCAGATACCAGTCGCTGACACGCCGTGCGAAATGAGCGCCCATTCTTTGCGAAATCATCGCGTGCATCATGTCGAGGGGCGCGACGCCGCCGGCGCAGGTGATGCGGTCCCCGTCGAAAACAAACCGCGCCTGCCGGGGCGTGAGATGGCCGAAGGCCTCTTTCAGCACCGGCGCATGCTCCCAGTGAATGGTGAAATCGCGGTTTTCCAGCAATCCCGCCGCCGCCAGCACATAAGCGCCGCTGGAAATGCCCCCGATCCGGACACCCTGCCGCGCCAGCCGCCTTAAAGTCCCGTAGGAATTTTCCGCAACGGTCCAGTCCTGCGGCCCGCCCCCTGCGCAGACGAAGATCGTGTGGCATCTCTCGCCTGCGGTGGCGAGTGCCTCGCAGCCGACAATGATGCCGGAAGAACTTCTGACAGCCTCGCCATCGAAAGAAAGCGGAACCACATCGTAAAGATCGGTTCCGGCGATCAGATTGGCGGCGCGCAATGGCTCCGCCGCCGAGGCGTAGGACATCAGCGCGAAATTCGGAACCAGGATGAAACCAATGCGCTGGACATTCTTCTGCTCGATGGTCGTCATGTCTCTTTTTTAAATCATTATGTCCCTTATTTGCAATTCCCTTTCGAACGACGCCGGTAAGCTTGCGCGATATCGTTCGAGGTACGCAGATGCGCTATTCCGCCTTTTCCATTTTCAAGAACGGCCTTTTCGGCAACAAGGCGTGGAAACCCGCCTGGCGGGAGGTATCTCCGAAACCGCATTATGACGTCATCATCGTTGGCGGCGGCGGACACGGGCTGGCAACGGCCTATTATCTTGCGAAAGAATTTGGCATTACCAATGTCGCGGTGCTGGAAAAAAACTACATCGGCTCCGGCAATGTCGGCCGCAACACCACGATCATTCGCTCCAATTATCTGCTGCCGGGTAACAATCCCTTCTACGAACTTTCGATGAAGCTGTGGGAAGGGCTGGAGCAGGATTTCAATTTCAACGCCATGGTTTCCCAGCGCGGCGTGCTGAACCTCTATCATTCGGATGCACAGCGCGATGCCTATACAAGGCGCGGCAACGCCATGCGGCTGCACGGCGTAGATGCCGAATTGCTGGACTGCGCCGCACTGAAGGCCATGCTGCCGTTTCTCGATTTCGACAATGCCCGCTTTCCGGTGCAGGGCGGCCTGCTGCAAAGACGCGGCGGCACTGTGCGTCACGATGCCGTCGCCTGGGGTTATGCGCGCGGCGCAGACAGCCGCGGCGTCGATATCATTCAGGGCTGCGAGGTAACCGGCATTCGCCGCGAAAACGGCAGGGTCGTGGGTGTGGAGACCGCCAAGGGCTTCATCGGCTGCGGCAAGCTGGCGCTCGCGGCAGCAGGCAATTCCTCGCAGGTGGCCGCCATGGCCGGGCTGAAACTGCCGATCGAAAGCCATGTGTTGCAGGCTTTCGTGTCTGAAGGGCTGAAGCCCTTCATCGATGGCGTCGTCACCTTCGGGGCCGGCCATTTTTACGTCTCGCAATCGGACAAGGGCGGCCTCGTCTTCGGCGGCGATATAGACGGTTACAACTCCTATGCCCAGCGCGGCAATCTGGCGACGGTCGAACATGTCGCGGAGGCAGGCAAGGCGATGATACCGGCGCTTTCCCGCGTCCGGGTCCTTCGCTCCTGGGGCGGCATCATGGATATGTCGATGGATGGCTCACCGATCATCGACCAAACCCCGATCGACAATCTCTACCTGAATGCCGGCTGGTGTTATGGCGGCTTCAAGGCGACGCCCGCTTCCGGTTTCTGCTTCGCCCATCTTCTGGCACGCGGCGCACCGCAGGAAACGGCAATGGCCTTCCGGCTGGATCGCTTCCGGCGCGGTTATCTCATCGATGAAAAGGGCCAGGGAGCCCAGCCCAACCTTCACTAAATTTATAGCGGGATTTCAGGCGAAAACCGCTCACACTTTTCGCCATCCCGCTATCTGGCGGATCAAGGACATCTGAAATGGCAAGTCTCGTGCCCTGCCCGCATTGCGGGCCAAGACCCAGGGAAGAATTCACCATCAAGGGCGCAGCCCTTCAAAGGCCTGCCGCCGATGCCGGCGCGGAGGAATGGTTCGATTATGTCTATCTGCGCGATAATCCGCGCGGCGCCTATGAGGAATATTGGCACCACACATCCGGCTGCCGCCGCTGGCTGGTCGTCGCCCGCGATACCGCCACCCATGAGATATCCGCCTGCCGCGACGCCGCCGACAAGACGAAAGTGACAAACGCATGAGCGCCAACCGCCTGAAGACCGGCGGTCTGATCGACCGTTCCAAACCGCTTTCCTTCACCTTCGATGGCAAGCCGATGTCGGGCTTTGAGGGCGACAGCCTCGCCTCCGCCCTGCTCGCCAACGACCAGAAACTCGTCGGTCGCAGTTTCAAATACCACCGCCCGCGCGGCATATTGACGGCGGGTGCAGCCGAGCCGAACGCGCTGATGACCATCGGCCGCGGCGGGCGCACGGAGCCGAACACCCGCGCCACCATGCAGGAGCTTTATGCCGGGCTGGAAGCCAACAGCCAGAACCGCTGGCCCTCTCTCGAGTTCGATATCGGCGCCTTGACCGGCCTTCTCTCACCCTTCCTTGGCGCGGGGTTCTACTACAAGACCTTCATGTGGCCTGCCGCCTTCTGGGAAAAGGTTTATGAGCCCTTCATCCGCAAAGCCGCCGGTCTCGGCAAAGCAAGCTACGAGGCGGATCCGGATACCTATGACAAATGCTGGGCGCATTGCGACCTGCTGGTGATCGGCTCCGGCGCGGCGGGTCTGGCGGCAGCGCTTGCCGCAGGACGCGCCGGCGCGCGCGTCATCATTGTCGATGAACATTCCGTGGCAGGCGGTGGGCTTCTTTCCGAAACGGCAGCCATCGGCGGCAAGAGCGCACCGGATTTCGCGGCGCAATGCGTTGCCGAACTTAAAGCCCTGCCGAATGTGACGATGCTGACGCGAACCACGGCTTTCGGCTGGTATGACGGCAATGTCTTCGGCGCGGTGGAGCGGGTGCAGAAACATCTGCCAGATCCGAAAGCCCATGTGCCCCTGGAACGCCTGTGGCGCATCGCCGCCAAGCGGGCGCTGCTGGCAACCGGCGCGGAAGAACGGCCGCTGGTCTTCGGCGGCAACGATGTTCCCGGCGTGATGATGGCCAGCGCCATGCGCAGCTATCTCAACCGTTATGCCGTCAGCCCCGGCACGGCGACGGCGATTTTCACCACCAATGACAGTGGTTATGCGCTCGCCCGCGATCTGGAAGCACAGGGTGTTACTCTTGCCGCCATCATCGACAGCCGTGAGCGGGGCAATCCGGGCTACGAAGGCAATGCGCGTGTCATCAAGGGTGGCGTCGTCTCGAATGCCAAGGGCGGCAAGGCGCTTTCCGCCATTGAGATTTATGCGAATGGCCGGGCGGAGAAGCTGAATGTCGATGCGCTGGCCATGTCGGGCGGCTTCAGCCCCATCATCCATCTCGCCTGCCATCGCGGCGGCAAGCCGGTCTGGTCGGAAGACGATGCCGCTTTCCTGGCGCCCGGCAATCTCAAGGGGCTGGAACTCGCCGGCGCGGTTTCCGCGATCAACGGTATCGCCGCCTGCCTTCAGGATGGCGCGCGGAAGGGCGCAGCGCTGGCGCAAGAGCTCGGCTTTGCATCAACCGCACCGACATTCGGCACGGTGGAAAACGATGTCGTGGCCCCGCCTGCAAAGCCGCTCTGGTCCATCCCCGGCATTAAGGCGAAAGCCTTTGTCGATTACCAGAACGACGTTCACCGCAAGGATCTCGGCCTCGCCATCCGTGAAGGTTATGGCCATGTCGAACTCGCCAAACGCTACACCACGAACGGCATGGCGACGGATCAGGGCAAGCTTTCGAATGTCAATGCCATCGGGCTGCTGGCCGAAGCGCGCGGTATCTCCCCGGCGGATATCGGCACCACGACGTTCCGGCCGTTTTATACGCCCGTCTCCTTCGGCGCACTGACCGGAGCCTATCACGGCCAGCATTTCCAGCCGGTGCGCAAATCGCCGCTGCATGGTTGGGCCGAGAAAAACGGGGCCGTGTTCGTCGAAACCGGGCTCTGGTATCGCTCCTCCTGGTTTCCGCGCGAAGGCGAAGGCGGCTGGCGGGAAAGCGTCGACCGTGAGGTTCTGAATGTGCGCAAGAATGCCGGGCTCTGCGATGTATCGATGCTCGGCAAGATCGAAATCTGTGGCAGGGACGCCGCCGAATTCCTGAACCGGGTTTATTGCAACGCTTTCCTCAAACTGCCGGTCGGCAAGGCACGATATGGCCTGATGCTGCGTGAGGACGGCATGATCTACGACGACGGCACCACCAGCCGGCTGGAGGAAAACCGCTTCTTCATGACGACCACCACCGCCTATGCGGCGAGCGTCCTGAACCACCTTGAATTCTGCACGCAGGCGCTCTGGCCGGATCTCGATGTGCGGTTTGCCTCCGTCACCGATCAATGGGCGCAGATGGCGATTGCCGGGCCGAAGGCGCGCGCCATTCTGCAAAGGATCGTCGATGAAGATATTTCCGACGAGGCCTTTCCCTTCCTCGCAGCCCGGGAAGTCTTCCTGTTTGGCGGGCAACTGCATGGACGCCTGTTCCGGATTTCCTTCTCCGGCGAACTGGCCTACGAGCTTGCCGTCCCGGCCGGTTACGGTGAAAGCGTCGCCGATGCGCTGATGGAAGCCGGCGAGCCGGAGAATATCATGCCCTATGGCGTCGAGGCGCTTGGCGTGCTGCGCATCGAAAAAGGCCATGTCACCCACAATGAAATCAACGGCACGGTGGTGCCCGCCGATCTCGGCTTCGGCAAAATGGTCTCCACCACAAAGGCCGATTTCATTGGCCGACGGATGCTGGAGCGCGAGGGGCTTTCCGACGCCGACCGTCCGAGCCTCGTCGGCGTCGTGCCGCTCGATCCAAAACAGTCCTTCCGCACCGGCTCGCATATTCTTGCGAAGGATGCCGCGGCAACGCTGGAGAACGATCAGGGTTATGTGACCTCCAGTGCGTTCTCACCGCATCTGGGTTCGACCATCGGTCTCGCCCTGGTCAAGAATGGTCCTGCGCGGCATGGCGAGGAAATCATGGTCTGGAACGGCCTGCGCAACGAATTTACCCAAGCCCGCCTTTGCAACCCGGTTTTTGTCGATCCTCAAAACGAGAAACTCCATGTTTGATTTCAAGCCTGACTTCAAATCCGGCTTCCGTCCGACGCTCCGCCCGGTGCTGGGCGCGAAGCGAGCGATTGCCTCCACCGCCATCAAGCTCTCCCCCCTGCCGGAAGGCGCGATCATCCACGTTCTGGCCGCACCCGACGCAACGGATCTGGAAGCCCGCCTTCGCGACCTTGCCAAAGGCGATATACGCGCGGTCTCACCGGGCCAATGGTTCATCGTCGGTGAACAATCTCTGTCTCATGCCGATATGAAGGCGCTTCTTGCGGCGCTCGAACCTCAGGCAACGGGTGTCGACCAGAGCCAGGGACGCGTTCGCATCCGCATCGAAGGCACGATGGCCGAGCGGGTTCTGGCCAAAGGCACGGCGGTCGACATGTCTCTCGCAGCCTTCCCGGTGGGACATTCCGCCGCGACGCTGATCGGTCACATCGCCGCCCACCTCACCCGCGTCGACGAACAGGTTTTCGAAGTCATCGTGCTGCGCGGTTTTGCCGAAAGCCTGTGGGACGATCTTGCCCGGATGAGCCTCGAATTCCAGTGATCGTGTCGGTCAGGTCCAGATGCTTTCGGGCGTCAGGATTTCGAATGGCACGATCCGCTGTTCAACGGAGGATGAATCTCCGTTCTCGATGCGCCGTAACATCACGTCGATCAATTGCTGCGGCATCCTGTCGAGGGGAAGCGGCAGCGAGGCGGTGATCAGCCCTTCGTTGAGGCCTTTTCGTGTTTCCGGCCCGATATCGTTACAGATGATTTTTATGTCGCGCTGCCGCTCGGCAGGCAGTTCCCTGAGTGCGCGCAGAACACCCGATATGCCGCCGCCGTTGACATAAATCCCCCGGAGCCCCGGTTCGGCAACAATCATATCCCGCACGATGACATAGGCGTTTTCCGGCTCCTCGTGGGTCAGCAGCGTTTCCGCGACCTGAAGTTCAGGCGTGTTTTCGCGCATATAGGAGCGGAAGCTGGCGTCCGAAACATCCTGGCACTGATACCGATTGCTGCCGATCAGCGGCACGACCACGCCCTCACCCTTCACCGTCTGGCTGAGGAACCATGCCGCCGTGCGGCCGCGTTTCCAGCTGTCGGTGCCGACAAAGCCCGCGCGGCTTGCCGCCGACAGATCGGATACGTAAGTCACCACCGGAACGCCCCTGCCCCGCAGCTCGTCGATCGCCTGGCTGACGAGCGGATGATCGGCCGTCACCACCGCGATTGCGCCGCAGGATTGTCCCATCTTCAGGAGATTGGCGGAAACGGCCTCCGGTGAAAGATCGTCCTCAAACACAACATCCGGCTCGATGATGCTATCCGGCCGCTGGCGTGCGGCGGCGACGATCCCTTCCGCCCAAAGCCGGTAAAGCGGCCGGTGGGATTGCTGCAACAGAAAGCCGAGCCGGTGATGGGGCATGGCCTCGCGGCGACGGTCCTTGATGGTGCCGAGACCATAAAAACCGATCTCCTCCGCCGCCTTGAGTATCTGGTCGATCGTATCCTGGCGCACGGAAGTCGAACCGTGCAGCAGCCGGTTGACCGTGGAGATGCTGACACCGGCGGCTTTCGCAAGATCGGTAATGGTCGGTCGGTTCATGACGCCTCACAATCGTATCATCCATGAATGACATGAAATGATATTAAATGCAACATTAAATGAAATATAAATTCCGTTCTCCTGAAAATGAAAGATATAAATCACCCTGTCATTAGGGCCCGTCGGGAGAATGGGCAGGGAGGAAGCAATGGCATTTTTCAGGAAATTTCTCGCAACGGGCGCTGTGTCGCTCGTGATGGCATCCGGCGCGTTCGCGGCCAATATCTCAGTTGTCGGCGGCAAGAATGAGGATGCGTTCTGGAACCTCATCAAAAAGAGTGTCGATGACGGCGACCGCCTGATCGGCGGGCTCTCCGGCGGCGAGCGGCAATCGCTCGCCATCGCCCGCGCGGTGCATTTTGGCGCGCGCGTTCTCATCCTCGACGAGCCGACGGCGGCGCTGGGCGTGAAACAGGCGTCCCACGTTCTGCGCATCGTGCTGGAAGCGCGCAAGCGCGGCATCGCGGTGATCCTCATCACCCCTCAGGTCACCCACGCCATCGCCGTCGGCGACCATTTCGCCGTGCTGATCCGTGGCGCAGTCGCCGCCAATTTCCGCAAGGGCGAGAAGTCACGCGAGGAGATCACCGGCCTGATGGCCGGCGGTGAGGCGCTCGCCGATCTCAGGGCTGAGGTGGAAAATTACATGGCCAGCCATGACGGCCATCCGCCGCAGCCGCCATCCAGTTAAGACATAGAGAAGGATCAAGACCGATGAAAATCGCCATCGACCCCCACATGCACCGTTTCATCAGCCTCGATGAGCTGCCCGCCAAGGTGAAGGAACTCGGCTACGACTGGATCGAACTCAGCCCGCGCGCCGATTTCCTCGAATGGTTCAAGGCCCCGCGCGTCTTTCCCGAGCGGATGAGGTCTTTCAAGAAGGCGCTGAAAGACGCCGATGTCGGCATCGCCTCGCTGCTGCCCATGTATCGCTGGGCCTCCAATGACGAGACCGAACGGCAGGCGGCGGTCAAGTACTGGAAACGCGCCATCGAGATCGCCATCGAACTGGAGGTCGACACGATGAACTCCGAATTCGGCCGCGGACCGCATCCCGACAAGGGTTCCTGCTACTGCTGCCATACCGGCTCGATGATCGAGGCCTGCGAGGACGCCTGGTGGCGCTCGATGGAGGAGCTGGTGCCGATCTTCGAGCGTGAAAACATCAACCTGCATGTCGAGCCGCATCCGGAAGACTGGTGCGAGACGCTGCAGCCGGCGTTGGACATCATCCGCACTGTCAATTCGAAGAACGTCAAATTCCTCTATTGCGCGCCGCACACCTTCTATTTCGGTGACGACACCAAGGCGATGCTGCGCGAAGCCAAGGATGTGCTCGCCCATGTGCATGTCGGCGATACCTTCAACCACAAGGCCAGCTCCGGGCTTCGTTATATCCTCAACCCGCCGGGCACGCAGGCGCGGGTGCACCAGCATCTCAATATCGGCCAGGGCGAAGTTCCATGGGACGACTTCTTCAGCACACTCGCCGAAATCGGCTTCGACGGCATCATGACCTCCTGCGTCTTCGCCTGGGAGGACAGGGCCGATGAATCGAGCCGGTTCATGCGCAGCAAGATGCAGGACTATATCGACCTCTATTTCAAGAAATAACGCGGCAAACCGGCGCTGAGCCCGAGGCGGACCCTGCCTCCGGCCACGGCCATTGGCAACATCAAATGGAAAGACGACCGACATGATCAACGGAGAAAGACGGATTTCACGCCCGCTGCGCTGGGCCATGGTGGGCGGCGGACGCACGGGACAGGTGGGTTACAAGCACCGCACCGGCGCCTTGCGCGACGGCAATTACCAGCTCGCCGCCGGCGCCTTCGACCTCGATGCCGAACGAGGCCGTGACTTCGGCGTCAATCTCGGCGTTGCGGCGGAACGCTGCTATGCGGATTACAAGGCGCTGATTGCCGGCGAAACGGCACGCGAAGACGGTGTTGACGTCGTCTCCATCGCCACCCCCAATTTCACTCATTACGAGATTACCAAGGCCTGCCTTGAGGCCGGGCTGCATGTCATCTGCGAAAAACCGTTATTCTTCACCGTGGCGGAATGCGACGAGGTGGCACGGCTGGCCGAACAGAAGGGCCTGATCGTCGGCGTTACCTATGGTTTTACCGGGCACCCGCTCGTCCACCAGATGGCGGCCATGGTCAAAAAAGGAATGCTGGGCGACATCCGCATCGTCGACCTGCAATATACCCACGGCTTTAACGCCGGTGACGATGTGGACGCGGGCGAGGCCGTCAAATGGCGCACCAATCCCCGCACCGCCGGCCCGACCTTCGTGCTGGGCGATATCGGCACGCATCTCTATTACCTCTCGGAAGTCGTACTGCCGCATATGAAGGTGGAACGCCTGCTCTGCGACCGCAAGGCCTTCATCCCCACGCGCGCACCGCTGGAGGACCACGCCACCGTTCTGATGCATTACGACAATGGCGCACGCGGCCGCCTGTGGGTCTCCTCCGTCAATGCCGGCAATATGGGATCGCAACGTTACCGTTTCGTCGGCTCCAAGGCGTCCCTCGAATGGTCCGATTCCCATCCCGACCAGCTGATCTACGAGGTTCAGGGCGAACCCGGCCGCATCCTGCACCACGGCATGCCATATCTGGAACAGGAAAGCCTCGCCATCGACCGCATGGGCGCGCTGCATACCGAAGGTCTCGGTGACAGCTGGTCGAACATCTATCTCTGGATTGCCCAGGCAATCGATGCGGCAAATCGCGGTGACAGGGCCTTTCTGAAGACCCACCATTATCCCGGTATCACGGCCGGCACCGAAGGCGTTCGCTGGCTGGAAAACTGCGTCCGTTCGGCCGATGCCGGCGCCGCCTGGGTCGATTTCGCTTAACCAGCTTGGGGGCGCGCCGGACAACTCTCCCGTCCTCCTCCTCTTCAGGCGCGTCCCCATACCTCCTCGGAAAGATGAACGATGAAACTCGCAATTTGTACTGACGTCATGGCAAGCCTGCCCTTCACCGATATGCTCGACAAATGCGTCGCGCTCGGTGTCGAGGGCATCGAGATGACCGGCGGCGGCTGGTCCAGCGGCCCGCATTTCAGGGCCGACGAACTGTTGGCGGATAAGGGGCTTCTCAAATCCAGGCTCAAGGAAATCGAGGCCCGTGGCCTCGAAATCGCTGCGCTGAATTGCTCCGCCAATCCGCTCGATCCCGGCGACATGGGCAAGCGCCACCTGAAGGAGATTGAGGACACCGTCCGGCTTGCGGGCGAAATCGGCGTGACAAAGATCGTCACCATGTCCGGCCTGCCGGAAGCAGCGCCGGGTGACGCCGTGCCGAACTGGCTCGTCTACACCAAGAGCTGGCCGAACGAGATGCCGGAGCGCGACCGTTACCAATGGGAAGACCGCGCCTTTCCGCTCTGGCATGGGCTTGTGAAGCTCGCCAGGGAAGCGGGCGTCGAAAAATATGCGCTCGAGAATTTCTCGGCCATGCTCGTCTGGAACCCGGAAACCCTGTTCCGCCTGCGCAATGAGGTCGGCCCGACGGTGGGCATGAATCTCGACCCGTCGCACCTGATGTGGATGGGGCAGATCCCATCGCCTCTGCCCGTGCACTCGGCAGCAAGATCCACCATTGCCACGGCAAGGACACCCGCATCGAACGCGGACTGGCCGGTGTGAACGGGCTGCTGGAACTCAAAGAGGTGACTGACGTCGCCAACCGCAACTGGAACTATGTGGCGGTGGGCGCCGGCCATGATCTGCAATGGTGGAAGGAATTTTTCTCCGTGGTGCGCATGGCCGGTTACAATGGCTGGGTCAGTCTGGAAATGGAGGATTTCACCATGTCCACCGAGGCGGGCATCCAGTCTTCCATCGACGCCCTTAAAGCCACCATCGCTGAAACCCTCTCCGGGCCGCAGAAGGCGGCCCGGCGTCAATTGCGCTACGAGGATGCCATGACCAACCGGATCACCATCACCATCGCTCCCTGCTGCTGGGGCGTCGACGACGTCAAAAATCCCCATCTGCCCCATTGGGAAAAGGTGCTGGACGAGGCGAAGGCCGCCGGTTTCGGCGGCCTGGAACTCGGCCCCTACGGTTATCTTCCGCTCGACCTCGAGCGTGTTTCGCAGACGCTCAATGAGCGCGATCTGAAAATCGTCGCCGGCACGATTTTCGACGATCTGGTCTCACCGGAGAACCGCAACAATCTGCTGCGCCAGACCGACGAGATCTGCGCGCTGATCACCCGCCTGCCGAAACCGGAAACCCATGCCGGCCAACGCTTTTCCGCCCCCTATCTGACTGTGATGGACTGGGGACATGACGAGCGGGACTATGCCGCCGGCCACTCCGACCGCGCGCCGCGCCTCGATGGGGGTGCATGGAACGGCATGGTCGAAAACATCCGCGCCATCGCAACGCTCGCCCGCGACAAATATGGCGTGCGCGCCACTATCCACCCCCATGCCGGCGGCTACATCGAATTTGCCGATGAGTTGCAGCAGATCGTCAAGGACATTCCCGCCGATCTGGCGGGCCTGTGCCTCGATACCGGCCATATGGCCTATTCCGGCATGGACCCCGTCACCGCGCTTCGCCGCTATTGGGATCGTGTCGACTATATTCATTTCAAGGATATCGACGCCACGGTTTTCGAGGAGGTGATGGCAGAACCCATCCGCTTCTTCGACGCCTGCGCCAAAGGCGTCATGTGCCCCATCGGTCGCGGCTCAATCGACTATCCAGCCATCCGCAGCCTTCTGACGGAACTCGGCTATGGCGGCTATATCACCATCGAACAGGAGCGCGACCCGCGCAATGCCGGCGGCATTCTGGATGATCTGGCGGCCAGCAGGGCGTTTCTTGCTGCGAATGGATTCTGAAGCGGACACAAAATAGACCATCGTGCCGTGCCGAAGATTATCCCGGCGCGGCGAGCCGGCAATAACCGACAGATTCAGTTCTCAGCAGAAAATCTTCGGAACGAAGGGTCTTATGGCGGAGAGGGTGGGATTCGAACCCACGATACCCTTGCAGGTATGCCGCATTTCGAGTGCGGTGCATTCGACCACTCTGCCACCTCTCCGCATGCGCGAACGCTTGCGTTGCGCGCTCCTCTTAAACATCAATGGCGTGACTGACAAGGGGAATTTCGTGTTTGTGTCACAAATTATTCGTCATGGGTGAGGCTGGGGAAATGCATCGGCTTCTGGCCGTTTTCGCAGATATTTTCAAGATGACGCGCACGATCCGCAGGGGTGCGCGCCACATTCGATAGCAGCGTCAGATCCGTTGATAACGCCGTAAGATTTCCAGGATTTTTTCATCCTGCTCTCTATCGGGCAGAAGGGCTGGTTGGCGGCTGGCGCCGACGGAAGAGTCCTGGAGATAAAGCGAGCGTTTGACCATGGCCGGTGCGAAGCCGAGGGCATAGAGATCGGTGCGGAAGTCGGCATAGATCGCCTGCTGGCGTTCGGCCTCGGTGATGTCGCCGGCGTTGAAAGCATTGAGAATGCCGGCCAGCACATCCGGCAGCGCGTTGCCGAGGCCGGAAATGCAGCCTGCCGCACCGTTCTGCAACGACCAGAGAACGAGGTGATCCGGGCCGGAATAGACCTCGAAACCGGGCATCTCCTTTGCCACCTGAAGATAGGCTTCGAGCGTCTGCTGCGCGCCGCCGGAATCCTTGATGCCGGCGATATTGCCATGGGTGGCAAGTTTGCGGGCGGTTTCCGGCTCTATGTGGTTCTGGGTGCGGGCGGGAATATCATAGAGATAGACCGGCGTTTTAACGGCGTCAGCCACCGTCGAGAAATGGCGGATCAACCCATCCTGCGTGCAGGCGATGAAGAAGGGCGTGATGACGGCGACGCCATCGACGCCGATGCGGTCGAAGGCTTTGGCAAGTTGCAGGGTTTCGAATGTGGCGGGCATGCCCGCATTCACGATCACCTTGGCACGGCCTGCAACTTCGTCCACCACCTCTTCCGTCAGCCGGATTTTTTCCTCATGCGTGAGCGCGGTAAAATCGCCATTGGTGCCGGCGCACATGATGTTGTTGCCGGCCGCCACCTGGCGGCGCACCTGTGCGCGGGTCGCCTCATAGTTGATGGTTTCGTCCTCGTTGAAACAAGTGACGAGCGCGACGAAAGCTTGTTTGCTCATGAAAGAACTCCGCTTGAATTTCCGAGGGCGTCGCCGGCGACGGCCGGATGACGCTGAGATTGCATATCGGGGTCGGGATCGAGGCTCGCGGATAGAAGGGCACGGGTATAGGCCTCGCGCGGCGCTTCGAACACCTGGCGGACCGTCCCGAATTCCACGACCTCTCCCCGCTGCATGACCATGACGTGATCGGCAAAATCCCGAACCACCGGCAAATCATGCGCGATGAAGATGAAGGAGAGGCCCATTTCGCGGCGCAGCTTGTCCAGCAGCGCAATAACCTGCGCCTGAACCGAAACATCGAGCGCCGAGACCGCCTCGTCGCAGATGATGAGCTTCGGCTCCAGCGCCAATGCGCGGGCAATGGCGATCCGCTGCCGCTGACCGCCGGAGAACTGGTGCGGATAACGGCGCATATGTTCCGGCGAGAGACCCACCTGATGCAGCAATTCCGCAACCCGCTCACGCCATCTTGCCCTGGGCAATATCTCCGGATGGATGACCCAAGCCTCAGAAATCAGCTGAAACACGGTCATACGCGGATTGAGCGACTGGGTGGGGTCCTGAAACACCATCTGCAGATCACGCCGGAGCGCGAAGAGTTCGGCAGGCGAAAGTTTGAAGAGATCACGGCCCCTCCACAAGGCGCTGCCCGCATCCGGCTCGTCTAGCCGCAAGAGAATACGCGCCAGCGTCGATTTGCCGGAACCGCTTTCGCCGACGACCGCGATGGTTTCGCCTTCCATGAGGTCGAAGGAAACGCCCTTCAGCGCCTCGAAGGCGCCGTAACGCTTGCGCACATCACGCACGCTGAGCAGCGCTTCGCCCGCCGCGTGCGGCTCGTGCATGTCGCCCCTGCCGGGTGCTGCGCTGATGAGCTTGCGGGTATAGGGGTGCTGCGGATTGCGATAGACCTCGCGAACCGTGCCAGCCTCGACCAGAACGCCCTTTTCCATCACCACCACGCGATCGGCGATTTCGGCGACGACGCCGAGATCGTGGGTGATGATGAGCACGGCCATGCCGGTTTCCCGCTGCAATTCCTTGAGCAGCGAAAGCACTTCGGCCTGCACCGTCACGTCAAGCGCGGTGGTCGGCTCATCGGCGATCAGGAGATCGGGCCGAAGCGCCAGCGCCATGGCGATCATGACGCGCTGGCGCTGGCCGCCGGAAAATTCATGCGGATATTTCTTCAAGGCCCCGTCCGGGTCGGGAATGCCGACGCGGGCGACAAGCCGCCTCGCCTCCGCTTCGGCCTTTGCCTTGTCCATGCCGTGGGTGGTCATCGCCTCACGGATCTGCCAGCCAACGGTATAAACCGGATTGAGGTGGCTGAGCGGGTCCTGAAAAATCATGGCGATGCGTCGGCCGTTGATCTCGCGGCGCGCCTCGGCCGGCATGGTCAGAAGGTCCTGGCCATCGAGCAATATCTGGCCGCTGCTGATATGTCCGGGCGGCATGTCGATGAGGTTCATGATGGCCGAGGACGATACCGACTTGCCCGAACCGCTTTCGCCGAGGATGGCCAGCGTTTCGCCACGGTCGATATGGTAGGAGACATCCTTCACCGCATGGACGACACCGCTTGCGGTGTGGAACTCCACGGAAAGGTTGCGCACGTCGAGAAGATGGTCAGCCATGCTTGCGGCCTTTCATTTCCAGCCGCCAGCGCTGCACGGGATCGAGCGCGATGCGCAGCCAGTTGGAAAGCAGGTTGAGCGACAGGGTGGTGAGAATGATGGCAAGTCCCGGCCAGAAGGACAGCCACCAGGCATTGGTGAGATATTGCCGTCCCTGCGAAATCATCAGGCCCCAGGTGATTTCCGGCGGCTGAATGCCGATGCCGAGGAAGGACAGCGCGCTTTCCGCCAGCATCACATAGGCGAAATCGAGCGTGGCGAGCGTCGTCAGCGTCGGCAACACCACAGGCAGGATGTGGCGGAACAGGATGCGCTTGCCGGAGGCGCCCATCACGCGCGCCGCCTGCACGAACATGCGCTCGCGCACCTCCAGCACCTCCGCCCTCGTGGTGCGGATGTAAACGGGAATGCGGGTGATGGCGAGAACCAGCATCAGGTTGAGGATGGAGGAGCCGAGCAGATAAAGCACGATGACCGCGATCAAGAGCGACGGGAACGACATGATCACATCGGCAAGCCGCATGATGACCTGGCCGACACGGTTGGAGGAAAAACCGGCGATCAGCCCGAGCACGGTGCCGGTGATGGCGGAAAGAAGCACCGCGCCGGCGGCGATCATCATCGTGTTTTGCGTGGCGGCGACAATGCGCGCGAGAAGCGAACGGCCGAGCGCATCCGCCCCCAGCCAGAAATACCACCCGCGCTGCCAGTCGAACGGGGCGAGGTTGCGCCCGCGCAGGTTCTGTTTCGTCGCCAGATCGCCAAGCCAGGCCGGGCCGATAAAAGCGAGGATAACGACGATGACGAGGAAGATCGCGGCGCAGAGCGCGAATTTATCCGCCCACAACATGCGCAGCATGCGTGTTGCGAAGGATGGCTCGGCGATGATCTCGGTGTCGGCGCTGGAAAGGCTCATGGCTGAACGGCCTCCTCAATGCCGGATACGCGGATCGAGGAGCGCATAGGCGATATCGATCAGAAGATTCATCAGGAAGATCGCCAGCGCGGTGACGAGAATGGCGGCGAGCACGACGTTGAAATCGCGCTGAAGAATGGAATCGATCATCAGCTTGCCGACACCGGGAAAACCGAAAATGGTTTCGACGATGACAGCACCATTGAGAAGGCTTGCCGCCTGGTCGCCAATGACGGTGATGACCGGCAGCATGGCGTTTCGCAAGGCGTGAATGAAGATGATCGGACCCGACTTCACGCCCTTGGCGCGCGCCGTTTTGACATAGGCAGAGGACAAAGCGCCGATCATCGAGCCACGCACCACCTGCACGATAATGCCGAAGGGGCGCACGAACAGGACCGCGATCGGCAATATCCAGTGCAGCACGGAGCCCGTTCCTGACGTGGGCAACCAGGCGAGATTGACGGAAAAGACGACGATAGCGACGATAGCCAGCCAGAAATCCGGCACGGATGCACCGATGAGCGAGATGCTTGAGGCCATGCGGTCGAAGAAGCCGCCGGAGCGGAAAGCCGCAAGCGAACCGATGACGATGGCCGCCGTGGTGACGAGCGACATGGTGATGACCGCAAGCCACAGCGTCCAGACGAAAGCCTCCAGCACCACATCCAGCGCCGGGCGGGCTTTTCTGAGCGATTCTCCTAGATCACCCGTCATCACATCGCCCGCATAACGCAGGAACTGCACCATCAACGGATCGTTCAGCCCGTGCAACGCCCGGAACTGCTGCTTCAACTCTTCCGAAGCCTCCACCGGCAGAAACAGCGCGGCCGGGTCCCCCGTCAGGCGCGACAGGAAGAAAACCATGACGATGAGGCCGATCAGGGAAATCAGGCTTGCAACGGAACGTTTTCGGATGAAGCTCAACATGGTTGCCTCCGGTTTTTCAATGCGGCGGCGAGGCTTTCGCCGCGCCGCCGCTTCTCAATTGACAAGACGCGGGGTCCTATTTGATGCCGATTTCCGAAAGCTGCAGCATCGAGTTGGTGGCGATAGTCGGCTTGAAGTCCAGCCGCTCGGAGACGCGGGAGAAGCCGACCATGTGGAACATCAGCACATCCGCCACCACGTCATCGTGCAGGTGGGCAATGAGTTCCGACCACAGCTTGGCGCGCTCGTCACCGACCGCTGCCGATGCGCGTTCGATCAGATCGTCCACCTTCTTGTCCGAGAAGCCGGACTGCGTGCCCTTGGTCGCATATTTGAAGAACATGGTGAAGGACGGGTCGCCCTTTGAGTTGTCGTGCATGGCGGCGACGATCTGCGGTCCTCGGCCTTCCTTGAAGGGTTTGGAGTAGTAGCTTTCGTGCTCGGCCACCTCCACGAATTTCAGGTCGATCTTGAAGCCGACTTCCTGCAATTGCTGCTGGATCGCCTCCATGATCTCGGTGACGTTGGGGAAATTCGCGGTGCGTGCGATGATGGTGATCGGCGTATCCACCTTCACACCGGCAGCCTTTGCTTCCTCGAGCAGCTTTTTTGCGCCCTCGGGTTCATAGGGGAAGACCTTGACGTCGGGGTTCCAGCCAAGCGTGGTCGGCGGAACGAGCGCGGTGGCCAGCACGGCACCTTCCGGAACCAGCGTGCCAAGGAAGGCCTGCCGGTCGATGGCGAGGTTGAGCGCACGGCGTACCCGGACATCGTTCAGCGGCGCGATGTTATGGTCGAGACGCATATAGACCGTCTCGCTGTCGAGATAGGAAAAGTCGGTCTTGGCGTTGGTGGCGTCTAGCTGGGAAATGGAAGGCGACAGATCTGCTTCGCCGGTCTGCACCATGGCGGCGCGGACCGAAGGATCGGCGCGGAAAAGATAGGTCGCTTCCGTCACCTGCGGCTTGGCGCCCCAATAGTCGTCGCGTGCGGTGAGCACAATCTGCTGACCCGGCGTCCAGTTGGCCAGCTTGTAAGGCCCGGTGCCGACAGGCTCGCGGATGAATTCCATCTTGGTTTCTTCGGGAACAATGGTGACGAGCGACATCAGAAGCGGCAGAATGGGCTGGGCCGGTTCGGTCTTGAAGTCAATCGTGTGGTAATCGACGATAGACGGGGTCACCGTCATGCCGCCGAAATAACGGCGGGACTCGCAGGCGTTCTTGTCGCTCATGATGCGTTCGAAGCTGTGCTTGACGTCCTTGGCATCGAATGCCGTGCCGTCGGAAAACTTCACGCCTTCACGCAGGTGGAAACGCCAGCTTCCATCGGCATTCTGTTCCCACTTCTCGGCGAGGCGCGGCTGAACGCCCTTCTTGCCGCGCACATCGAGCTCGGTCAGCGTCTCGCTGACATTTTCCATGATGATGCGGCCGATATTGGAGCGGGTGGCCATGCAGGGTTCCAGCAGGTCCGCCTCTTCCGCCAGCACGATCTTGATCGGCCCCGATGCCGCAAGCGCCGGCGAAACCGCGGCGCTGAGGGAACCCAAGACAAGGGCGCCCGCAATCAATGACTTCTTCATTCCGTTCTCCTCCCAGATTCAGAAATTCAGCAACATGGCGGCGCGCCGCAAGGGGCATCTGAAAAATCCCCGTCTCCTGCATTGAGGAGCATGGCATGCGGATGATTGTCTCCTCCACCCGCAAGCAGAGCATCGACGTTATCGCATTTTTTGTCAATTTATTTTTAGATGTCAAATTTTATTCGAGCCAAGTCTCATAATTTTATTTTTTAAAAACAAATGTTTAGATAAAATAATCAAAAATAATAGATCCCATTTTTTTATCAAATAAACTTGACAACTTTTTGAATATGTCATTTTCATCAGGACAAGAGGAGACCACGATGACCCCTGATGACATCGCTCACGCCATGACCGGAGCCATGCATGCCGTGTCGCAAAACCGGCAGGAAGCTTTCCTGCCGTCGCCCATGATCCAGAACCATGCGAGCTTCCTGCACCTTCTGGATGACGGCACCCTGCTCTGCGCCTGGTTCGGCGGCACGCTGGAAGGAAAATCGGATATTTCGATTTTCGCATCCGTGCTGACAGCGGGCGCAACCCGCTGGGGACCACCGCAGCGCCTGAGCCACGACCCCGCCCATTCCGAACAGAACCCGGTTTTCTTCACCGCGCCGGATGGCGTTCTCTGGCTGTTTCATACCGCCCAGCCCTCCGGCAATCAGGATGAATGCCGCATTCGCATGGCGCGAATCCACCGCGACCCGACTGCACCGGAAAAGCTTGTTTCCGAAGAAGGACGTTTTCTCGATCTCCCCCGGGGCTGCTTCATCCGCGCGCCGCTGCGCATCCGCGATGATGGCGTCTGGCTGCTGCCGATCTTCCGCTGCGTCCAGCGACCCGGCCAGAAATGGAACGGCAGCCATGATACGGCAGCGCTCGGCATATCCACGGACAATGGTGCGACTTGGCAATTGCAGGAGCTGGAGGAATCGACCGGCTGCGTGCATATGAGCCCGGTTGCGGTGACGAATGGGGGCTACGCCGCCTTCTTCCGCCGCCGTCAGGCCGATTTCGTCTATCGCACGGAAAGCGCCGATGGCGGCCGCTCATGGTCAAAGCCGCAGCCGACCGATGTGCCCAACAATAATTCCTCCATTGCGGTCATCAGGCTGAACGATGGCAGGCTGGCTATGATCTGCAACCCCGTCAACGCCGCGCAGTCGAGCGATCGCCGCGCCTCGCTTTATGACGAGTTGGGAGAGGAAGACGACAGGCCCGATGCCGATCCAAGCGGCGGCTGTGTGCCGGTCTGGGGTGTGCCGCGCGCGCCGGTTTCGATCTGCCTGTCCGATGATGACGGGCGCAGTTTTACCACCCGGATCCTGATCGAAGACGGGCCGGGCACCTGCCTTTCGAACGATTCGACCGATGGGCGTAATCTGGAAATGTCCTATCCGTGGCTTCTGGAAGCGCCGGACGGTACGCTGCATGCGAGCTACACCTATCATCGCCGCGCAATCAAATATGTCCGGCTGGCGCCCGGCTGGGCTGAAGAGAACGACGGGAGACAAAGATGAGCAACATCATTGGCATCACCATGGGCGACCCCTGCGGCGTCGGCCCCGAGATCACGGTGCGGGCGCTCGCAGAAATGTCCGCCCCGGATCGTGCGGCGACGCGGATTTACGGCAACCTCGCCACGCTGGAAGCGGCGCGGGATGCGCTCGGCGTTGATATCGATCTTTCTCAACACGTGGTCGACCTGCCCGTGGAGGGCGCGCCGCTGCCCTGGGGTATGTTGTCGCCCGTGGCCGGAGACGCCGCTTTCCGCTTTATCGAAAAGGCCGTTCGCGATGCCGAAGCGGGTACAATCGGCTGCATCGTCACCGCGCCGATCAACAAGGAAGCCCTGAACCTCGCCGGTCATCATTATGACGGGCACACCGGCATGTTGCGCAGCCTCACCGGCTCCTCAGCCGCCTATATGCTGCTCGCCTCCGAACGGCTGAAGGTCATTCACGTTTCCACCCATGTCTCCCTGCAGGAGGCCATTCGCCGGGCGACGACGGAGCGGGTGCTGGCGACCATCCGCGCCGGCAACGCGCATCTGAAACGCATCGGTTATGTTCAACCGCGCATCGCGGTTGCCGGCATCAACCCGCATTGCGGTGAAAACGGCCTGTTCGGCACCGAGGATGACGACCAGATCGCACCGGCGGTCGCAGCCGCCCGTGCCGAAGGCATTGAGGTGCAGGGACCGATTTCCGCCGATACCGTGTTCCACCGGGCTTATTCCGGTGCTTTCGATCTCGTCGTCGCGCAATATCACGATCAGGGCCATATCCCGATAAAGCTTGTCGCCTTCGACACCGCCGTCAACGTCTCGGTCGATCTGCCGATAGATCGCACCTCCGTCGATCACGGCACGGCTTTCGATATCGCCGGCAAGGGCATCGCCAATCACGGCAACATGAATGCGGCCATCGCCTATGCGCGCAAGTTGGTGGCGGGCAAGGAGCGGAAGGAATGAGCACCATGTCGACAGCTCCCATTCTCATCCACCAGCCACGACGGCTCGCCGTTGGTGCCGGCACCATTTCACAGGTCGGCGCCTGGGCGGGAAAAACAGCATCGACCCTGATTATCGCCACACCGCTGACGGCGAAATTTGCCGAACGGCTGCAATTGCAGGGCCCTTTCACGATCTTCGATGCCATTCCCGGCGAGCCGGACACAACAACGCTGGAAGCCGCCCTCGCCGCAGCACGCGCTGCCAAGCCGGATCTTGTCATCGGCCTCGGCGGCGGTTCGGTAATGGATGTGGCAAAGCTGGTCGCTGCCCTCTGGAATTCCAGCCAGTCGCTTGAAGACGTGGCGGGGCCGAACAGGGTTGCCGGGCGCGACACACGGCTGGTGCAGATCGCCACCACCGCCGGCACCGGCTCGGAAGCCGGCATCCGTTCGCTCATCACAGACCCGGTGAAAGGCAACAAGATCGCGGTCGAAAGCCCTCATCTGATCGCGGATTTCGCCGTGCTCGATCCGGAACTCACCTATTCCGTCCCATCAGCCGTTACGGCGGCAACCGGGGTGGATGCCATGGCCCATTGCGTCGAAGCTTTCACCAACCGCAAGGCCCATCCGATGATCGACGGTTTCGCCCGCATGGGCTTTGCGCTGGTCGGTAAATATCTGGCGCGCGCCGTTCGCGACGGTGCGGATACTGAAGCGCGGGAGGGCATGATGCTTGCCTCCTATTATGGCGGCATCTGCCTCGGCCCGGTCAATACGGCGGCGGGCCACGCCATCGCCTATCCGCTCGGCACGCTTCTCAACCTGCCGCACGGGCTGGCGAACGCCATTGTGTTTCCGCATGTTCTGGCCTTCAACCAGCCTGCGGTTTCGGCCAAGACGGCGGAAGTGGCGGGAGCGCTCGGGCTTCGCGAACACCTTTCGCCTGATGATCTGCGCAAGGCGGCAACGGATTTCTGCGCTGGGCTCGGCATCGAAATGTCGCTCGCACGGCATGGCGCGACTGAGGCCGATCTTTCCCGCTACGCTGAGGATGCGCATGCCATCCGCCGGCTGATGGACAATAACCCCGTCTACATGAGCATCGAGGACGTGCTCGGCATTTACCGCCACGCCTTCTGAGCAAAAATCCGGTGCGCGGACGCGCGCATCGGTCTTCGGTCACCCGCCTAATCCGTGTGCGAAGACTCGAACAGGCGGTCTCGCGATCCGGTCAGGTGCTGGAGCATCAACTGGCGCGCCGCCTCTGCGTCCCCATCGGCAATCGCCTTTGCGATTGCCTCATGCTCGGCGAAAACACGCGTCAGGCCGGATGCCTCCCGCTTCACCGACATGCCGTGAAACTTCATTCCCACTGCAATATGGTCCTTCAGCGCCTCCATCGCGGTGGAGAAATAACTGTTTCGCGCCGCCCGCGCGATGGCGAGGTGGAACTGATAATCGGCATCCTCGCGGTGGGACTGGCGATTGGTCGCATCCCGCATCAGTTCGAGCGCCTTCCGGATCGCCGCAAGCCTCTCGCCATCATGCCGCAAGGCTGCCGCGGCCGCCGCTGCCGGCTCCAGCGTCAGCCTGAATTCGTAACAGTTGAGAAGATCAGCAACGTTTTCGAGCTGTCCGAAGCCGAGCGGCTCGCGCAGGCCAAAAGCCCTGACATAGCTGCCGGAGCCTCTGCGGGAATAAATAAACCCCTGCTCGCGCAGCCGGCGCAACGCCTCGCGCACGACGGGTCGCGACACTTCGAATTCCATGGCGAGTTCATGCTCGGTCGGCAGCCGCTCATCCGGCTTGTAAGCGCCGGATTTGATCGCCCGGTGCATTCTCTCGAAAATAATGTCCGGAAGTGCCTTGCGCGCCGTTTCTTTCATCAGCCCCATCTGGTCAGTTCTCTCCAGCGTCATTGTCGCCAAGCATCATTTTCGCGATCCGTTTCAACGTGTCAGCTTGCCCAAAACCGCCGGATTTCGCAATGATGCATTGATCTCCGGACCAGCCGACCCCGAGACCCGGCAGGCATTCGCCAGCAAGACGCAGACGCGAAATGCCCATGGCCCGCAGCACGGCTTCTGCCGTGGCTCCGCCCGACAACAGCAGCCTGGCCGCCCTCGCGGTAAAATGCGGCACGACGCCTTCCGCCAACCGGTCTGAAACCGCAAGCGGCGACAGATTTTCCTTACCCTGCGTCGCTTGAACCAACGTCAGACCGGCACCGTCATCGGTGTGTCGCGGCATAACGCCATTCGGCGCCTCAATGATCGAGACAGGCCCAGCGCTTTTGAGAACGTCAATCTGCTCCACGGTGATCGGATCGCGAGACCCGATGACAAAAAGCCCCTTGCCGGGTGGAACGAACGCCGCTTCAGGAACAGCCTGCGCCGTCATCGCTTCAGCCAACGCCTCGGCAAGGCCACGCGCGCCAACCAGAAGATCGGCCCCTTCCGCCTGCGCGGCGGCGAGAGCTTCCCTGATATCGCCCTTTGATCGTGTATCGGGTATCGTGCAGCGGCCGGCATGTCTGCCCAGCCTTTCATGAACCGGAATGGCAGCTTCGACGCCAAAGCCGGAAACGGTTCCGCCAATAACGAAGCGCCCGAAATCCGGAATGGCGGGCGCGACAAGCGCGTGCCGATAGGAAATCGCATCCATTTCCGCCGCAATATGCCCTTTCAGGCGGGAATCGATCTTCTTGAAAAGGATAGTATCGGCCGGAACCAGCCCCAACAGTTCCTGCGTGCGAAGCCGGGCTTCATCCGCTTCGCCATCGCGGCAGCCGAGATTGACGCTGAGGACGGCAGGCGCATCTGCGAGCGCCGCACGCACACCGTCAAGCCCGATGGCGACCTCGGTCGCCAGCCCACGCCCGGCAAAGGGGGCGGCGGCGTCGAGCGCTCCGGTCAGATCATCGGCAAAAATCAGCAGCACGGGCGAGGCCTTCATAAAAGTTGTAATGTTTTACGTCGATAAATTTATTTATAATCAATAGATAAATGGATGTGAATAACAAAAATTATGGCGCAGCTTTCGGACTGGCCAATCAGCCGCAAAGAGACCCAAAGGACAAGGGAAGAAATCGGAAACGGCAAAAAGAGAATGCCAAACGCGGGCCGCAACCATATATGGCGAGACGGCCGGGAGATGGCGAACGAACAACGTCGCTAGATGAACCGGAAGGGCAGGCCCGAGATGAGCGCCTTGACGAAGCGCTTTTTCTGAAAGCGTCCATTCAGCGATACACGCGGCAACTGCGTCGGCTTTTCAAGGCTGTGGGAACCGATAACGCCAGCCTGCGTGGTCACGGCCGCGGAAAATCCTGCATGGTGAACTGCTTTCGCTTCACGTTCTCCCACGGCCTTCACCCAGCCATAGGGATAGGAAAAGGACCGTGGCCGGTTGCCGGCATAGGCTTCCACCCGGCGCGCCGATTCCGCAATCTCATAAGCCAGACGCGCCGCATCGATCTTGCGCATATTCACATGCGTCATGGTATGCGCGCCGAAATGCAGCAGGGGATCCTCCGCCAGCGCCCTGAGCTCATCTTCATCCATGACAAGTTCGTCCACGATCGCGATGGGATCGACGCCATGCTGCCTCGCGATACGATCGATCCTTTCCACCGCCTCGTCTTCCGAAAAGTTCTGGACAAAATCTTCAAGCCGCGTGAATGCCTCCGCTTTCTGCGAAGGGCTGGCGCATGCCACCTGCTCCGGCCCCGCACCGAAATCGAATTCGAAAGACGTGGCTTTCTGCGTCAGGGCAGCAGCGGTTTCCCACCAGAGGCTGCGTGTTCGCTTCACAAAACCCGGCGTGATGAAAATCGTGTAGGGAACGGCATATTTACGGAAGATCGGCGCGGCATAGTCGGCATTGTTTCGATAGCCGTCATCAAGCGTGAAGGCGCAAAACGACCGGCCTTCGTGATTATCGGCAAGCAGAGCCGGCAGATCGTGCAGATGCACGGGAACGAGACCGCATTCGAGTGCGGCCTGTATCGCCTCTTCCAGAAATTGCGGCGTGACGGACAATTGCACATTGGGTGCGAAAGCCGAAACAGCCTTTCCCGGGCGCACATGATGAAGCGTGAAGATCACACCGCGCCCGGCAAAAGACGGAAATGCCGAGCGGACGGCCGGGAGAGAACTCACCTCCAGCCCCGCCCTTATGGCCCCATATTTCACAAGGCGTTTTATCGGTTGAAAGAACATCCTCCCCGATTGTCCTGATGTCAGGCCGGGAAGAAGGCGTTTTCTCACGACTCTCGAGACCGTCAGCGGCAGGTCGATCAGACCCGGCAAGGGATCATTCGGCGCAAAGGCGGCCCAACTGCGGATCTTGCCCAAAGAAGCGAAATAGTCGCCGATTTTCGCCTGCCCTCTCCGGGCCAATGTGAAGGCGGCAACGGCATCGCGGACAAGATAGGACCAGGAGACGCCCTGCCGCACATTGCCGGGCTGGCCGACCGGCTCGCCATTGGCGACCCGCCATAGCAGGGCGCCAAGGTCGATGCCCGCCGCAGAGCAAAGGCCAAACCATGACCATGGGCGCGGATTGACATCGAGAAGCTTCAGTTTCCCGTCCCGGCCGTCGAGCTTGAATTCCGCCTCGACCAGCCCGCTATGGCCGGCCGATTTCAATATTTTTCGGGCCGCATCCACCGCTTCCCCGTTGTCGACGACCTCGACGCGGGTGCTGGTATAGCCGAAATCGACAGGATATTGCCGGGCGCGCCGAGCGGTGAACTCCGCTACCGGCTCTCCATTCAGCCAGAGCGCGGCGTAGGAGAACTGACTTTCTCCCCCACCCGGAATGAGTTCCTGCACAACGACATTGCCGGCGCCGATCTCTCCGCTCGCATCGGCAAAAGCCGTTTTGAGAGCATGTCGGTCATCGGCGCGAATGACTTTCGCCCGGGCGATGGTGGTATCGCCACCCCCCATATTCGGCTTGAGAATGACGGGAAACAATATGTCCAGCGTATCGATGTCAGCGGCCGATGCCAGCGCATAGGTTCGCGGAATACTGACGCCAAGTTCTGCGGCGCGCTGGTAAAGCAGCGGTTTTTCGCAGAGCCATTGCAGGGCCGTCCAATTCGGCAGGATGATTTTGTAGAGCGAGGACAGTTCCTCACGATGTTGCGCAACGAGCTGGACCTCTCCATCGCCGGACGGCACGAGCAGACAGCCCTTCAGACCATGCTTGTCAGCCATTTGATGCAGGAACGGCAGTGCGCCGGCATCATGCGGGCCGGCCCAGCGGATCGTTTCCCGCACGAAACGCGACCAACCCGGCAAAGGGGAATCATGGGTGAGGTAATAAACAGGCACATTGAGGGCGCCGAGGCTTCGGGCAAGGGCGAGCGTGCCGTGAGCGCCGCCGACAATAACAACACCTGGAATGGTCAAAGCCTGATCCCCGTCCTATTCCATATCTTGATCGCAAAAATTGATAAATAAATTGGATATTTCTAAAGTATTGGGCGGACGGATATCGAATTGCGAAAAATCCGAAACGCCTGATCTTTTGCAGGCGTTTCGGAATTGCTTTGAAAAAAGGAGAGGCCGCCTCACGCCTCCTTGCGGACGGGGCGTGGATCGCCGTTGTCATCCACCGCGACCATGATGAAGACGGCCTCCGTCACCTTTTCGCGTGAATCCTGATAGTGCCTGCGGGTCCAGGCCTCGATCTTCAGCGTGACGGAGGTGCGGCCGATTTTCTCGATTTTGGTATAGACGCACAATGTATCGCCGATCTTGACCGGCTTCTTGAAGACGATCTCATTGACTGCGACGGTAACGGTGCGGCCGCCGGCCACATCATTGGCGCGGACGAAAGCGGCAAGGTCCATCTGCGACATGACCCAGCCGCCGAAAATATCGCCGGCCGGGTTGGCATCGGCGGGCATCGCAAGCGTTCTGAGCGTGAGTTCCATATCGGCGGGCGGTTGCTGGTCCATGTCTCAAAGTCCTTTCACAAGCCTCCCGCTGCCGGACTTAAACAACCGCACCCCATCCGCCAATAGCCGATTTGTCGCGGCAGCCCTTCCAAAACAGCAAGGAATCACAGAGCCATCGTAAGCTTCGGTTAACCATGATGAGGCACGATTCCAAAAAACGCGAGGGCGTGCGAATGGCCTATGACTGGAGCGGAAACAACACAATACAGCAGCGCTACGACCGTATCGTCCTGGTGGTCGCCAGCGTCGTCGCCATCAGCCTGGCGACCGGCACCCTTGCCCTGCGTTCGCAGGTGGAGCCGGACACCACCATAAGCCTTGCCAAACAACAGCGGCTCGATTCGGACAAATGGCATTTGCGGCTCTAGTCCGCCCCGAACAGCCGAATGGCCCGATGACCTACTCCGGAGCGCTCCCGGCCCTGGAGATATTTTCCTTCTGCGCGGTATGGTCGAGATGCGCCACAGCCGGGGCGAGAACCGACAGAAATGTTTCCGACCGGCCGATATAGATGATCGCCGCGCCGTCGATCCCGTTCAGAACCTCCGCCAGCGTATCCTGCGTCTGTTTTTCCAGCCCTTCGAGCAAATCGTCGATAACGACGAATTTCGGCTTCAGCAGCAGGGCATTGGCCACCCGGATACTGGCCTGCTCGTCTGAATCCAGTTTTTTGTCCCAGCGAATATTTTCCTCGAGACGGGATGCCATCTCGCCGAGCCCGCAGGCAGTGAGCGCCGAGACATAATCCGCATCGGCAAAACGCTGGGGCGCGCGCGGATAGGCGAGGATTTCACGCAGCGATCCCGCCGGCAGATAACCGTGCTGGGCAATGAAAAGCGTGTCGGACTGCTCGGGCATCTCGATCCTGCCCTGTCCCCAGGGCCACAGGCCTGCCATCGCCGCAAAAAGCAGCCTTCGGTTCACGCCCTGCTCGCCATTGATCATCAGCCGTTCGCCCGGCCCGATCTCGACTTCGCTCTCGCGCAGCTGGAAGCCGCGATCCAGATCCTGCCCACCCGCATCGCGGCAGATCACCACCGACTGGAGACGGATTTTTTCATTCTCCGCGCTGCGTTGCAGATCGATCGCCAGGCCGTGCTGTTCGACGCTGTCCATCTGGATAAGCGCGTTGCGGAACACCGAAACGCGTTGCAATGTCGCCTTCCAGCTGGCGATCGGCCCGAAATTGTCAATGTACCAGCGCAGTGCCGTGTTGACCTGGTTGAACGCACCGACAGCCATCATCAGCCCGCCGAAGGTGAGGTTGCCGGAGAAATAAACCGGAGCCGCGATCAGGATCGGCGCCACCACCGCCAGCCAGCCATATCCTGCCGAAACCCATGTCAGATGCGTTAGCGCCATGGCGAGCCCGCGAATGACGCCGAGCACCGCATCAATATCGATGCCTATCCGCCGCCTTTCGTTCTTTTCGCCACGTGCAAGGGCAATGGCGGCAAGATTTTCGCTGGCCCGCATCAGTGAGAAGCGAAGCTCCGCCTCTTTGGAATAACGCTCGGCATTCAGTCCCACCAGCCGATAACCGACGAGGTTGCTGAGCAGGGAAGCGGAACCGGCGTAGAGGATCGCCGCCCAGACCATATAGCCGGGGATCGCATAGGTATCGCCGCTGATGGTGATGGCGAAGCCGGCCGAGAGCGACCAGAGGACGCCGATGAAGCTGACGAGCAGGATCGTTGCATTGACGAGACCGATGGAAAGCGCCGTGCTGCTTTCAGCCAGATTGCGGACATCGTCATGCAGGCGCTGGTCGGGGTTGATCGCAATGGTGCCGAAACCGGCAAGACGCGCGGCTCGCCCCGGTTTCAGCCATTGATCCACCATATCCTTGGCAAGACCCTCGCGCATGTTCAGCGCCGTCATCTGGTTCAGCCAGGTCTGGATGACGTTGAGGAGAAGCAACAGCCCCGCGATGATGGCGAAGACCTCCAGCTGGTGAATGAAGGCGGCAAGATCGCGCCGCTCCAGCGCGTTGTAAAACGGCGCGTTCCATTCATTGAGCCTGATCTGCCCATAGGCGGTGAGCAATATCACCGTGAGCAGCGCTATCGACAGCAAGATCAGCCGGGTGCGCACCGGCGAGGTCCAGAAGGCACGCCCCATCATGCGCAGCTGCGCCGGGAAATCGAGATCGAAACCCGAAAGATTAGCCGCGCTTTTGCGCTGATCGTCGGTCACCGTTGTTGCCATTCATTCCATTCCGAAACGTCAGTCGGCAAAGAAAGCGGGTCGCGATTCTGCGCCTTTCGTTGCCAAGCAATAACACGCCGTTCGACCTTGTCCACAATCCCGGCGAAATCTCAGCGGCGATGATTGAAAAGCCCGGACAATTCTTACCGCGGGCAAATATCGCGGCCTCGACCAACAATGCGGTTGCCCCCGGAAATGATCCTTGCTTTCTTTTCCTGCATTGCACAAAATCCGAATAATTTCAGAGGGGCGGACAAACCGCATAAGCCGGAAAACCGGGCAAGGCAGATTAATGGCGATCAAAGCGAGCATCTATCATCTGACGCATTATAAATACGACAATCCGGTTCGCCTTGGACCACAGATCATAAGATTAAAGCCCGCCTCGCACTCCAGAACCCGCGTTATCAGCCATTCGCTCAAGGTTTCGCCCTCCAATCACTTCGTGAACCTTCAGCAGGATCCCTACGGCAATTACCTCGCCCGCTTCGTTTTTCCGGAGCCGGCGACGGAATTTAAGATTGAGGTCGATCTTGTCGCCGATATGACGGTTTACAATCCGTTCGATTTCTTTGTGGAGGAAGAGGCGACAAAGTGGCCCTTCGACTATCCGCAGGAATTGCGCGACGATCTCTCCATCTACATGAAGCCGGAGCCGACAGGCCCGCTGCTCGCCGCCTTCATGGCCACCGTCGACCGAACGCCGGGGCAGCAGACGGTGGACATGGTCGTTGGCCTCAATGCCCGCCTGCAACAGGAGATCGGTTACGTCATCCGCATGGAACCGGGCGTCCAGACGCCGGAGGAGACGCTTGCTTCCGGCAAGGGGTCCTGCCGCGATACCAGCTGGCTGCTGGTGCAGGTTCTGCGGCATCTTGGCCTCGCTGCCCGTTTCGTGTCGGGATATCTCATTCAGCTCACCCCCGATCTCAAGGCGCTGGATGGCCCATCCGGCACCGAAGTGGATTTTACCGATCTGCACGCCTGGGCCGAAGTCTATATGCCCGGCGCGGGCTGGATCGGCCTCGATCCCACCTCGGGGCTTCTGACGGGCGAGAGCCATATTCCGCTGGCGGCAACGCCGCATTACCGCAATGCGGCGCCGATTTCCGGCGGTTATTACGGCCATGCCAACACGGAATTCGCCTTCGACATGCAGGTCCGGCGGGTTGCCGAAACGCCGCGCATCACCAAACCCTTTTCGGATGAAAGCTGGGAGGAACTCAACGCGCTCGGTCAGGAGGTCGATGACGTTCTAAACAGCCATGATGTCCGGTTGACCATGGGCGGCGAACCGACCTTCGTTTCCATCGACGATTTCGAATCCGACGAATGGAACACCGGCGCGGTCGGGCCGACAAAGCGTGAAAAGGCCGATGCCCTGATCCGCCGCCTGCGTGAACGTTTCGCACCGGGCGGCTTTCTACATTACGGGCAGGGAAAATGGTATCCGGGCGAAAGCTTGCCGCGCTGGACCTTCTCGCTCTATTGGCGCAAGGACGGCCTGCCGATCTGGCAGAACCCGGCGCTGATCGCCGAGGAGGGCGCAAATACAGGCGTCAAGGCGGAAGATGCGCAGAAACTGCTGGGCGGCATAGCCTCCCATCTCGGCATCGAGCCGGAGCTGGTGCTGCCGGCCTATGAGGATCCGGCCGAATGGATCATCAAGGAAGGCAGCCTTCCCGACAATGTCGACCCGTCCAATTCCAAGCTGAAAGACCCGGAGGAGCGAAACCGCATGGCCCGCGTCTTCGAACGGGGACTGACGACACCAACCGGTTATATTCTTCCCGTTCAGGCGTGGAATGCGCGCGCCACGGGCAAACGCTGGATCAGCGAAAAATGGAAGACGCGGCGCGGTAAAATATTCCTCGTTCCGGGTGACAGCCCGGTGGGTTACCGCCTGCCGCTCGGCACCCTGCCCTATGTGCCGCCATCCGCCTATCCCTATATTCATGAAGCCGATCCTTCGATCCCCCGCGGTCCGCTTCCAGATGTGCTGACGCCATCGGGCCGCGCCATGCCCGAAGCCTCCTTCCATGCCAGCGAGGCCGCAGGGCAGGAGCGCATCGAACAGACGCTCGGCGAAATCGGCGGCGCGGTGCGCACCGCCATGTCGGTAGAACCGCGTGACGGAAGGCTTTGCGTCTTCATGCCGCCGGTCGAGCGCATCGAGGACTATCTCGAACTGATTGCAGCAGCGGAAGCGGCGGCCGCCGATCTTGGCTTGCCCGTCCATATCGAGGGTTATGCGCCGCCGCATGACGAGCGCGTCAATGTCATCCGCGTCGCACCCGATCCCGGCGTCATCGAGGTCAACATCCACCCCGCCGCGGGCTGGAAGGATTGCGTCGACATCACCACGGCTGTTTATGAGGAAGCGCGTCAGTCGCGTCTCGGCGCCGATAAGTTCATGATCGACGGCCGCCACACCGGCACCGGCGGTGGCAACCATGTGGTCGTGGGCGGCGCCAACCCCAATGACAGCCCCTTCCTGCGCCGGCCCGATCTTCTCAAAAGCCTCGTTCTGCACTGGCAGCGGCATCCCTCGCTCTCCTATCTCTTCTCAGGTCTCTTCATCGGCCCGACGAGCCAGGCGCCGCGTATCGACGAAGCCCGCCACGACAGTCTCTACGAGCTGGAGATCGCGCTTGCGCAGGTGCCTGCCCCCGGAGAAGGCGTGCCGCCGCTGCCATGGCTGGTCGACCGGCTGTTCCGCAATCTTCTGACGGATGTGACGGGCAATACCCATCGCGCGGAAATCTGCATCGACAAGCTGTTTTCGCCGGACGGGCCGACCGGCCGCCTCGGCCTTGTGGAATTCCGCGGCTTCGAAATGCCGCCCAACGCGCGCATGTCGCTCGCCCAGCAATTGCTGGTGCGCGCCCTCATCGCCCGCTTCTGGAAAAATCCGGCCGCCGGCAAATTCGTGCGCTGGGGTACGGCGCTCGCCGACCGCTTCATGCTGCCGCATTATATCTGGGCGGATTTCCTCGACGTGCTTGCCGACCTCAGGGAAAACGGTTTCGACCTCAAGCCGGAATGGTTCACCGCCCAGCAGGAATTCCGTTTCCCCTTCTTCGGCGAGGTGGAATATGAGGGCGCGAAGCTGGAACTGCGCCAGGCGCTGGAGCCCTGGCATGTGATGGGCGAACAGGGCGCCATCGGCGGAACCGTGCGTTATGTCGACAGCTCCGTCGAGCGCCTGCAGGTGCGGCTGGAAACCTCCAATCCCGCCCGTTACGCGGTGGCCTGCAACGGCCGCGCCGTGCCGCTGACCCCGACGGAAAACCGCAGTGTCGCGGTCGCCGGCGTTCGCTTCAAGGCATGGCAGCCGGCTTCCGGCCTGCATCCCGTTCTGCCCGTCAATTCACCCTTGACCTTTGACATTTATGATACATGGTCGAGGCGATCGATCGGCGGATGCATCTACCATGTTGCTCATCCGGGCGGGCGCAATTACGAGACGTTTCCCGTCAACGGCAATGAGGCCGAGGCACGCCGCCTCGCCCGTTTCGAACCATGGGGGCATACGGCAGGGCAATATCCGCTACAGGCGGAAACCATGTCGCCAGAATTTCCGCTGACGCTCGATCTGCGTCGGCCTTACGGAGTGTAAATTGTCCAAAGCCCCGGCAACGGAACGCAAGACGGAAACGAGCGCGCAACCGCGTGGGCTTGAATATTCCCCCTTGCCGGGCGTTGCCGACGAAATGCTCGATACCAACGGCAAGGTCAGGCCGGTCTGGAAGACCCTGCTCGACGCCCTGTCGCGCATGTCGGAACGGGAATTGCATGAGCGCTTTGCCCGCACCGACCGCTATCTGCGCGATGCCGGCGTGTTCTACCGCGATTACGGCAAGGGCAGCAGCGAAAGAAACTGGCCGATCTCCCATATTCCGGTGCTGATCGACGACAGGGAGTGGGCGGTTCTTTCCGAAGGGCTGAAACAGCGCGCTAATCTTCTGGAGGCCATGGTCGCCGATTTTTACGGCGAAAACCGGCTGGTCAAGGAAGGTTTCGTGCCGCCGGCCCTAATCGCCTCCAATCCGGAATATCTGCGGCCCATGGTCGGCGTAAAACCGGCAAGCGGCCATTATCTGCATTTCTGTTCCTTCGAGATCGGGCGCGGACCTGACGGCAACTGGTGGGTGCTGGCCGACAGGACGCAGGCGCCTTCCGGTGCGGGTTTCGCGCTCGAAAACCGGGTGGCAACCACCCGCGCGCTCTCCGATATCTATGCCGAAACCCATGTGCACCGTCTGGCCTCGTTCTTCGGCGCTTTCCGCGACACGCTGCAGGCGCAAAGAAAGCACCCCGACGACCGGATCGCCGTGTTGACGCCCGGCCCCGCCAACGAAACCTATTTCGAACACGCCTATATCGCCCGTTATCTCGGCTTCATGCTGCTGGAAGGCGAAGACCTCACCGTTGTCAACGGCCGCGTCATGGTCAGAACCGTAGCGGGACTGAAACCGGTCGGCGTTCTCTGGCGGCGTCTCGACGCCTCTTATTCCGACCCGCTGGAACTGAACCAGCAATCCCATATCGGCACGCCGGGCATGGTGCAGGCGCTGCGCAATGAAGCGCTCACCGTCGTCAATGCGCTCGGCAGCGGCATTCTCGAAACGCGGGCGCTGCTCGCCTTCATGCCGCGTATCTGCCGCCACATTCTCGGCGAAGAGCTGAAACTGCCCTCCATCGCGACCTGGTGGTGCGGCCAGGAATCGGAACGTCGCCACGTCGCCGGCAATATCGAAGGCATGGTCATCGGCCCGGCTTACTCAAGGCTTCCCTTCTTCGACGATAACGGTCAATCCGTGCTCGGCTCGTCGCTGCGCGAAACGGCGAAGGAATCGATCAGCGACTGGCTCGCCTCCGACGGCCACAGGCTGGTGGGACAGGAAGTGGTGACGCTTTCGACAACCCCGGCCTATATCGACAACAAGCTCGTGCCGCGCCCGATGAGCCTTCGCGTTTTTGCCGCGCGCACCCAGGACGGCTGGCAGATCATGCCCGGCGGCTTTGCCCGTATCGGCAGCAGCAACGATGTCTCCGCCATCGCCATGCAATCGGGCGGAAGCGCTGCGGATGTATGGATCGTCAGCGAAAAGCCGGTGGAACGCACCACGCTTTTGCCGGCGGAAGAAAGCTTCACCCGCAATATGCCGGGCAGCCTGCCGAGCCGCGCAGCCGACAATCTCTTCTGGCTCGGCCGTTATATCGAGCGTTCGGAAGGCGCATTGCGCATCCTGCGCGCCTGGCACGGGCGTTATGCCGAATCCGCCGATCCGCGCCAGCCTCTGCTCGCGCATGTGACACGCTATCTCGAAGCGCTCGATGTGGAGATGAGCGATGCCGTGCCGGAAAGCCTGCTGAACAACATCAACAGCGCGCTTTATTCCGCCAGCAATATCCGCGACCGCTTTTCGCCTGACGGGTGGCTGGCGCTGAACGACCTTGCCAAGACCGCCCGCCGTTTCCACGCGAAAGTCGCCCCAGGCGACGATGCTACCCATGCCATGACGATCCTGCTGCGCAAGCTTGCGGGCTTTGCCGGTCTCGTGCACGAAAACATGTATCGCTTCACCGGCTGGCGTTTCCTGTCGATCGGCCGCTACCTGGAGCGCGGCCTGCATATGACGCGTCTTCTCGGCCATATGACCGGCCCGGACGCACCTGACGGCTCCTATGACATGCTGCTCGAAATCGGCGACAGTGTCATGACCCATCGCCGCCGCTACAACGTCAATACGGCGGGTCTCACCGTGACCGATCTTCTGGCGCTCGACCCGCTCAATCCCCGCTCTATCCTGTTCCAGCTGAACGAGATCCGCACCGAGGTGGAACAGCTTCCGAACGCCTTCGTGAACGGTCAGATGTCTCCCTTCTACCGCGAGGCGATGCGTCTGCATTCCGGGCTTGCGGTCATGACGCCGGAAAACATGAACGGCGCGATCTATCGCCAGCTCGAAACCGACATGGAACATCTCTCCGATGTTCTGGCCCGGACCTATCTCGGATAATCCTATGCTTTACGATCTTTCCCTGCATATGGGTTACACCTACGACACGCTGGCCCACGGCGCGCGTCACATCATCCGTGTCCTGCCGCTTTCCATCCCCGGCCGGCAGCGGCTTGTCGCCGGCTCCATCGATGTTTCGCCGGTGCCGGAAGAACGTGCCACCTTCGAGGATTTCTTTCATCAATCGGCCACGTCAGTGCATCTGCGCGCGCCGCATGAGAAGCTGGATATCCGCATGCAGGCCCGCGTGATGGTGGAGGCGCCGGCGCTGACGGCGGATTTCTCTCCGGAACTCTCCCGCCTGCCGCAGGACCTGGCCGATGTCTGGTCGCTCGATTTCCAGTCGCCGCACCACTTCATCGGCGCAAGCCCTAGGATCGGAATGGATGCGGCAATATCCGCCTATGCCCGGGAATTGCTGAAACCGGGAATGACCATTCGCGAAATCGCGCTCTCTCTGTGCAAACGCATCCACAAGGACTTTACCTATGACGGCGAGGCGACGACCGTCGATACGACGCCATCGGAAGCCTTCAAGCTGAAGCGCGGCGTGTGCCAGGATTTTTCGCATATCATGATCATGGCGCTGCGCAGCCTCGGCATTCCCGCCGGTTATGTCAGCGGTTTCCTGCGCACCATTCCGCCACCGGGCAAGGAACGGCTTGAAGGCGCCGATGCAATGCATGCCTGGGTTCGCGTCTGGTGCGGAGAAGCAGCCGGTTATCTGGAACTCGATCCCACCAATGATATCGTCGCCGGAAGCGACCATATCGTCGTCGGTTACGGCCGGGACTATTCCGATGTCGCCCCCGTGATCGGTGTCTTGAAAAGCTATGGCAACCAGCAGATAAAACAGGCCGTCGACGTCATCCCCGTCCAATAATGACACGATGTGTATTATTGCGGCCATCGCGCCAACAATTCTTGAAAATACTTCGAAAACTGCTCCAATTTGATCGCTGCGTAAAATTGAACCGATCACGTTAGCGGATTTTACATCGTTTGCGGCTTTTCTGTGCTCAGTCGAATATTCTAATCCGTGAGCCCGTCATGACCGCCTCTGCACATCAAAAACCGAAGCGCCGTTTTCTTGCCGATACCAGCGGAAATTTCGGCATGATGACGGCCATTCTGCTGCCGGTGTTGCTGGGTTTTGCCGGCGCCGGCATGGAGTTGGCAAATGTGATGCAGGTGAAAGCGGATATGCAGAATACCGCGGATTCTGCAGCCCTTGCGGCGGCCACCGAGGCCCGTTTGAAAATGGGCGACCTGACGGACGAGCAGATCAAGGAAATCGCCAAGAACTTCATCGCGGCCCAGATGGAAAAGAACCTGACCGAGGAAGAGAAAAAGGAACTGGAGCAGAATTCTCCGACCAATATCACGACAAGCGAAAATGCCCGCGGCAAAACCTACACCGTTGAGACCACCATTAACCACCGCGTACAGCTCAATCCGTTGCTGGGGTTCATTGGCGCAAAAACACTCGATCTTTCGGTAACGGGCACCGCAAAGAGCACCGTCAACAAGGGGGCACCGATCTCCATGTATCTGGCGCTTGATCGTTCCGGTTCGATGTCATTCAAGACGGACACCATCAATACCGCGAAAAAATCGTGCCCGGTTTATACGGCTGACAATTGGGGTACCAGCGAAGCGAAGGCCACATCCAGTCCCTGCTATGTCAACAAGGCCACGTCGCTCAAAACCGCCGTCGGGTTCCTCGTCGCAACATTGAACAAGGCTGATCCGACCTACACGGCTAACGGCGGTTCAGAGCTCGTCCGCACCGGTGCCTCGGTCTATACGCACGAGACATATGCTGCTCAGCCCGTCAGCTGGGGTACGGGCAGTGTCGCCAGCTATGTCAACAAACAGATCCCGGAATTTCCCTCCGGCGGCACGGATGCCCGCAGCAGCCTGAACGCCGCCTATAACGCCCTTAAAAAAGCCAATACCGACGAAGCAAAAGCACATAAAGACAAAGGCAGTGAATCCTTCGAGCGCTACATTGTTCTCATGACCGACGGTGAAATGACGGGCAACAGCGCCTCGTGGAACTCCAGCATCGACCAGTCGGTGCGCACGACCTGCGAGACCGCCAAAAAAGACGGGATCAAGATTTTCAGCGTCGCCTTCATGGCGCCGGACAAGGGCAAGTCGCTGTTGCAATATTGCGCATCCAGCCTCGACAATTATTACGCGCCGGAAAACATGGAGCAGATCGTCACAGCCTTTGGCGAAATCGCGCGCAAGGCTGCCGGCAGCATAGCCACGCTCACCAACTGATCTGTTTCCGGAGCGTCTTGTCGGCTGCATGGCTGACAAGACGTGTGCGGCAGGTGACAGCGGCGGCGGCCCGTGGCATAGGAGGGCCGCTCCCATTCACAGGCCCTGTCATGATCCGCATCGAAAACATCAGCAAGTCGAACAGTCACCGTATTCTCTATATCGAGGCCTCCGCCGCGCTCAATCGCGGCGAGAAGATCGGCCTTGTCGGTCCGAACGGTGCCGGCAAGACCACGCTGTTCCGGATGATCACCGGCGAAGAGCAGCCCGACGAGGGCCAGGTCGTCGTCGAAAAGGGCATGACGGTCGGTTATTTCGATCAGGATGTCGGTGAAATGTCCGGCCGCTCGGCCGTCGCGGAAGTCATGGAAGGGGCAGGCCCCGTCAGCGAAGTGGCGGCGGAGCTTCGGGAACTGGAAGCCGCCATGTCCGATCCCGACCGGATGGACGAGATGGACACCATCATCGAACGTTACGGCGAAGTGCAGGCGCGTTATGAGGAACTGGACGGTTACGCGCTGGAAGGCCGAGCGCGCGAAGTGCTGGACGGGTTGAGCTTCAGCCAGGAGATGATGGACGGCGATGTTTCCAAGCTTTCCGGAGGCTGGAAGATGCGCGTGGCGCTTGCGCGTATCCTCTTGATGCGCCCGGATGTGATGCTGCTCGACGAACCGTCGAACCATCTCGATCTCGAAAGCCTGATCTGGCTCGAAGATTTCCTGAAGAATTACGACGGCGCTTTGCTGATGACGTCGCATGACCGCGAATTCATGAACCGCATCGTCACCAAGATCATCGAAATCGATGCCGGCAATCTCACCACCTATTCCGGTGATTACGGCTTTTACGAACAGCAGCGTGCGCAGAACGAAAAGCAGCAGCAGGCGCAGTTCGAACGCCAGCAGGCCATGCTCGCCAAGGAAATCAAGTTCATCGAACGCTTCAAGGCCCGCGCTTCGCACGCCTCGCAGGTGCAGAGCCGCGTGAAGAAACTCGAGAAGATCGACCGCGTCGAGCCTCCCAAACGGCGTCAGACGGTGGCTTTCGAATTTGCCCCCGCTCCTCGCTCAGGCGAGGATGTTGTGGCGCTGAAGAAGGTGAACAAGGCCTATGGCAGCCGCAAGATCTATGGCGAGCTCGATTTCATGGTTCGGCGCAAGGAACGCTGGTGCATCATGGGTGTCAACGGCGCTGGAAAATCGACGCTGCTGAAGCTGGTGACCGGCACGACGGAACCGGATTCCGGCAATATCACGCTCGGCGCCAGCGTCAAACTCGGCTATTTCGCCCAGCACGCCATGGATGTTCTGGATGGCGACAGCACCATTCTCGAATGGCTGGAGGAGCGTTTTCCGAAAGCGGGGCAGGCGCCGTTGCGCGCCCTTGCCGGCTGTTTCGGCTTTTCCGGCGACGACGTGGAAAAACGTTGCCGTGTTCTGTCCGGCGGCGAAAAGGCCCGTCTCGTCATGGCGGCCATGCTGTTCGATCCGCCGAACTTCCTCGTGCTGGACGAGCCGACCAACCATCTCGATCTCGACACCAAGGAAATGCTTATCAAGGCCCTGTCGGATTATGAAGGCACGATGCTGTTCGTTTCGCACGACCGCCATTTCCTGGCCGCGCTTTCGAACCGGGTGCTGGAACTCACGCCCGATGGCATCCACCAATATGGCGGCGGCTATACCGAATATGTCGAAAGCACGGGACAGGAAGCACCGGGCCTTCGCAGCTAAGATAGCTGCCGGACGCGTCGCACTGTAACGGCAGCTTTCGTTTGGAGACTGGAGAAACAGATGCGGATCGTGGTCTACAGCGCCAAGCCCTATGACAGGCAGTTCCTTGACGCTGCCGCCCACGCTGGCATGCGGATGCAATATTACGAAGCACGTCTGTCTCTCGAGACAGTGGCGCTGGCGGAGGGAGCGGCGGCGATCTGCGCCTTCGTTAATGACGACCTGTCGCGGCCGGTGCTTGAAAAGCTTGCGGAAATGGGTATCCGGCTCATCGCCCTGCGCTGCGCCGGTTTCAATCAGGTCGATCTCGCCGCCGCCGAAAAGCTCGGCCTGACCATTGCGCGCGTGCCGGCCTACTCGCCCTATGCGGTCGCCGAACACACCATGGCGCTCATCCTGTCGCTCAACCGCAAGATCCATCGCGCCTATAACCGTGTCCGCGAAGGAAACTTCGCCCTCGATGGTCTTCTCGGCTTCGACCTTCACGGCAAGACAGTCGGCATTGTCGGTACGGGCAAGATCGGGGCAATTTTCGCGCGCATTGCGGCCGGCTTCGGCTGCCGTCTCGTCGGCCATGACGTCCGGCCAAATCCGGATTGCGAAGCACTGGGCATAGTCTACGTCACGCGCGAGGAACTATTTCGAACATCGGACATTCTGGCGCTGATGTGCCCGCTCACACCGGAGACCCGTCACCTCATTCGCCGGGAGACGCTGCCGCTTCTGAAAAAGGGCGTAATGCTCGTCAATACCAGCCGCGGCGCCATCATTGACACGCAGGCCGCGATTGCGGGTCTGAAAGACGGCACCATCGGCAGTCTCGGCATCGATGTCTATGAAGAAGAGGCCGATCTCTTTTTCGAGGATCTTTCCAACGACGTGCTGCGCGACGATGTTTTCGCGCGGCTGCTGACCTTCCCCAATGTTCTGGTCACCGGCCATCAGGGCTTCTTCACGCAGGAGGCCCTCAGGAACATCTCGGACACCACGATCGGCAATATCGAAAGCTTTTTCAGGACCGGCAGGGCGCTGCATGCCGTTTCCACCGAGCAGTTTGCCGGCCCGGCCTAGAGCACGTCCATTGAACGCGGAATCGCATTGAGGATTCCCCTGGCTGCGGAATTCTGATTCTATCGCCCCGACTGGTGATTTGGTCGGAGGCAATA